>CALWXT010000204.1 GCA_944385575.1 uncultured Flavonifractor sp. | reverse complement strand
ATCTTCGATATCATCAGCGGCCTGTACAGCCGCAATGTAAATATCGATGTATTCCTCAAAGGTCACAGCGGTGATACCATCCGAGTTGACCGCATCGGCAGAGCCAGCGAAAGCATCATCCACCCGGCATTGACCATGGTGCTGGCAGTGCAGCTGGAAGTGCTGAACGGACTGATGAGCAACAACACCTTCCGTGGTCGTGGTCTGACTGCCCGGTTCCTTTACTCCATGCCGAAATCCACCGTCGGCAACCGTTCTTTCTCCACGAAACCAATCCCGGAAGGTGTCAGAGTCAGGTATCGGGACCTGATTGAGGCCATTCTTTCCAGCGACAACGAGCAGCAGCCAATCAGCCTGGACGATGGAGCCGAGGAAGTGCTGGAAACCTTGTTCAACGAGGTGGAAGGTCGGCTGAAAGGTGACTTGGCAGAGATCCCCGACTGGGCGGGTAAGTTCGTGGGTTCCGTCCTGCGTATCAGCGGCATTCTGCACGTCATGAAATATCCCAAGGACTCCATGTTCGACCCTGTCGACAGAGAAACCATGGAGAACGCCGTTACCATCGGCAGATACTTTCTGGAACACGCCAAGGCAGCATATTCCCTCATGGGTGCCGATGCCGTAAACAAGAACGCCCAATATTTGCTCTCCGCCATCAAACGAGAGCGGCTTACGGAGTTTTCCCGCCGGGATGCCATGCGGCTGTGCCGCCGTTTCAAGACCGCCGAAAGTCTGCAGCCCGTGCTGAATCGCCTGTGCGAATATGGCTATATCGCACTCAAACCTACGGAAGGCATCCCGACCTTGGGGAGGAAGCCCTCGGAGGTCTACCTGACCAATCCCGCCGTGCTGGAGGATACCCCGGGGGTAGGGGGATAAAAATCTCTGTCGCTTTTCATAGCGGACAACGGCCTGGGGCTTCACGCACAAAAACCGCAAATTCAAAGGGGTAATTACCCAAAAGTAAATCAGGAGGTTTTACCATGACCAAATATCAAATTGAAGTGCTGAACACGATGCGTGGCCGTGGCAAGTCCGCTATGGACATCGCGCTCACCCTTCAGATCTCCGTCAACACCATCCGTTCTTATATGCGCCGCCACCCTCCGGAAGATGTCCTTCAGGTAGAGTGCCTTTGGTGCGGAAAACCAATCGTGCAGGTAAAGGGCAGAAAAGCCAAACGGTTCTGCTCCGACAAGTGCCGGAATACTTGGTGGAACGCCCACCCGGAAAAGGTACAGCATAAAGCCTATTATCGTCTGACCTGTGTGTACTGTGGAAAGGAGTTTGAAAGCTATGGCAACCGGAACCGAAAATACTGCTCCCGCGCCTGCTATGCCGATGCAAGAAGATCTCATCCTGTACCGGATCCTGTCGGTAATGCTGGAGCACCGCTGCTGTGAGGGAGAACTGGATGAACAGACCCGTGACCGAGCCAAAAGGGTTCTCGCCGTGAAAGCCGGCATGACCCAGGACAGCATCTTTCTTTGAGATACAGCCGATATGGACTTGCTATTTTCTCTGAAATGAGCAATATATGGTACAAACGATACTTGATACAAAGGAGGACACTATGCCAAGAACCGTAACGCAAATTCAGTTTCCGACACCCATACCAAAAGCCCGTCGGGTGGCGGCATACGCCAGAGTGTCCAGTGATAAGGACACCATGCTGCACTCCCTGGCGGCTCAAGTGGACTACTACAGCACCTACATCCGCCACCACCCGGGCTGGGCGTATGTGGGTGTGTATGCCGACGAAGCCAAGACCGGTACCAGAGACAGCCGTGAGAACTTCCAACGGATGCTCGCCGACTGCCGGGCAGGCAAAATAGACCACATCATCACCAAGTCCGTTTCCCGCTTTTCCCGCAACACCGTGACTCTTCTGGAAACCATCCGGGAACTGAAAGGCCTGGGCATCAGCGTATATTTTGAAGAACAATCCATCGATACCGCCACCGCCGACGGAGAACTGATGCTCTCCATCCTGGCAAGCTATGCCCAGGAAGAGAGTCTCTCTGCAAGCGAAAACCAGAAATGGCGCGTCAGGCGCAACTTTGAGCAGGGAATTCCCTGGCGCTTCTTCATGCTGGGCTACCGTAGGGAGAACGGCAAGCTGGTGGTGGTCCCGGAAGAAGCGGATATTGTCAGAGGAATCTTTCGAGACTATCTGGATGGAAAAGGAACTGCCGCCATTGTCAAGCGACTCAACGAGGAAGGGTATGCCACCCAAAGTGGCTGCGTCTTTCACAAGAGTGCTGTGGACAGGATCCTGCGCAACTACGCCTATACCGGAAATCTCCTTCTCCAGACCAAATTTCGTGAGAACCATCTGACCAAAATCACCCGGAAGAATCGGGGAGAACTGCCCCAATATCATGCAGCGAATACCCACGAAGCCATTATCCCGCCGGAAACCTTTCAGGCTGTTCAGGACGAGATCCAGCGGAGGAAGGAGAAATACGCACCTACCAAGCCACGGAAACTCTCCTTGTTTACCGGCCTTATCACCTGTGCCATCTGCGGCAAACACTATCGCCGCAAAACCACCGCCACGGGACCGGTCTGGATCTGTTCCACCTACAATTCTTACGGGAAAGCCCTCTGCCCCTCCAAAGCCGTCCCGGAAGAAAAGCTGATGCAAGTTGCTGCTCAGGTGGGGCCTGTGAGCGAAATCACGGCGATTACTGCCCGAAACGGCAACCTGTTGGAGTTTACTCTCAAGGACGGGACAAAAGCCGTAAAACGCTGGCAGGACCGCTCCCGTGCGGAGAGTTGGACAGAGGAGATGCGCCGGGCAGCTGGCGAAAAGACAAGAGAGAGGAAGAAAGACCATGCCGAAAGCTAAAAATGTCACTGTCATACCCGCCACACTGAACCTTCACACCAAAATGCCCGCCAAAGAGCGGGTGCGCCGCAGGGTGGCGGCCTACGCCCGGGTCTCCACGGACAGTGAGGAACAGCTCACCTCCTACGAAGCTCAGGTGGACTACTATACACGGTTTATCCAGGACAATCCGGATTGGGATTTCGTTGGGGTCTACACCGACGAGGGGATCAGTGCCGTTAACACCAAGCGCCGGGAGGGCTTTAACCGCATGATCCGGGATGCGCTGGCGGGGAAAATCGACCTGATTGTCACCAAGAGCGTCAGCCGTTTTGCACGAAACACCGTGGACAGCCTGACTACCATCCGCAAGCTGAAAGAAGTGGGGTGTGAATGTTTCTTCCAGAAAGAAAATATCATGACTTTTGACTCCAAAGGTGAACTGCTTATCACCATTATGTCCAGCCTTGCTCAAGAGGAAAGCCGAAGCATTTCCGAAAATGTCACATGGGGTCAGCGAAAGCGGTTCTCCGACGGCAAGGTCAGCATTCCCTATGGTCAATTTTTGGGCTATCGCAAGGGGTCGGACGGACTTCCGGAGATCGTCCCCGAAGAAGCGGAGATTATCAAACGCATCTACCGGGAGTTCCTCGCGGGGAAATCTACCAACGCCATCGCCGCCGCACTGACAAACGACGGCGTCCCAACGCCGGGTAAAAAGACTGTCTGGCAGAGAGCAACCGTGGAAAGCATTCTGCGCAATGAAAAGTATAAAGGCTCCGCGCTGCTCCAAAAATCCTTCACCGTGGACTTTCTCACGAAGAAGACCAAAATCAACGAGGGAGAGGTTCCGCAGTACTATGTGGAGGACAGTCACCCTGCCATTATAGAGCCTTGGGCATGGGCACAGGTTCAGAACGAACTGGAGCGGCGCAAAAACAGCCGGAAACGGCATCGCCAGACAAGCCCGTTCTCCGGAAAGATCATCTGCGGCGACTGCGGAGATATTTTTGGTTCCAAAACCTGGCACTCCACCGATCGCTACCGCCGTGTCATCTGGCAATGCAACGGCAAATTCAAAGGAGATCACAAGTGCGAAACGCCTCATCTGACCGAGGAGCGCCTGAAAGAACTGTTTCTGACAGTCCTGGGCGAATACCTTTCCGATCGGGACGGTGCCATCGACCGGCTCCGCTACGCCCAAAAGGTACTTACGGACACCGATTT
>CALWXT010000203.1 GCA_944385575.1 uncultured Flavonifractor sp. | reverse complement strand
CTGCGGAGGACTTTATCGACCGAATAGGTGACACTCAGGCTACTCCGATATTCCAGCAATATCTCGTCTGCATCATCCGGCTGGGTTCTCTGGATAAATTCCACGTCGCCAGCAACCTTATCGACAAACGCGGCAGCCTGTTCTTTCAACGACTTCTTCGACCCGGACAGCCCGACCGTGATACCGCTGTCGGCAAACCGGATAAACGGCACATGCCGGGCAGCTTTGTACTCATCAAAGTAAGCGATTACCTCTGCTTCCCGCTGCTGTTTGATACCGTCTTCCACCTCGGCAATTTTGGCTTTCAGGTCGCTGTCTGCCTGTTTATACGGTGTTGCAATGTATTCTTTATATTTTCTTTCAAACTCTTCATACGGTAACAAAATCGCTCGCTTGATTTCTTTTCGCACACTTTCCAAATATGCAAAATCCTTATTCAGCTCAGCCCTTGTTTCTTTTACTTTTTTCAGGCTATCAACAGTACAGATAAGACTTTTGGCAAACTCGGTCTTGGCAATTACTTCGTTTTTTGCATCCGCTAAGTGCTCTTCGATAATCGGAGCTTGCCGCATAACTACAATCTGATTTTCCATCATGCACCCTCTCTTTCGGCGTCAAAACTTCCAACTTCCAACAACTTCAATACCTGCAAAACGGTCATTTCCTGCTCCACACATTCCGCATGGTACAGCCGGTTTTGCAGATCATAGACCCGCTCGTCCTCGTAAATCTCCTCGCCGCACCAGGCGCATTTCCCTGTTATGTACCTGACCATCTGACCGTCTTCCTTCCTTGACAGATTGCATCGGATACCCTATAATAAAAGGGTAAGGATTTTATTCTTATTGCGTCGTCCTGTGCCAGCAGGGCGGCGCTTTTTTCATGCGCTTTTGCCATACCCGTTCACCCTATCTGCCGGAGTACGACGTGCGTTTCTCCGCTTTCCAATCATTTCCCGGCGAACTTCCTCGCACCATTTCCGAATCATCCAGCCGGTAGCCAGCGTAATGACGGTGTAAATCGGAACAAGCCAGATTGCCGGATGAATTTCCTGCTGGGTAACAGCGCCATAGTTGATGCCGTACCCGACCATCGAAGCGGCACCGACTGCCGTCAGCATTCCGATAAAGGTACGAACCCAGGGTTTCAGCCGTCTGGACTGAAAACGTCTGGTTTTCTTGCGGGTCACGATTGTAATAATCATTTCGATCTTCCTTTCATCATAAGGTAATTGCTGAAAAGCAGCCCTTCCAGCTCTTCCTGATACAGAATAGCCAGCATTTCATCATCGCCGGGATAGAACCGCTGCTGTTTTCTTTCAGCCCGTTCAAACGCCCAGATGATCTGTTCGTCATTTTCGCTCATCAGTATCCCCTCTTTCAGTTATTGTAGTTTGGAAAGTAGAAGCTGAATTTATCATGAGGAAGTTCCAGAAGATCAAGAATCTGATACGCTTCTTTTACACTGAATCCCCTCTTGTTCTTTAAGCTCATACGATCTGAAACATAAGATGATCCCCTTCCAATCGCTTCTGCAATATCCTTTTGGACAGCGCCACATCCTGACATTTCTTTGCGAAGCTCATAGTATGGTTTGTCGTCTCTCATGACGTTTCCTCGCTTTCCTGAATATTTTTCTGTGCCCAGAGTTTCAGCTCTCCGATGATCTTTTCCAGACGACCCAGCTGTGAAAGAACATGCTCCAGCTGCGGCATTTCCTCTTTGGATATCACGCCGTCTTCGGTAATGTCCAGCAGGATATCTCCCAGACTGTCATCTTTTCGGAAAGCAGATACCAGTTTGACCACCAGCCTGTCCAGCCCGGCAACATCCAGTTTCTGCTGTGTTCTGCACCCGATCGGGCAAAGAGTTGAGCAGTAATGATTCAGCAGCTCCGGCGCATTATACCCGTCAGCCATCAGCAAAACTTCTTCCGGATACGGAATCAGACTGCCAAGTTCTATCCGGGCAATTCTTGTCCGGTCAATGCAGAGCAGTTCGGATGCCCCTTCTCTGCTGTTAAGTGCTTCGCTCCACGCTGCCGCATTCTTTCGTGCAATACAAAAGGCATTATCGGCAGCTTTCGTGGGGTTTTGTGACATTTATTTCACCGTCCTTTGGAAGTATAATGGAGTTACACAAAATGTGTGATTCATTCCCAAAAAAAATAACATCTGCATCAGAAGAGGGAAAAGTAGACTTGAATTTACAAATAAAAGAATAGCTTGGATTTCGTTCTCCACGCTCAATCTTATCGTAAAATGATAAAGATACCCCTAAAAGTCGAGCAATATCATTTTTTGACATTCCCTTTTCTGCTCTGAATTTTTTTAAATTCCTCATTGAACTCCTCTCTTCATCCAACACATATTGTGTATTTCTGTAGTTACATATTATCACACATATCGTGTAATGTCAATACAAAATTTTGATGTTTTACACATTTTGTGATATTTCTTGATAGCACACAAAATGTGTGTTATAATTTTTTCAAGGAGTGTTCATTATGTGCAAATCCAAAAGCTTCATTGGAGAAAATATAAAAAATCTGCGTGAAAGAAAAGGGCTTACTCAGAAAGAACTTGCAACAAATCTCAATATATCTGCCAGTGCAATCGGGATGTATGAGCAGGGAAGGCGCATCCCAGATGTAGAAACTCTGCAACAATTTTCCAATTTTTTTCAAGTATCTATTGATGAGCTTCTGGGGGAAAATCCTGCCAGATTTATAAAACACGATGATGAACATAAGATCTTGATTAAAAAGAACGGTCTCCAAGTAGGCGCTTTGGTGCCAATTCTGGGCTGCATTCGCGCAGGCTATCCAATGATGGCAGAAGAAAACATTGAAGGGTATATGTTCATTGATAAGCCGAATGCAGAAGATTATTTTTATCTTCGGGTAACAGGAGATTCTATGATCAATGCGGGCATACCAGATGGAAGTTTGGCTTTGATTCACTCACAATCCTATGCAGAAAATGGTGATATTGTCGCCTGCATGGTAGATGAAGAAAATGCTACGCTTAAAAGATTCAGAAAACAAGGAAAAACTGTCGTTTTAATTCCTGAAAATCCAAACTATGAACCTATAGTTCTTGATTCACGTGAATTCAATTCAAACTATGGTCGTGCACATATTTTAGGAGTTTTAAGGGCTGTTACTATTCAATACTAATATAAAAGTGAGGAATTGTTATGGAACTTGTTGATCAGATCAAGCAGCTTGCAAAACGTATCGAATCCTTGAAAGAAACCATTCAGACCGAAGAGGCAACAAAAATGAGTTTGGTTGTTCCCTTCTTTCAGATGCTGGGATACGATGTCTTTAACCCGCAGGAGTTTGTCCCCGAATATACCGCAGATGTTGGTATTAAAAAGGGCGAAAAAGTCGATTATGCCATTATTAAAGATGGAAAACCAGCTATTCTGGTAGAGTGCAAAGCGGTAACCGAGAAACTGGACAATCATTCTTCACAGCTTTTCCGCTACTTTGGAACAACAGAAGCAAAATTCGGGATTCTTACAAACGGTATTGTTTATCGCTTTTATACCGATCTGGAAAACCAGAACAAGATGGACAAAGATCCTTTCCTGACAATCAACATTCTCAGCATCCGGGAAAGCCAGGTTACTGAACTTGCTAAATTCAGCAAATCAGAATTTGATGTTGAATCTATTTTCAGCTCCGCTTCTGAGCTGAAATATATGCAGGAATTTAAGACGCGCTTTTCGGAAGAATTGGCAAACCCGTCTGATGATTTTACCCGTCTTTTCCTCCAAGGCTGTTATACCGGACAAAAAACTCAGGCAGTTATTGACAAGTTCAGACCTATCCTTCAGAACGCATTGAATGAATCAATCAGCGAAATGATGAATGATAAAATCAAGACCGCGCTGGGTGGTTCAGGTGGAACAGTTACCGTATCCAAAGAGCCTACTCCGATTACTTCTACTAAAGAAGAACAGTCAATCGAAGATGAATCCTCTGAATCGAAAATTATCACTACTGAAGAAGAGAAGGAAGCATACTTCATTGTCAAAAATATGCTGGCGGATGTTGTAGATGTTCATGATATTTCTTACAAAGACACCCAGTCTTACATAAAGATTATTTATAAAAACAGGGTGACAAAAT
>CALWXT010000202.1 GCA_944385575.1 uncultured Flavonifractor sp. | reverse complement strand
TAAGTGTGCTGGGAGATATGAAACTTGAGGATCTGGTGAAACGCCCCCTGTCGGAGATCTTTGACTGGGACAAGGTGGAGGCGTTTCTGCAGGAATGGATGGGAGAATAAAGGAAGAGAGGGAGGATTTTGCTGAAGCTGAAACGATTTATTTTGACGATACTGATTTTGTTGGGAATTGCGCCGGCGGATATGGAGATCAATTCAAAGGGAGAATTTGTGCAGGTGCAGGAAACCCAGGAGGCGGAAAAGGAGGAGAGGCTCCTTTCTGACGATACGGCCACCTTTACGCTGTTGTTTTACTGCATCGGCTCCGATCTGGAGACCCAGGCAGGCCTGGCCAGCCTGGATCTGCTGGAGATTGCCTCCTCTGACCTGGGAGACCAGGTGAAGGTGGTGGCGGAGGTGGGAGGCTCCCAGAGCTGGCAGGCTTCCGCCCTCACGGGGCAGACGGTACAGCGTTTCCTTTTGCAGGATGGAATGATAAAAGACCGAGAAGATGTGGGAACCATCAGCATGGTCAATCCCAGGACGCTGACGGATTTTATTTCCTGGGGAACCAGGACATACCCGGCGGACCGGTACGGAATCATATTATGGGATCACGGCGGCGGTACGGTGTCCGGATTTGGAAAGGATGAAATGTTTCCCGATGAGAGCATGCGGGTCAGCGAGCTGCAGGAGGCCTTTGCGGATGCAGGGGTAAAATTCGACTTTATCGCCTTTGACGCCTGCCTTATGAGCACGGTGGAAATCGCCTATGCCCTCGCTCCCTATGGAGATTATATGATTGCCTCGGAGGAGACGGCTCCCGGCGACGGTCTGTCCTATACGGGATGGCTGAGCGCTCTGGGAGAGCATCCTGCCATGGACACGGAGGAGATTGGGAAACGGATCATTAGTGAATATATGGATGGGGAGGCAGCCGTCGCAGCACCCCGAACCATGTCCATGCTGGAGCTAGAGAAGGTGCCGGCTCTGTATGAGGCCCTGTGCGCGTACTTTTCCGGCATCCGCTACCGGCTTCCGGCAAACTATCAGGGATTTTTGTATGCCAGAAGCCTTGCCAAGGATTACGGCCAAGGGGGCTTCGACCAGATTGATTTGGAGCATTTCATACAGCTGGCGGAGGACTGGGCCGGAAGGGAGGCCACAGACCTGGTGGAGGATGCCTTAAAGGATGTGGTGGTATACACCAGGAGCAATGTGACCAATTCCAATGGGATTGCCATCTATTACCCCTACCGCTACCCGGCTATTTACAGCTATATGCTGGAGGAGCTGGAGCTTCTGGGGATGGAGGATAAGGAATATCAGGGATATTTCTCGGATTTTGCCACGCTGACCAACATGGGCCAGAGAATCCAGCAGGGCAAGGCGGGGCTGGTGGAAAGCGCGGTGGGATATCTGTTTGGACTCGGAGGGGGAAGCGGATACCAGGATTACCAAGGCGAGACCTGGTATAATGACCAGCTGGCGGAGCAGGAGCAGGAGGTGCTGGTGCAGCTGGATGGAGAGGCGATAGCGGCTGTGGACGAGTCGGGGACTTACCTGGAATTTACCGATGAGGAGTGGGACATTATTTCAGACATTACACTGGAAGTGTTCCTGATGGACGATGGCGGATTCATGGATATGGGGCAGGACGCCAGATATACTTATTCGGGGACGAGCCTCATCGTGGATTACGATGGCTGCTGGGTGGCTTTAGACGGACAGAAGGTCACCTATTACCATGACCAGCTGGGGAATTTCCAGGACGGAACTGCCTACCAGTTTGGCCGGGTGCCGGCATTGCTGAACGGGGATGACTATATCGAGATCGTCCTTTACTGGGATGAGGAGTATCCTTCCGGTGTTGTTCTGGGATATTACCTGGGAGAGGACGAGGAGGAAGCATTGTATACACAGCCTCAGCTTCTCGATTTTCGGCGGGATGATGTGGTGGAGTTCTGCTACCTTCTCTACGACTGGGATGATGAGGAAAAGGATGAGGTGGTCATTTCCGAACCCATAACGGTGGGAGACGGGCTGACCATCAGCTACGAGGAATTTGGCGATACTGCGATCTGCTATCGCTATATGATTACGGACGTTTATCAGAATCAGTATGCAACGGATCTGATTTTATATTAAGGTTATCAAAGAATGAAAAACAGGATGAGAAAAGGAATTAAAATGCTGCTTCCGTTCACGCTGGCGCTGTTTCTTGGTACGGGCTGCCAGTTAAGAGATATGATCGGGGAAGTCCGGGAGAACGGCAAAATGCAGGAACTGGCCGGAGGCGGGATACTTCAGGAAATCCGGACAGCGGTCCTGGATCTGCTTGGCAGCCGTCCGGATGAGACAGGAGAACAGACGGGATCCGGCAGCGTGACGGCGGTATCGGAGGAGATCCCGGTTTCTGATTTCTCCCAGGCAAAAGAGGCGGCCGTTCGTCTGGGGCTGTGCGGAAGCGCTGAGGAAGGGGATTCTGACAGTGTCCTTTCAGAGGGATTTTTGGCGGAGTCGGAGGGCGTGGTGTGTTACCGGATGGATCAGATCTATCAGGGGATCCCGGTTTACCGCCATGGAGTCTCCATTGTAACGGATGAACAGGGAAATGCAGACCTGGCAGCAGGAAATTACGTGGAACTGGGAGAGGTGGATACGCAGCCCGGCCTGGATGAAGAAGGGCTTAAGCAGGCGGCAGAACGATATGCCGGCGATGGGTTTGTTTTTGAAAAAGACCAGGAAACGCCTTTGACCATCTTTGTGGATGAAGAGGGCGAAGGGCATCTGGCTTATCTGGGACGGCTGAAGGCGGGGGATCTGGCTGTCCGGGAGATTCTCATTGATGCAGAGAACGGGGAGATCCTTTGGGAAGTGGATCTGGCATCGGAGGCAGAGTCTGGAGAACAGACCAAGATGGGATATAGTTTCTACCCGCAAAGCCATGATAGAAAAGTACAGCACTGGTTTTATGCAGAAAATGCACCGGATGGAAATGGATATCAGATGCAGGATAGCCGGAAGGGCCTGTATCTGTATGAAGGAATGGGCGGGAAAAGCTTCAGCGAATCCGGGGCAGTAGAAGTGGTCTCTTACTCTCAGGATGAGATTCAGACGATCATTTCCCAGAATCAGGAGCCGGAAGTAAAGGGCATCCAGGCATATGTTATGGCATCCATGAGCTATGATTTTTTCAGGGAAGTGCTGGGACGGGAAGGTTTTGACGATGCAAACGGCGCTATCCGTATTTTATATGATTCTGCTTTTGACGGAGGCGTCGACCGCCTTAATCCCTGGCATTCGGAGGCCTGGGTGGAGAACAGAGATTTTGCGGTGATCTGCACGGGAATCTGGGCTCATACGGAAGACTGGAATCTGGTGGGCCATGAGTACACCCATCTGGTAACCCAGTATTTTCTGGGGAATTATGGAACCAATGCGGTGATGGAAGGATACAGTGACGGATTTGCGGAGATGATGGAAGCTTATTATTCCGGCGAGGATCCGGACTGGATCAACACGGCTGTCAGCCCGAAAGAACGGAAGCTGAAACCGGAAAAGGATAAGGGAAAAGACGGGAGCCAGATTTATCATTATCAATATTTTAGTGAAAACACAGAGGGGCATGACGGAGGAACGATTCTGACAAATATGATGAGCCGGATCTGGGAATTCTGGAGGACGCAGGAAGGAATGGATGTGGATACTGCGGTAAGGAAGCTGTCACTGCTTCTTTACCGGACGCTTTTTCTCCTTACCGATCCGGCGGAGTATCCGGATTTTGCAGAGGCAATGGATGCCGCGGCTCAGGCTCTGGAACGGCAGGGCCATATGACGGCGGCCCAGGTGGGAGAAGTGAGGTCGGCCCTTGCTGCTTCGGGAATTCCCTTTGAAACGGCTTCCGGAGAAGACGTACGGGAGGCGGAAAATACGATTTCTCTGTGCAGCATCCAGGTGCTGGACGCAGTCACCGGCAGTCCGGTTGAGGGGGCGAGAGTGTCTCTGCTGTGGAATACGCCTTTTCTGGATATACCGTTGGTTTCCCGGACTACGGACAGTCTGGGCCGCTGCACGTTTGACAGTGACCGGTATCTGCATAAAAGGAGGGTCCGGATTTCAGCAGAAGGTTATCAGAAACTGGAGGAACCGGGGGCTCTTCTGGAGACGTATCTGCGTCCGGAGGAACAGGGGGAAGACCAGCAAGAGACCGTGAATCTATTTTTCATCTACCCGGAGGATTATCAGGGCCAGGAGATTGAGACAGGGACTTCCGGGGATACACAGGAAACG
>CALWXT010000201.1 GCA_944385575.1 uncultured Flavonifractor sp. | reverse complement strand
AATAAATTGTCAGCCACATAAACACAGCAATGATCACGAAAAGAAAAAGTATTGGTTTCATAACGCCTCCTTTTTATCTTCCAATTCTCCTACCCGCCGGAACAGGTCCCAGTATTGGCAGCACTCGCCCCGCATGGCTTCCGGCAGGTGGTAATATTCGCACTTATCCAGCATCTTGGGGCCAAAGACGCAAAATTGGCATTGGTCAATCATGGGAGGCCTCCTTTACAGCTTCATCCTCCAGAAAATTTCTCCAGCGCTTTACGTCCGCGGGGTTGCTGGTGTCAATGATGCTCACAGGGTCATAGCCGAAGTACAGGACGTTCTCCTCCGCCCACTCGTAACAGGCCTCGGCCTCCTCCAGCGTGTCGAACTCCAAGAAGCAGGTGGTGTAGAGCTGGTACAAATAGGCTTTCCCGCGCTGCATCTTACCCATGATTCCCGCATGAAATCTGTCTTGGGCCTCTTGGTACCAGGAAGGGCCCTCCATAGGCCACTGGTCGAGCTCAGGGGAGCGAACCCACCACTTTGCACCAGGGATATGAGGGGGGACTTTGAGTTCTGGACTTTGTACGTCATGGGAGAGGCAGAAAAGAGATGCACTTTCATACGGCTTTCCTTTCGGCTCAATATCCAGGTCTTTGCCCTCTAAAATGGCTTTGAACTCCATATATGGGATTTCCCCATTTGGTGAGGCGCTCAGCTTTTTATAAAGGGTGAGCACCTGCTCCTGGGTCATGTCAAAGTCTTCTTTGGGCCAAAGTCTAGCTTTTCCGTCCAATACACCCGCAAACCACCATTCGTGGCCATCGAAAACTACGGTTTCTCCTGGCTCTAATTCGAACAAGAATTTTTGCTTAATGTTTTCCATTGGTCCCCTCCTTTGGCAGTTTTGGTAAAGGCATCCAGTGGGTGACCTGCATATAGCCTCCGCCTTTCTTGATCGCTGGAACAAAAATCCCATGTTGCCCATCCAGCCCAAACAGCTGATTGCGATACCCAGAGATGACAGTTTTCCCATTTGTAAGCAACACCGCACCGTCCGAATCCCCCGGCAGCCTCTCCTCCACAGGAATCCACCGCATGACCTGGACTTCTGCGGGAGTGAGGCCCGTGTCTTCGTAGGCGGCGAGGCGGTCTATAATCTCTTGTGTAACGACTGGGTATGGAGAGCTCCCATATTTACACAAGGCAGTCCACACTCCATCAACTTTTTTGGTCAACCGTTCCATACTCATTCCTCCTTTGGCGGACTGGGTAAAGGCATCCAGTCTGTGACAATATCTGAAATATCGTGTTCGCATCTATAATCGTCCCACGCCCATTGGAGATGCTCCAGGGCGGTGGCGGCTTCATCCAAAACGTCTTCTGCATCTGCAAAAGCGCGGCCCAGCGTTCGGCCACTCCGATAATCCTGCGCTTCTTCTCGCATATGTTTTATCAGCTTTTCAATCTCCATCAGTTTTCCTCCTCTCCCTCCGGCGGGCGGCGGTCAGGCGGCGCAGGAAGGGGCATCCAATACAGAATGTCCAATGCCATAAGCAATTCAGAACAATTAACGTTGTATCGCTGCCATTTCCCACGCTTGTTGATGTAAAACTCTCCAACAAATCCGCAGTCTGTAGCAAGCACTCGTTCCCCGGGTTCCGGCAGCCGGTCATATACGCTCACCCACTCGTTCGGCTGGGTGAGGGTACCAATACGCCGAATCGCCTCACCAGGAGTATGCCCGTCCCATTCCGGAGCCAGCTCAAGCTCCTTAACGCGGAACAAGTTCCAATACGGCTCTATGTCGTAGTGGTATGTTGCCTGTCCCTCCGGCGTGTCAATGCCCACAATGAACATACCATCGTACATAGTGCCGTCGTGGTGCCGTTTGGATTTCCAGGCGACATCGGGCCTCTCATTGCAAATTACACTGAATAAGATTGCCCTATGGCGATACAGCTCGTTGAACGTGTGGTACCCATCCGAAGTATCGCCTGTTATCGGAGGCTGGGTGAGGGTGGGCTGTGTCTTGACCACATTGATAAATCCCTCAATGACCTTCCAACACAAATCTCTTGCTCTGCTTGCAGTATCATCCTCGGAAAGCCCCGTCTGTTCGATCCACTCTGATATCTGCTCTTCCGTTCCAGCCCCTTCTGAATAGGGGAACATTTCTAATTCATCAGCGTCAATCGGTCGTACTGCCATCTTTTAGCACCTCCTCAGCGGGCAGCGGTAGGCAATCCATGACACGCCGTATCTCTCGTGCGAATATAACCTATAGGCTTTCCAACCTCGTTCCCAGCAATTATCGCTTGGCTTTTCCCCGGGAAACTCCAGCCACACCCAGTCTGTATAGCTCATTTCTCCGAGTTCATCTAGAGTCAACGGCTCGTTCGGCTGGGTGATGGTGGGCGCATATGCAATGCTATGCAGTGCCCGATCAAGTCCGGCGTTGTAGCCCACGGCCCACTGCCTATCCGCCTCATGCTTTTGGTCTGTTGGCTGGCGGTGCAGCTTCAGGCCATCCGCCAACCGGTCAGCATCAATCGCCCTTGCCATCTTTCAGCGCCTCCTTAAGTCTCTCCAAGTCCCATACAGGCTGGAGTTTGATTTGCTTTAGCGCTATTTGCAGCCCCTCCGCAGTCCCCCCCAGCCCGTAGCTGGACGCTAGCCTGTACGCTGATTCTACAGCAATTATCAACGGTTCTACATCAATCATCTTTGCCATATCCCAGCGCCTCCAATCTCTCCATCACCATGTCCACGGCCTTGTCTGTCATGGGAACGCCGCAGAAATCGCAAAAATTCTTCTTGCTTAGGTGTCCTCTGCCACCGCATTTTGAGCAACTATAATATCTTTCCGGCATAATGTGCTCTCCATCAAGATACGCGATCCACTCACCCCTCCACACTCGTTCCACCTGCTCCCTGGTGGGGCCTCGCAGGGCAGAGAGAGCTACTTTCAGCGCTTCGCAATCCTGGCTCCACACCGGCTCGTCGCTAGTCATCATGGCCTCGCAGTGCTCAAATAGGCTTTCAATTTGCTTGATAGCTTCTTTCCACGTCATGCTCATGGCTTGGCCTCCATTCTCTCTAGCATCTCCTCCGCGCTCAGAATCGGTGCGCGGGTATTCCAGGCGAGGCGGGCTTCATCTTCGGTCTTGTATGGGCCTGTATGCCCACCGCATCCACCATTCGTTGCATCACACACAGCGTCATAGTGGGTGGCGCACCAATCATAGCCAGGAGCATCTTCATCCATGTACTCATGCTCCGCTATCGTCCCAGCGCGAACTACCATCTTCCCACACCACGGACACGGCACCAACACCCCCGCATCCGTCAGCCGCTTCGCCGCCTCTTTATTGCCGAGCATGGCTAATTTGATGTCATCCATGTACAAAACCCCTCTCTATGTCCGCTATGGCCTGGAATACCGGGTAAAACTGCTGGGGGACTACGGCATTCCCCAAGCATTTCAGCCGGTCTGCGCGGTGTTCCTTTTTTGAGGTGATCCTCGGTATATCCGGCTCGTCCATCCAGCATCCAGGAGCGCTCATACCTCTGTCCATCCAACGGGAAATCCCATCAGCCACTCCACCCAATCCGGGTTGAGCGCTCCTCCTGCTACTACATCCAGACTTGGCCCTCCATTCCCGTGTGGTTTCCCGTCTCCCCTGCAATTCTGTGCTTTTGGTGTCGGAAACATTTGTATGTAATCGACTAATCCAGGGCTGCTTTTGCTTTCCCTTTTTGCTTTTTCCGATGTCTTTATATTTTGCGCCCTTGGCGTTGGTATAAAATAAATTGCTCTCTGATTGTCCCCAGCCCAAGATACACACTCTGTCTCTTCTGTGCGATGCATCAACGGCGCAAGCCGGAATAACAAACGCTTGGACGGCGTAACCTTCGTTTTCCAGATCAGCGTACACCTGGTCGAGCGCCATATTGACGATCCCAGCAACATTCTCACCAACGACCCAAGCGGGCCGGAGTTCCGATATAACTCTAAGCATTTCAGGCCAGAGGTAACGGTCATCCTCCTTGCCTCTTCGCTTCCCGGCGACGGAAAACGGCTGGCAGGGGAACCCGCCGGAAATAACGTCAACTGTTCGCAATCCTGTCTTTTCATGGAAACTTTCTCCCGTCAGTGTTCTTATATCCCGCCAGCGTGGCACGTCCGGCCAGTGTTTTTCCAGCACCTTTGTCGGATAATCCGCCCATTCACACTGCCCGACTGTGCGGAAACCGGCCATTTCCGCCGCAAGGTCAAGGCCTCCTATTCCAGAAAACAAAGACAAGTGTGTAAGGCTCATGTTATGTCGTTCCTTTC
>CALWXT010000200.1 GCA_944385575.1 uncultured Flavonifractor sp. | reverse complement strand
ATCGACAGAGATGATTCAAATCCTGAAATTCATTTTGTGTTTACACAAGATAATACAGTTACGTTTTCTGCCAATGACGGAGAATTTTCAGACGGTTCAGAGACATACACAGCGGAATTAGTAAGCAATATAAATCCTGTAGTTGTTGATTGGCCTTCTGATCCAGCATTAACCGGAGCAGCGTTTTCCGGATGGGTTTATAAAGATGCGGAATTTGAAGAAGATACATATGCATGTGCCGGAACAACGATTTATGCTTTGTACAATACGGATTTCGCAGATAGAAAGGGAAATGAGGATGCGGATAAGGCAGATGCAGGAAAGGTAACGGCGAAAAAAGACGCCACCTGGGTGAATTATGATGAAGGAATTGCCAGAATTGATTTTACAGTAAGCGGCATTCCGGAAGAAGGCGGAATTGATGTTGTTATCGTATTGGATAAATCCGGAAGCATGAGTTATCGATTATCAAATGATCATTTCCCGGAGCGAATGAAGGAGGAGAGTGGGGCCAGAGCGGCAGCAGAAGCGATTATTGATTCACTGCTTACAGAAAACGGCAATAATCGTGTGGCATATGTCCCGTTTTCGGCGTATAGGCAATTAGTAAATGATGCAAATACCGGAGACGTGGGATATTCTCCGCAGAATCATACAGAGAGTTATGTGGGCTTCCAAACATATGCTTCAGAAACTCAGGATCATTATCTTGAATATGCGATTAATGCAACGGATGCATATGGCGGAACGAATTATACGGAAGGTTTGGAAACGGCAGCAAATATTATCGGACAGAATCCAAGCAGGCCAACCTATATCATATTCATTTCTGATGGAAAGCCGAACACGAAGTATGATAAACATGGCAGAGCAGTCGATGCAGCGCAGGAACTAAAAAAGAAGGGTGTAACAATTTATTCCGTAGGTATTCAGCTACAGGATGGTGATAAAGAAACGATTCAGGCAATCTGCAATCAGCCTTCTGATCAATACTACAAAGACGTGAATGATATGAGCGATTTATTGGAAACACTTCTGGGAATCGTAGATGGACTTAAAAAGGTTGGAACGAAAGGCCGATTTGTAGACGAAATATCGGAATATTTCACCCCGTTAAGTTCAACTGAGTTAGATGAATATGATTTAGAAAACAGCCAAGGAGTAGCTGTAGATGGGGATGAGGTCACGATTGCTGTTGGTGATATTCCGGTTGCAGAAAAAGAATATTCTGTATACGTAAAGATCAATGATGATTACAAGACACCATCTGAAAATGGAATTTATCAGACAAATGCTGATGTTAAATTTTCCTATATAGATACTGAAAGTAAGCAGCAGATAATTTCTAAGGATCAAATCGGCGATCCTGATTTGGATCGTTACGGTGCTTTGCTGGCAGTTACAAAGACTCTGGCTTCTGGAGGAACCGAATATTCGAAGGTAAAATTCAGTCTTTATAAGGCAGTCTGGGATGAAGCAAATGGAACATGGGATTATGCAAAAGATGAACAGGGAAGACCGTTAGCGCCATTGGTAAGCGAAATTTCAGTGGACGATTCAAGCCATATTTTAAATTTACCAACATTGGGATACGGTAACTATTTATTGAGAGAAACAGCAACGGCAGATGGTTACCAGCTTTTGGAAGAACCGATCCTGATTCAAGTTAAGGTAGAACCGTTATCTCAAACCGGATATGGATGGTTGGGAACAGAAAATAGTGAGGTTTCTGTAAGTGTAAATGGAACCAATATCGCTTCGGGTAACGGTAAATGGGCCTGGAATGTTACAAATGTGAAGCTGCCGGAACTCCCGGAAACCGGCGGACCTGGTTATATTATGGCAGAGCGTTTTGGTTGGATTTTACTTCTTTTAGCGATGTTTGGTACAGAAATTCAGATCTGGGGAAGAAATAAACGGAAGGAAGAATGACGCTGATTGGGGATAAAACAGCATGGTTCAATGAAAACAGTTGTTGAAAAATGAGGAGGAGAAAAAGTGAGAAGGGTAACGAACAGAGGCCACCCGGATCAGTAGGGCCAGGCGGTCTTGAAAAGAGGAGGAAAGAAGAAAACCTACACAAATAAAAGGGAAAGGAAAAGAAGAGCATGAAGAAATTCAGAAAAATTTTAAGTGTTGTTTTGACACTGGTTATGGTGCTGGCGATGGCGGTGCCGGGGTTTGCGGCAACTGGAATGCGTACGATTAAGATTAAGGATGATACGAGTGGGCATAATTATGCTGCATATCAAATTTTTTCAGGTACATTATCAAACGGGAAGAACACATTGTCAGATATTCAATGGGGCGATGGTGTAGATAATAATAGTATTTGGACAGAATTAGCTGCTGATGTTACAATAGGAGCGGATTTTTCAAAAGTAACAAATGCTGAAGACCAGACAGCAGAAAAAGCGGCAGAAATTTTGGCACACTATGGAGATGATTCGGCCAATCTGGATGCATTTGCGGCAGTAATCAGCAATAATTTAACTACTACTGTAAGCGGAACTCTCAGTGAGCATAAAGATTTAAATCCCGATTCTTCAATTACTGAAATGGGATATGAGATTACCGGTTTAGCAGATGGCTATTATCTTGTAAAAGATAACGGTAACGTAAGCAGTGGAGACGCTTACACAAAATTTATTGTTCAGCTGGCTGGAACGGATGCAGTAATTGCCCGCAAGTCCGATGTGCCGGAGATAGTGAAAAAGGTATATGAAGAAGATTATACTGAACCTGATAATGAATACGGTATTGGATATAATGATGTAGCAGATTACAGCATTGGTGATCCAATTCAATTTAAATTGATCGGCTCCTTGCCTGAGAATTATGCGGATTATTCAACGTATTATTATCAGTTTACCGATAAATTTGGGGCTAAATTTGAAGTCGATGAAAGTAGCTTTTCTGCATATTATGCTTCCAGCGTGAATGCTGAGAGTGGCACTGAGATTTCATTAGCTGGTTTAGTAAGTGTTGATAACGATACTAATCATAACTTTACAATTACCTTTGAAAATTTGAAAACTGCAGTTCCTACTGCTAGTAGTGGTGGTTATATTATTGTAACATACACAGCGAAATTAACTGCAGCTGCAGATATGGGTACAGATGGCAATGTGAATAGTGCAACGTTAACATTCTCTAACAACCCAAATGATGAAAGCGCTGGGAATGTAACAACCACCCCAGAGGATGAAGTAGTTGTTTACACATATGAGTTAGACGTGGATAAAGTTGATGCAGTAAGCAAAGCTTATTTAAAGGGAGCGGAGTTTAAGCTGTATAAAGAAGTAGTAGAAGGCTCTGTAACGAAATATGCGTATGCAAATGTTGCTAACGGAAAAGTTACAGGATTTGCTGCTCCTCAGGATAGATTATGGACCGAAGGCGCAGTAGGAGCGTATGGTACTACTTTATCAACAACAAGTGCAGGTGATGCATACCAGAAGATTGTAATTGCCGGATTAGAAGATGGAACATATTATTTACAGGAAACAAAAGCACCGGATGGTTATAATAAAATTCAGCCGATTAAAGTTGTAATTAGCGCAACGACAAGTAACGGCAATGAGTGGGATGGCGAAAAGGTAGCTTTAACTCTTTTAAGTGTATTGGTTGATGATGGCAAAGTAGTTGAGTGTTCAAATCTTTCTAACGGTAATGTTACTATTAATGTTGAGAACAAAGCTGGCGCCATCCTTCCCTCCACCGGCGGCATCGGTACCACCATCTTCTACGCAGCCGGTATCGTCTTAATGGCAGGCGCAGTATTCTTCGTAGTAAGAAGAAAGAGAGCATAGTTCCCTTTCAAACACAGCAACACAAAACCCATAAAATCCATCACATCACATCACACCATAAACCGCCGCGGCGCTGCGGCACGGACACGAGATTAAAAACGGACAGAACTGAGACAGGAAAGGAAGGAATGGCCCCATGAAACGAAAAATTGCAAATGTGATTATTCTGCTGATCTTTCTTGCGGGCCTTGCCATCCTTTTATATCCCACGGTCAGCGACTATGTGAATGAGAAGAATTCATCCCGGGCTATTGCGGCTTATGATCAGTCTGCGCAGGATATGGCTCCGGAAGATTATTCCCAGGAACTGGAGGCTGCTGCGGCGTATAATGCATACCTGGCCCAGTACGGCAGTTTAAGTGCGGCGGCATCGGCAGAGGCAAAGCGGGAGGATAATCCTTATGAAACTCTGCTGAATGCAGGCGGGAACGGTGTCATGGCGGTTATCCGGATCCCCTGTGTGGATATTAATCTTCCTGTTTATCACGGTACGGATGAAGCAGTCCTCCAGGTCGCCGCTGGCCACTATCTGGGATCATCCCTTCCTGTCGGCGGCCCGGGCACCCATGCTGTGATCACCGGCCACCGGGGGCTGCCTTCCGCCAGACTCTTTACCGATCTGGATCGGCTGGAGATTGGGGATATATTCTATATCAAGGTTCTGGGAGAAATTCTTGAATATGAAATCGATCAGATCCAGACGGTGCTTCCCAGTGAACTGGACAGCCTGTCCATCACGCCGGGGGAGGATTACGTCACCTTGGTTACCTGCACCCCTTACGGGATCAACAGCCATCGGCTTTTGGTTCGCGGGAAGCGGGTAGAGTATGATGGAAATTATGAAGAAAAGGTGCCCATAAAACCGGCACCGGAAAATTCGGATCTGCCTCCGGAAGAACGGGGGAATGGTCTGAGTGAAAGACAATGGATTTTAATTGCAGCAGTGGCATTTGCCGCAGCGATTTTGCTTGGACTTCTGATTCCGGGAAAGAAGAAAACACCGGGAGAAGTGGAGCCGGAAACCGATATCGGCCGTAACAGAAAGAGGAAGCGAAAAACCGCTGAGGGCAGCAAGACAG
Source organism: uncultured Flavonifractor sp. (assembly GCA_944385575.1). Taxonomy (GTDB): domain Bacteria; phylum Bacillota; class Clostridia; order Oscillospirales; family Oscillospiraceae; genus Flavonifractor. The sequence goes on along the minus strand of CALWXT010000200.1, from coordinate 160 downwards.
AGAAGAAAGAAGGAAGCCATGAAAACGAAACATAAAAAAAGAAAGATGGCAGCTTTTCTGACGGCAGTGTTATTGACAGCGCTATGCCTATGCCAGGCCGTGTTTGCTGCGGATACAGCGGGAATCGACCCTACACGGCAGGCATCGTTACACATTGATT
>CALWXT010000199.1 GCA_944385575.1 uncultured Flavonifractor sp. | reverse complement strand
GTAATATCCTCCACGCGCCGGACGGATACGCCTGCCAGGTACATCTCGATGAGGGCTTCTTCCACACTGCTCTCCCGACGGCGATACCGCTCTATGATGGCGGTCTCAAAGGAGATCCCTTTGAGCTTGGGTACCTTGAGGGTAACGTCCCCGGAAGTGGTGGTGAGGTTGCGGCTGTAGTGGCCGCTGCGATAGCCCTGTCGCTGCTCATTGCGCTCGTACCGGGCCGCCCGGGTCAGTTTCTCTGCCTCGGCCTCCAGCAGTTCGTTGAGAGTTTCCTCTACGCTGCTACGCACAAGTTCTTTGATTTCGCTCTTGATTACTGCCTCATTTAGTTGTACAATTTTCTCAGACATGGTTTGCTTTCTCCTTTCGAATGGTTAGTGTCGCAACTTCATTCTACCAGAGTTCTGCAAACCATGTCTCTTTTTATCTTCTTTTTAATTTGCGAAATTTATTGTACCTTATCACACCATATATTTTGGATACTTGTTTTACAGAAAAGTCTTTTAGAAAGATATATTTGATAATGTCAGCTTGATAAGGTGTCAGATTGCAGTCTAGGAAATTAGTGATTATTATAGGGTATTCGTCCGTAGTTGAATAATAGTGATCTAATTTCTGTTTGATTCCTGATAAATCAGAGTTTTCGAATTCCGACAAGCTAAGGGATGGGATTACAGAAGTGTGTGAAGATTGGTAAAATAAGTTATTTGAAATATTCTGTACGAGTTTTTTTATGTATTTTAGCATACTGTTATCATCAGTGGATTTTAAAGTATTTAAGTTTATTTTTTGTATTTTTTCAATAAATCGTACAACTATGTCAGCATAGGCGTCTTCATACCCAAGTTTGTATGAATATTTTCGGATTAATGGGTTAAATTTTTTAATTAGTTGGTACATCTGTTCAGAGTTGTTTTGTGCATCAAGAATATTTTTATAGATAGATACATTCATTTTGTCTTTCCTCCTTTTTGAGGAGAAAGACAAAAAAATTGAAAGAAATCTAAACACTATCTATAATTTATTTTTAAAACAAGAATGATAAATCCTATTAATAAGAATTATAACGTCATTCTCAAAATAAAAAAAGAACAGTATAATAAGTTTGGGGTGAACAATAATGCCAGTTGACATCTTGAAACATCTGGGAAACTGTTTGAAGCAAGCTAGAAAAGAAAGACATTTAACACAAGAAGTCCTTTCAGAGAAGACAGGAATATCTGTTCGACATATAGCGAAAATAGAAAAAGGTGTAATGAATCCTTCTTTTGAAGTTTTATATGCTCTAGTCAATACACTGGAAATTTCAGCAGATTATTTATTTTGTCCAGAAGCTCCTGATGAAGAGCAAAAGGTACAACAATTAATTAGCTGTTATAATTCGTGTAAACCTATAGATAGAGATATACTATTAGATGTGATAGAGTGTCTTTCATGTTGTTTAAAAAATAGGTAATATATTTATTATATATCCTATTTATATAAAAATAATTAATGGTGTAAAACTTACAATTTTATTGAAAGATTTACACCATTTTTGTTTGAATACAATAATATATAAATATTCATATAAGCTTCTTTTGGTATAAGATATTTTATTGGTTAATTTTATAATGACAAAATTATAAATTATGCTATAATAGAAAGGAAAATTTGAGAGGATAAAAATCGTCTATCGATCGACATCTAGGAGGATTTTTAGTGAAAATTTATCGGAAAATCAGTGGTAGATTACCACTTCCAAGCGATACCTCTAAGATTTTAAAAGTATTGCTGACTTGATTCGTCTGGCAAAGCCCAAGTCAATCTTCTTTATGGAAGGATAGTATTGTTGTCAAAATGTTTCTAGACTGGCAAATTTACTTACGTTCTCATTGGATTTATTTTTTCAATTTGTGAAGATGTCCCGCTGACTCATACTTCATCTCGTTGCAGCAGATCCATTTCAGCTCTAAAACATCTTGGTGGGTGTAATCATAAAGGTGTGGATAATTTATATATTTTTGGACATTGTTTTTGCAATAGCCCTCAAATCTTTGCGTTCCTGTGTAGGGAATTCCTGATGTCCATAAGAAATTTTCATCTGATATGTAATGGCTTCTGGAATAGAGTTGTTAGATTCTTGATTCAAGTTAGTTCTAGTTAGTATATCAACTCTCGAATTCATATTGCATACAGAATTGTAGGTTTGTCAAACATCTTAAACAGACAGAGAAGAAAAGAATGCAGCAAGTTTTTCTTCAGGAGAAGGCCAACTAAGGGGAGGCCTAGGTAAGTTATTGGGGTGATTTTGGTGTGCAGTTCGCTGCACACCAAAATCGGCAAGAGAGAAGAAACAATGTGTATCGTAGAAACGTTTCTGGTCTTCGCAGTGTCTGCTTTCCACTTTGCCGTTGGCCGGGGCGTGTATGGACGGATCAGCCTGTGCTGGATTCCAAGGCGTGCGGCGGTCAGCTTAAAGCGTGTGGGAATCTCTCTTCTGTTATTGGAGAATCGGCTAGTGAATTCAAATCTGTTATTTGTCTGCACACATTCTACCTGTACACCATGGTGCTTGAACCAAACTACCATTTTTTCCGGCATCTTGTCAAGTCAAGTGCAGAAGCATATTGGAAAATATTTCAGAGGGGGAGTTTTTATGCTGTCTATTATAATTTGTGATGATAGTTATGAGATAAATGATGATTTGTTTGCAATCATTGAAAAGTAC
>CALWXT010000198.1 GCA_944385575.1 uncultured Flavonifractor sp. | reverse complement strand
TTGACAGATATATTGTGGAAATAGTGGATAAATTGTAGTAGAGTTGTGGATAAATGCAGGATAATATGCAGTTATCTATGATACGGAGGTATTATGACCTGTTCATACATTGTAGCAATTGATAATACTTATGCCCTTATTTCTAATTTTTTACAGCAGCTATTGTGCCATGTAAAAGAAAGTGACGAAATCATTCTAATTGATGACGCATGTAATATCTTCGACACTTTAGTCTTTTTAGATAATATGGCGAATAAATACAAGCAAATTAGACTAATTCATCTTAAACAAAAGGTGGGCTTTGGGAAAGCCAATAATATCGGAATATCTATTGCGAATGGAGAAACGATAATCTTTATTAATACCGATATTTTTCTTGAGTCAAAATGCATTGATAGAATGTTAGATTTGCTTTGGTCAAGCAAAAAAATTGGTGCAGTACAGCCACTATTGGTCTATCCTCAAACAAATAAAGTCCAAAGTACCGGTCATGTCTTTTCCGATTATAGAAGTGGTCAATTGTTTTCTATGAGAAAAATTCAGGATGTAGTTCTCCAACAAAATGGTATTCGTCAGGCGTTAACTATGGCTTTATGTGCAGTTAAAAGTAACGTAATTGAAGAAATAGGTGGATTTGATGAATATTATTACAATTCACATGAAGGGTTAGAATTATCCCTTAAGATTACATTGAATGGTTACAATTGTTGTTTTTGCTCAAACGCTATCGCTTATCATTGTAGTGGGGGAGCACGCAAAACCGCATTGAATGATATTTCAAAGCAAAAAGCTCATTTTTATCATAAGTGGTACAATAGTATTCAAAGCGATTTAGTAAAGTACTTAAGTTCACAGTTGAAATTGGATTACCAAGGTTCAAACTATTTTATTCTCGATTTTAGCACTTCAAACAAATGGAAGTTTATTCTCAAACAATTAAATATTCATACCGTGCAGCATCAAAAATTTCAGGAACGATTCCTTAAAAATATTAATCTGTTCTATTGTTTACCATATTCAACTTTGAATTATGGTGGTAATTTTCTGTTCCTTTGCGATAATATGTCACAGCTTAGTGGAAATTATAAATGGATATTATTGCGAGAACAGTATAAAGATATTATAATGGATTTAGATGGTAATTTAGTACCACTAAATTATTTAATATATTAGAGGGATACAAATGAAAAAAATTCTGTTTATGTTAAAGCATCTTTCTTTAGGAGGCGCAGAAAAAATGTTTCTGCGATTATTGAATTATATTGATTTGGAACAATATGAGGTGCATATAAAACTTGTTTTTGGAGATCAAATCCAAAGTATGCTACAACATTCTAATATAAAAGTATCAAGTATCTTTGCAGTCAAAAATGATGAAACAAAGAAACTTATAAAATTATGTCCCGAAAAAATATATGATGATAATGTCTTTGAAAAATACGATATTGAAATAGCCTTTTTAGAAGGTTATCCTACCCGTATAATTAGTGCTAGTTCAAATTCCTCTTCGATAAAAGTTGCATTTATTCATACAGATTTTCGCTTTTTTCATCATTCCCTAAATGCGTTTGAAAATTGTGAATGTGAAATGTCTTGTTATCAAAAATTTACGAAGCTGTTTTTTGTTTCTAAGGCAGCTCGTGACGGATTTCATTCTACATATCCTCTCCTTTCACCAAAGTATGAATATATATTCTATCCTCCTTTATCTGATAGGATGATATCTTTCGATGAGAAATATGAGAAAATCCCCGAAGAACCTTACTTTATTACGTTAACACGTCTTGCCCCTGAGAAAGGGCTATTTAAGCTCATCGATGCCGTTAAAAAAGTAAAAGATTCCGGCCTGAAAATAAAAATTAAAATCTTTGGTATTGGGCCATTATATAATGCTATTATACAAAAAATAAGGCAAGAAAATTTGGATGAGTGCATATTTCTAATGGGATACTGTTCTACGCCTTATTGTGAACTAAAAAATAGTATGGGTTATATATGTCCATCCGATAATGAATCTTTTGGTATATCAATAGAGGAATCACTTTTTTTAGAGGTTCCAATCATAGCATGTCGCTGTCCGGGAACAGAAGAAATTTTACATAATGGTGATTTTGGCTTACTTGTGTCTAATAGTGCGGAAGGATTATTCGGTGGAATTTCTGAATTTATTGAAAATACAACTTTAAGATCAATTTTAAAGCAAAAAGCTATAAAAGGAAAAGATTACTGGAAGATAAAACTTTTATCTCCCAGTAATTTTGAAAAGTTATGTCTACCAGACACGAATATCTAAATAATATGTATTAGGATACATTGTTTTATTCTTGAAGTACCAGTCGACATACTCTATCTCATTTACATTATGAAGATTATGATTAATAATTTTGCAGTATTCTCCAGTGCATAAATAAATTATATCTAAATTTTTTTGCAGAATTTCCGAGGCTTGTCGTATATCAGTTTTTATAATATATAAAACGGCAAGCAGATTGTTCAAAAGATATGATGTTCTACCATGTACAATTAAGTGCGCATCCAATTGCCCTTGAAACAGCTCAGTATATATATCGTCAACAAATGGATTTAACTGAGATAATTTACTAAACTCGGGAATAGAAATATATTTTAGAAGGTGACAGTAAGCTTTACGTATTGAAGCTTTAAATGCTTCACTAAAGATTCCGTGTTTTTTCAAATCATTTTCAAGCCGTTCTAATTCTTGGATAGCATTATTATAATCCTTTTCCAGAATTGCTTGTAAAAAGATAATGTCTATTTCGCTTAATGTCTTTCTTCTATAATCAATATGTGCTGAAAAATTTTTAAAGCAATTCTTCTCAAGTTTTAGAGCCATTTGAGGATTCTGGATTCCAATTCCTCTAGCATAATCCATGTCCCATTCTAAAAGCATAGAATCGTATTTAGAAGAATATCTACACTTAGGAATAGATAAATGATATTTATGATAATCGTCATAGTATTGTTTGGCTAAATCATAATTTCCTACAAGAAAATATATCATCATAATACGGTTCATGCAGGTCGAATACGCAATGCGAATTTGTTGTGACGTTAAATTATTTTCATCATATATTTTTTGGATGCAATTTGAAAGATCATATTTTAAGGCAATAGCTATTTCTATTAAGTCCTCTATTTCAAAGCGGCTATATTTATTATTAATCAATTCTGCAGACGCTCGTAAATATAATATAGAATCTTTTGGAGTGTTATTTTTTATATAGGAAAATACATCTATTGCTCTCCTCTGCGAATCACAATGGATCAAGGAAATTCCAAAATAAAATAAAGCTTCCAATGCATTATTGGAACTTGAAGGTCGACTCAGCATATCAAAACAAAATATTTCTCCATAAAGCATCGCTTTTTTGTAATAACCTTTATTTATGTACTCTGTTATCTTTTCTTTAAATTCAATTTTTAGATTTTTATACATATCAATATCATATTGTATTAATAAAGCCTGTACTTGAATTGTATCTAGTAATGGATCTAGAGAAAAATTTCTTAACATTAAATGCAAAATGCTTGCCATTTTCTTATCAGGTTGAATTTGAGCATTTGTATTTAAATAGGTATAATAAAAATAATCATAACATGGCAAATAGCGATTATCATAAGAAATAAGATACCCTCTAGTGCATAAAGAATCCAAAGTACTTTCATTAAATTTTAAAGCATGTAGAAGTTTTTTGCTAACACCCTTTTGAAAGTGATAAATTATATTAATAATAGCTTTCTCTTCTTTCAATAGATCAAAATCAAGATTTGTGAGATGATTATTAGTAATTTGGAGAATATAATTATTTATATTATTGGCCGGAAGTTTTGATTGCGAATTGTTTTGTATAAATAATATTAATTCACTAAGTAGTTGGGGCTGTTTTGGCATACTTAAAATGGTAGATTTATATGATAAATAAGTCATATCAATTAAATTTGCTTTTAGACTTTCAATAATATCATCCGTATTCATACCTTTCAATTCATATGACAAAATATATTTTTTAGATTTAAAGTATTCACCTGAAAAAAGTAGTATAGAATTACTATATCCATTTTTCAGTTGCAATAATATCATATTAAAAACAGTCTTTTCTTCTTTGGTAAATAAGTGAATATCATCTAAAAACAAGATATGTCGTCTTGCAAATCGAGAGTTCTTTATTATTCTTACAAGTTTATTTTTACTTAAGAATAAAATTGTTTTTTGTGCAATAGCCGGATCGATACACCCATCAAAGAAATCCTCCAGTAGATTATCTGAGAGAATATTGTCAATATTGTTTTTTAGTAGCAAGTATTTATATGACGTATAGAAATTTTTATCACCATGTTCAAAAATAAATCCATAGTTAATAAACATTATAGCGCGGCATAGTTTCACGGAATTTATACCGGGATAATATAAATTTTCACACTGTATAACATGCACTACATATAAAGAACTGAATTCTTTGGCTAGTTCTTTCATTAGGAATGTTTTTCCATATCCTAACTTCCCTTTTAAAAATATCAAGTGGGCAACATCATTGGGTAAATTCTGCAGTGTACGATATATCTCAATTTTAATTTTTTCTTGCTGAGAATAAACAATTTGTGGATTTTTATTACATATAATTTTTACGTCTAAAGCATATCGTAAAATACTACCATTTTGCAACTGAAATTCTAAAGTAATTGGTTCAGTATTTGTACGAACTAGTTTAACTAGTACATGTCTTTGGTGTAAACCAGGATCGAGACTAAAGGTTGTATCTTCTAAGAAAGTTAGCGGATAATCAAGATTTTCTTTAATTATTACTTTTTCTTTCGTATTGCAAGATAATGTAATTTTTAAATCATATATATCTCCACAAATAAATTCTGCTTCAGTATAGGAACTTACGAAATGAGCATCTAATCGGCTGGTTAATGTTATATCTTCAATACATACAGCTTCCTCAATTTCTGTATGTGATAGTTTTTCACCAAAAAAGTATTCATATTTTTCGGGATGGATGATCAACCAATATTCTAGTTGTTTACGCGTAATACCAATAACATTAAAGCCGCATTTTCTTCCGACTTCATTCATACGATTATTTATAGTATGGGGTATAGTTCCATTAGTTATTATGAAGACTAATTTTACCTTTCCATCTAAAAAACCGGATATCATGGTAGGGTCAATATCTTGTCTTCGTAAAGATGTCGAATTTTTCTTATATTTTGCTTCTCCCCAAATATTATCTAAAATAATAGATGTAAAATCTCTATTACCATCCCAAGAACTTTTTGTTCTTTCCCATGAGTATTGCTTGTAGGTGCTCGATAAATATGATATAGCCAATTCTTCAAAAAAGGTACCAGCTAACTTATTGTTTCCTTTTCTTATATAAAGTTTAGCCCAATCAAACATTGTATTTCTCC
>CALWXT010000197.1 GCA_944385575.1 uncultured Flavonifractor sp. | reverse complement strand
GCTAAATATCATATTGATTTTGAAAGAATACATCCTTTTGAAGATGGCAATGGAAGAACAGGTAGATTACTTATAAACTATGAATTACTAAAGAATGATTTACCACCTGTTGTTATTGCAAAAGAAGATAGGGTAAAATATTTTGAATTTTTAAGAAATAATGATAGTAATGGTTTAGCTGAATGGCTAAAAGAATTATCTACTAAAGAAGAGGAAAGAATGGAGAAGTTTGGATTGAATCAATAATATCTAAAAATATCTCATAATATTTCACAGTTGCATTATAATCTTTCTAATTTTAATTTCATACGCATTATAATTGCATTAAAAAATATCAAGTTTTCGTTGATTTCAATATACTTACAAAACATTATAAGTTTTAAAAACATTTTTAAAATAATTTTTGTAATATATTTTAATTAAAAAACTTGACATTTTAAAACTTTTTATTTGCATAATGCAGGAAACATTATTAGGTAACTATTTTTTATAGACAAGATAAAATTATTATCTTGTCTGTATATTATAATATATTTGGATTTTAAAAGAAAGTTTATTATACTTATAATTTTATAAATTTTGGAACGTAGTTTCGTTTCAATGAAAGGTATATAAAAACGTCTTAACAAAAATAATAGTTTATGATAAAAATATAAAAAATATTTTCTATGAAAGTTTTATGGAGTATGATAGTTCGATAACTTATTGTAGTAATGAAAACTGTAGTAAGAAAGAATCTTGTTTAAGATATACTAAAAAAATATATTATATGGGCAAACTTATTTGTCTTTGACAGGAAAGCAATGTGAAAAGGATAAATGTTATATCAATAAAGATGAATATTATTGATGAAGTACCAAATGATGATTTAGAAAAGAAAATGTTATTTCAAAGTTGTACTTTATTGTTAGATATATCTGAAAAGTATAATTTATATAAAAAATTACAAGAAAAGATAAGTATATTAAAAACTAACTATATTCTACTTCAAAATATTCGTCATTATTAGTGGATATTTATTAATCGAATTATAATTTTTAACATTCTTAATCTTATTATATTATAATTACATTAAAATTTTGTATCTAGAAATTAATTATAAAGTAAGGAGAACGTATTGATGTTTATAGGAGAAAAATTTTCGTTGCCTGATATTTTATTACGATATGGAATTAAAAATTTTTTGAAATTTAGTTGTAGATTGCCATATCAATTACTAACAAATATAGACGTATTTGATATTAATGTAAATATGCAATTATCGGAAAATATAAAATTAGAAAACCAAAAAATCATATATGCAATAACCGAAGAACTTATAGAACATCAAGCCATTCCATCTAAAGGTTCTCTATGGGGGTGTAATCCATTTTCAAATGATTATTCTTTCTTTATAACAAATATTGATATAATAGTTGAAATCGATGAAAAATATGATGAAATTATTGATTTGATTTTTAAGGAAGTAAGAAATATAGAATTAACTACAATATTTCAATCAGCACTAGAAATATTTGCTAGTAAATATAATGAAGCAATGTCTGGTAAAGATATTTTTAACCCAATTGCAAGGGAGTGTGGAGCAAATATATGTGGTTATTATAAAAGAAATAAAATGAATGGAAAATATGAAAGTAAAAATTTTATTTTGATAGCTAATTATGATGATGCAATACCAAATGACTGTGAGGTAGAAAATTTAAAAGATATAATAAATGAGCCATACAAGACTTGGAAATATTTTTATAATAAAGCAATTTATTCATTTTTTAAAAGTAAAAACTTGGATTGTGTATTGTATGGAGCAATTTCGTTGGAATCTTATTTGAATTATTTAATTGAAAAAAATAGTCTAGAAAAAAAATTTAATGTTTTTAAAGAAGAAAAAGAGAAAGATGGAAAAGTAATAGGTTTTTTTGCTACAACTAAATTTTTAAAAAATGAAAATATTATTTCTAATAAAATCGAGGCAGAAATAAATTCAGTATACGGAAAAATATCAAAATATAGAAATGATATAGTACACGGAAAAATTCAGACTCCTTTATTAGGTAGAGAAATTGCGCTACAAACAAAAAATGGACTTCAAAAAATATATAATAAAATAGAAAAAAATAATAATTCAATCAAGGTATCCGAAACATTTGAAACAATAGCAATCAAAGTAGAAAAAGAAAAGAATTTTTTGTTGGAACATAATAAATTAAATAATTTAGAAAATATTAATTCATTTATTAATAATAATCAATTTAAAGAGGTTTGCTTACTATTAAGGGGTAAACATTTTATGGAAGTTGGTGATTATAAAGAAGCCATATCTGATTATTCTGAATGTATAAATTCTGAATATCAATTAGAAACGTCATTACATAATAGAGCAAATGCATATATAAAATCTGGAGAATTTGAAAAGGCTATAGAGGATATGGATACATTAGAATCTTTATTGGGAGAAAAAAAGATAGAGTGCATTTATATCAATCGAGGTATAGCATTATTTTATATGAAAAATTATGAAGAAGCAATGAAACAATTTGATTCTGCTATCGAATTAAATAATTCAATTATAGCATATCGCTTTAAAGCAATGATTTTCCTAGAACTAAACGAATTAGAAGATGCAACAAAACAAATAAATCTTGCAATAAGTAAAGAACCCTCTTTTGAAAATTACATTTTGAAAATCCAAATTTTATTACAGAATGAAGAAATTTTAGAAGCAGAGGAATGTTTAAATAAAATCACATCGAATTGTAAGTTTATCAATGAAATAGACAATCATATAATAGCAAAATTTTATAATATAATAGGAGTATATTACTATAATATAAAAAAAGAATATGACCATTCAATAGAATTATTTTCAAAAGCAATAAATTATAATAAAGAAGAGAAAGAATATTACAAAAATAGAAGTATGGCTTACAAAATAATAGGAGATGACATTAATTATTTTGCTGATATTTCAAAAATTAAAAAATTAGATTAATTATATGAATAGTTAATATTAATATTTAAGCATATTATTTGCTTGCATTATAATTGCATTAAAATTTTTAAAATAGTTACAAAAATGCAGATAAACATATGTTTTGATGAAATGAGAGTCATTTCGCCTTGACCAATTCTAAAGAAATTACTCAAAAAGGGTAAATTCTTTTTTTGCCTCAAAATAGCCACTTTCAGCTATATATCAGTTTTAGAAATTATTTATGAAAATGGATAATTTTAGTTACTGTAGTAATGAAAAATGTAGTAAAAAATCGATTTCACAGTATTTAAAGACATTTCATAATATCTAAGAATTGGCAAGTAGAATATTAATCAAATTCTACTTGC
>CALWXT010000196.1 GCA_944385575.1 uncultured Flavonifractor sp. | reverse complement strand
TTTCGGCAGTTTGGACTTCCAAAGTGGAAACATGATTTCGAGTCAGCCCCGTTATGACCACTTCGATACCGCTGCATATCTAGTTGTGAGAACGCAAATCAGGATAACTGTGAGCATTTTGTTAGCGTTTTTCCGAAGCGCCGCTCACACCCGCGCCCGGAAGCCCTTGGGAGACATAGCTTTTTGGCTGTTAGCACGTCCCACTGACGTAGCGATTTCGAGTCAGCCCCGTTATGACCACTTCGATACCGCTGCATAACATGCTTTCCCGGTACTTCAGCTCCACAGCCTGACACCGGAACAGCATTGATTAGAATACCTTATTTTTGTGCGCTTGTCAATATTGCACGGTCGTATTAAATGAGATATAATGGATAAGTCAGCCTGTTTCTTGTGACAGACGGAAAGGAGTATTATGGACGAATTGAAGCGGCGCATCCTCAGCGACGCGGTCGTTGGCGAAGGCGATATCATTCATGTGGACATGTTCCTGAATCACTGCATGGATATGGATTTGATGGAACGAATGGGGAACGCTCTGGCAAAGCGCTTTCGGGGAGAACATATTACGAAAGTCCTGACCGCGGAGAGTTCCGGCATTGCATTGGCCTGTTTTACGGCAAAGGCACTTGGTGTTCCAGTGCTCTATGCCAAGAAGTTCCAGACCGGCTACATTGATCCTGATGTTTATTCCGTGGATGCCCATTCCTTTTCTCTGGACAAGTCATACACGCTCCGGGTTTCCAAACGCTATCTGGACAGCCACGACTTGGTTCTTCTCGTGGATGACATTCTCTCTAATGGCCAGACCATGCTCAGCCTGTTGGAGCTGGTCTCCAAAGCCGGTGGAGAAGTAGCCGGCGCCGGGGTGGCCATCGAAAAATCCATGCGGGAAGGCGGCAAGGTCCTGCGTCGCATGGGAATCCGCGTGGAAGCGCTTGCCACTGTGGAGCGGGTCGAGGGCGACCGCATCATTTTGGCATAATGGAGGAAATAGTTCATGCTGGACAACGAATCATTTTTGGCAATTGCGCGTGCCAACGCCTTTGCTATCTATAACGGCATTACTGTACGCCAGTTGGAACTGGGCAAAGCGGAAGCACAGCTTACCGTGGGCGACAATCACCGTAACCCCCACGGAAAACTCCACGGCGGCGCCTATTATACGCTGTCCGACTGTGCCGCCGGTGCCGCCTGCCGTACAGACGGAAGAAAGTATGTTACGCTGGATGGAATGATCCATTTTATCCGCGCCGCTGAGCATGGTGTCGTGATCGCCTCTGCAGAGGTAATTCATCGCGGCCGCACCACTTCTCTGGTACAAATCGAGATCAAGGGTGAAGACGGCACCCTTTATGCAACGGGTGATTTCACCTTTTTCTGTATCTCCGGCTCCTGACATCTGTTTGAAACTTTTATATTTATGCAACAAAAAGCACCGGGCACATCGTGCCCGGTGCTTTTATCATACTTGTCTTTGTGATCGTCCCATCTCAACTTGGTCGTTTGTCCAACCATTTTGACCACAAGCTGCTCGCCTCAGCTTTTTCGAAAAAAGTTCCAAATTAGTTCCAAATCAATCCAAAACCCGGGCTAAAACAGAAAACAAATAAAAAAAGAGCCCGAGGAAAACGAATTTCCTCGGACTCTTTTGTGAGTCATTATTTAGGGACAATGTGCTTGTTTGCGGGGGGACAAGTACAGTCTTACTTGCCCAGCTGCTTGGCAATCTCCTCGGCAAAGTTCTCCTGCTTCTTCTCGATGCCCTCGCCCTTCTCAAAGCGAACGGCATTCTTGAAGGTCACAGCAGCGCCCAGAGCCTTGGCAGCGGAAGCAATATACTGCTCCACGCTCATGGAGTTGTCCTTCACGAACTCCTGCTGCAGCAGGCAGTTCTCCTTGTAGAACTTACCCAGCTTGCCGGCCACGATGCCCTCCTTCACCTTCTCGGGCTTGGAAGCCATCTTGGGGTCGTTCTCCATCTGCACCAGGAGGATCTTCTTCTCCTCGTCCAGAGTAGCCTGATCCACCTGGCTCTTGTCCCAGAAACGGGGATTCAGAGCGGCGATCTGCATGGCCACGTCCTTACCAACGGTCTCAACCTGCTCAGCGCTCAGGCTGGTCTCCAGGTTCACCAGCACGCCGATCTTGCCGCCGGCATGGACATAGGGCACGGAAATGCCATCGGTGAAGAAGGCAAAGCGGCGGACCTTGATGTTCTCGCCGATAACCAGCACCATCTCCTGCTGCTCCTCCTGCACGGTGCGGCCGTTGCCGTAGGGCAGAGCCATCAGAGCGTCCAGGTCAGCGGGCTTGTTGGCGGCCACGACAGCGGCAACACCCTTGACGAAGTCCACAAACTTCTCGTTCTTGCCCACGAAGTCGGTCTCGGCGTTGACCTCGACCACCACGCCGACGCCGTCCACCACGGTGGCGTAAGCCATACCCTCGGCGGCGATGCGGCCGGCCTTCTTCTGGGAAGCAGCCAGACCCTTCTCACGCAGGATCTCAACAGCCTTGTCCATGTTGCCCTCGGCCTCGGTGAGGGCCTTCTTGCAGTCCATCATGCCCACGCCGGTCATCTCGCGCAG
>CALWXT010000195.1 GCA_944385575.1 uncultured Flavonifractor sp. | reverse complement strand
AACTGGTGTAAAACCGCTCTTTCAGGCTCGTGAAAAACCCGCAAACCCTTGCGCCGCAACGGGTCTTTAATCCAGTGACTTCATCGTGGGGAACAGGATTACATCGCGGATGGAGTCGGAATCGGTCAGCAGCATAACCGCACGGTCGATGCCGATGCCCATGCCGCCCGTGGGGGGCAGGCCGTACTCCAGGGCGTTGATGAAGTCCTCGTCCATCATGCCGGCCTCGTCGTTGCCCATATCCCGGAGCGCCAGCTCGTGCTCGAAGCGGCCGCGCTGGTCGATGGGATCGTTGAGCTCGGAGAAGGCGTTGGCGAATTCACAGTGGTTGATGAAGAGCTCAAACCGCTCGGTGAGCCGGGGATCGGCGGGAGAGCGCTTGGTCAGGGGGGAGACCTCCACGGGATACATGGTAATAAAGGTAGGCTGGATCAGCTTCTCCTCCACCCGCTGGTCAAAGGCCTCGTACAGGGCGGTGCCCCAGGTCCGCTCGCAGCCCTCCAGATCGATGCCCATGGCCTCGGCGGCCTTGCAGGCGGTCTCGTCGTCGGAAATGGCGTTGAAGTCCAGGCCCACATACTGCTTGACCGCGTCGATCATGGTCAGGCGCTTCCAGCCGGGGGTCAGGTCGATATCCACACCCAGCCACTTCACCTGGTAGGAGCCCAGGATCTCCTTGGCGGCAGAGGACAGGATGCCCTCGGCAATGTCCATCATGTCGTGGAAGTCGGCATAGGCCTCGTACAGCTCGATGGTGGTGAACTCCGGGTTGTGCTTGGGATCCATGCCCTCGTTGCGGAAGATGCGGCCGATCTCATACACCCGCTCAAAGCCGCCCACGGTGAGCCGCTTCAGGTTCAGCTCGGTGGCGATACGCATATACATGTCGATATCCAGGGTGTTGTGGTGGGTGATGAAGGGCCGGGCGGTGGCGCCGCCGGAGATGGTGTTCAGGACGGGAGTCTCCACCTCCAGGTAGTCCCGGTCATCCAGATACTTGCGCACGTGCTTGATGAAAGCGGTGCGGATCTGGAAGGCCCGACGCACGTCCTCGTTCATGATGAGGTCCACATACCGCTGACGGTAACGGGTCTCCTTGTCGGTCAGGCCGTGGAACTTCTCGGGCAGGGGCTGGAGAGACTTGGAGAGAAGGGTCACCTTGTGGGCCTTGACGGAGATCTCGCCGCGCTTGGTCTTGAAGACCTCGCCTTCCACGCCCACGATGTCGCCGATATCGGTTTTCTTGAACTTGGCAAAAGCCTCCTCGCCCAGCTCGTCCACGCGGACATACAGCTGGATGCGGCCCTTGCCGTCCTGCAGATCGCAGAACACAGCCTTGCCCATGCCGCGCTTGGACATGATGCGGCCGGCGATGGAGGTCTCGGAGCCCTCCAGGGCCTCGAAGTTCTCCTTAATATCGGCAGAGTGATGCTTCACCACATATTTGGTGATCTGGAAGGGGTCCTGGCCCGCCTCCTGCAGCTCCTTGAGCTTGGCGCGGCGGATCAGTCGCTGTTCGGACAGATTCTGCTCTTCGGGCTGATTGACGCTTCTCTCTTCAGTACTCATTGCTCTTGCTCCTTACTTTTGAATCTCTAAGATACGATACCTTAATACACCGGCGGGAGCCTCCACCTGGACTTCCTCGCCTACGGCCCTGCCCAGCAGAGCCTTACCGAAGGGGGAATCCTCAGAAATGCGGCCGTTCATGGGGTCGGCCTCCTGAGAGCCCACCACCTGGTAGGTCTCCTCCTCCTCGAACTCCAGATCCAATACCTTTACATTGGACCCCAGACGGACGGAATTGGGATCGGTCTCATGCTCTTCGATGACCACGTAGTTGGACAGGATGTTCTCCACCTCCGCAATGCGGGAGTAGAGCTTGCCCTGCTCATTCTTGGCCTCGTCGTACTCGCTGTTCTCAGACAGATCGCCAAAGGAACGGGCCTCCTTGATCTGATCGGCCACCTCTTTTTCCCGGACCGTTTTCAGATAGTTCAGCTCCTGTTTCAGCTCCTCCAGGCGCTCCGCGCTCAGTTTAAATTCTTTCGCCATGTCGATCGTGCACACCTTTCCTTACTTGCTCTCACGATAAAAAGGACGCCGCGTCAGGCTGCCCTGCATTTTCATTCAAAAACATTCCGCTATGTTAATACGATATTATATGTAGTTTGAATCCTTCTGTCAAGTCAATAATTTGGAACTAGGTGGAAACGATTCTGATTTCCCGCAGGTCCAGACGCCCCTCCTCCCACAGCAGGGAGAGCAGTTCCAGCCCACCCACCCCTTCCTGCTCCGTCTCCCGGGACAGCCGGGGGGCGAGGCCGGCCAGCTCAGGCCGGCGGCCGTACAGGGACAGGGTCACACCTCCCTCCGGGCCGCCCGGACCGAACCAGAGGGCCACGTCCGGACCACCGCCCGCCTCCGGCCGCACCATGGCCGCGCCAAATTCCCGCCACAGCCAGGAGGCCAGCCGCTCCTCCTCCCCCGGCACATCCACCGCCAGCGCCCGCACCCTGGGGCAGAGCTCCTCCGCCGCCCGGAGCAGAGAGCGGCTGGCGCTGGGGCCCCACAGCGCCACCGACGCCCGGGCGGGGGATATGTTCCGCCGTTCCAGGGCCGCCAGGGTCAGCGGCGCCGCCAGAGCCTGGCAGAAGGCCGCCGTCTCCACCGGGCACAGGCCATGCCGTCCCAGCTGTTCCCACCAGGGGAAATCCGAAGCCGTCAGCACCCGGCGCACCCCGGCCCGGGCCAGGGCCCGCGCACCCCTGTCCACCCGGCGGCAGACCCCGCTCTCCCGCAGCCCGGCAGTCACCGGCACCTCCGCCCGCAGGCAGCGCAGGCCATGCAGCCGCCCTGCCGTCACCTCCGGCCTTCGGCCCTTTTTTTCCACCAGTTCCAGCACGCCGATCATGCGTCTTCACCTCGGCAACAGGGTATGCGCCCGGCGGCGGAATATGTCTGTCCGGCTTTTCCCGCTCTTTACACAGGCTTACACAGGCTTTTCCGTTCTTTACCCCAGCCTGGTAGAGCACCAGGCACATTTTCGGTATGATGCTGATGTCTCTGAGAGATCATAAGAATGACAAGTTTTTGGAGGAATCAAGCATGAACTGGAAGCGTCCCCTGGCCATGTCCCTGGCCGCGCTCACTCTGGGCGGCACCCTGGCCGCCTGCGGCACGCCTGCCGCCGGCACTCCCACTCCTTCCGCCCAGCCTGCGGCGGAGTCCCCCGCTGTAACCGCCGACGCCGTCAAGGCGCCCAAATATGTGTTCCTGTTTATCGGCGACGGCATGAGCTATCCCCAGATCCAGTCCACATCCGACTACCTGGGCGCACTGAACGACGCCGACTACTGGCAGGCCGAGCCCAGCCTGGACGACAACGGCGGCGCCGTTCTGGACGGCCCCGAATACCTGAACTTCATGAACTTTGAGGCGGCCGGCTCCGCCGTTACCTATGACTCCAACAGCTTCTGCCCCGACTCCGCCTCCACCGCCACATCCCTCTCCACCGGTCACAAGACCTACTCCGGCACCATCAATATGGACGAGACGGGCACCATTCCCTATGAGACCATCGCCGAGAAGGTCCACGGGCAGCTTGGCATGAGCGTGGGCATCATCTCCTCCGTCAACCTGAACCACGCCACCCCCGCCGCCTTCTACGCCCACCAGGCCAGCCGCAACGACTACTATGAGATCGGCCTGGAGCTGGTGGAGTCCGGCTTCGAGTACTTCTCCGGCGGCGGCCTGCTAAAGCCCACCGGCGCTGAGGGCGATCAGGAGGACCTGTACGCCCTGGCCGAACAGGCGGGCTATACCGTGGTCAAGACCCAGGCTGAGGCCGAGCAGGTTACCAGCGGCCCCGTCATCATCATTGACGAGCACCTGGCCGACGGCGACGCCATGGCCTACGAACTGGACCGCACCGACGACATGTGGTCCCTGGCCGACCACGTCTCCAAGGGCATCGAGGTCCTGGAGGACGATGAGGACGGCTTCTTCATGATGTGCGAGGGCGGCAAGATCGACTGGGCCTGCCACGCCAACGACGCCGCCTCCACCAT
>CALWXT010000194.1 GCA_944385575.1 uncultured Flavonifractor sp. | reverse complement strand
ATCGTGAAGGCCACAGCAAACAATACCGAGCGGCTGAATCAGATTCTGGACACGGACGAAGGGGCCCGCTATGTGGGCGAGTTCGCCATCGGCGTGAATCCCTATATCCTGAAGCCCATGAAGGATATTCTGTTTGATGAGAAGATTATGGGCTCCATTCATTTCACCCCCGGCAACTGCTATGACGATGCTTACAACGGCAACGCCAGCGCCATCCACTGGGATCTGGTCATGATTCAGAGAGAAGAGTACGGCGGAGGAGAGATTTACTTCGACGACAAGCTCATCCGGAAAAACGGCCGCTTCACGCTGCCGGAGCTGGACTGCCTGAACCCGGAGAATCTGGTTTAGGCTTTGATATGGCGAGATTAGCGAATCTTCTCTCTATGTCCGAATTAAACCCGGTAAAAATGTAAAAAGTGAAAAAACGAAAAAGCTGAAAAATCCCGGAAATAAAGGAAGTTTCAGCTTTTCCTGTTTTATGCAGAAGCGCCGCCTGGGGAGTAAAACTGTTGACATTCATCATAAATGTGCTATAATAAACTTACCTAAAAGGTAAGATTTTTTGAGGGGTGATCCTGTTCTGTACATCGAATATGAAGACGCTGGGGTCGAAAAGTTGTTTGACGATTTAAATGATGTTTGCAATTCTAAAAATTTGATGAAAAAAGAGATTGGCGCGGAATTAACAAGGGCCGTTAAGAAACGATATAATCAAATTGTGGCGTTTTCTTCGTTTTCAGCCCTTCAGCAATCTGGAATAGGAAAGATGGAATCCTTGGAAGGAGACCATAAAGGTTCATATTCATTAAGAGTTTCTGCAAACTACCGCTTAATTGTAAAACCCAAGACAAAAGATTTAAGCGCAGAAAGTTTGAAAAGTTGTGATACACTAATTATCGAAGGGGTGATTGATTATCATGGCAAAGGAAAAAAGATCAGTTGGATTATCCCGTGATTATATTATTCATCCGGGAGAGACATTAGCAGAAGTAATTGAAGACAGAGGTATGACGCAGAGGGAGCTGGCTGTCAGAACAGGAATGTCTGAAAAGCACATTAGCACTGTTATTCATGGCCAAAAAAATATTTCAGCTGCATTTGCCAGGAAACTAGAATATGCTTTGGGTATAGAAACATCTTTTTGGATGAATCTTCAGGCAAATTACGATCGTGAACTTCTTGAATTTGAGGAATTAAACAATATTACAGAAGAAGAACTAAATGTTCTCAAGAATCTGAAAGAAGTAACAGATGTGTGGACTTCTTTTGGCTGGATCGATGGAGAAGCAAATCCGGCGGCAATGGTACTCGATTATAGGATGATATTTGGTATAAGTAATTTGCTTGATACTCCAAAGATGTCATATGCTGCAGCATATCGCGCTCAGAGTAAAAATGCAAGCGTTGATCCTTATGTTCTCTTTGCTTGGCAAAGAATGTGTGAATTACTTACAAAAAATATCGAAATAGCAGATGAGATTGATGTTGAAAAGCTTCGCTTAAGCATCCCGGAGATCAAAAAAATAATGTTTATGCGGGCGAATCAGATTCAAAAAAGATTATCAGAAATATTTTCTGATTGTGGTATTGCGTTCAGAATTGTACCTAATTTTACAGGCGCTCCCGTACAGGGATTCATTAAGAGAACAGAAGAAGGTACATTAATTCTTTGCATGACCTTAAGGCAGAAATTTGCAGACATTTTCTGGTTTACTCTGTTTCATGAGATTGCACATATACTCAATGGGGATACAAAACATGAGTTTATTGATTTTGATTCTGTGTCTGGGGATATGGAAGCGAAGGCGGACAGAATGGCTGGAGAATTCCTGATTAACTCGGAGGAGTACAAGATATTTGTGAATGCCGAAGGTTACAAAAGTTTAAGCGAAATAAAGAGTTTTGCGGCTTCACAGAATGTCAGAGATTATATTGTTCAAGGACGGCTCATGAAGGAGCAGATTATTCCTTGGAGTGCTCGGCCTAGATATGAGTGGGAATAAGAATTGAAAAAAGTTTATGATTAAGCAGAGGGTGCCGTAGAATCATTAAATT
This sequence comes from uncultured Flavonifractor sp., assembly GCA_944385575.1. Taxonomy (GTDB): domain Bacteria; phylum Bacillota; class Clostridia; order Oscillospirales; family Oscillospiraceae; genus Flavonifractor. The sequence continues at coordinate 2,355 of CALWXT010000194.1, read as the reverse complement.
AAATGATAAAGCGGCGCCCTTTCTTCATGAATAAGATTGTTAAATCTGGTATAGTTTCTCCGGTTTCAATCCTCCTCAATCACCTGCAGCTCCAGATAGTCAAAATCAATCTGGTCAATAAAGCTGTCCTGATAGAAGCGGACCTTTGCGTGCCGTTGAAAGTCCCGGATATTCGAATCCAGCCAGACCGGCAGGCTTAAGTCAAATTCATGGCAGATCTGATCCAGCGCGTGAAAAACCTTGTGTGTTCTTGTATCTTTCGTGTCATCACAGATGACTGTATCCCGCAGCATGCGGTTGTCTTTAAATTCCCTGGCCCAGAGACGAAACATTCTTTTCACTTCCATTTCTGTTGTAATATCGAGAGTATTCTAGCATAAAACAGGTTAAAAAGCGAGAGGAAGATGGAACCTCCTCTTCATTTTCTGCCAGAATGATGAGGAAAATATTTCTTCAAACATTTCGAATACGGGTCAAATGGGGAATGTCTTCATAATCAGGTAAATCGCGGTGGCGGCTGCCAGCATCACGGCTGTGACCGGTATAGTGCGCCGGAAAATATCGTTGATGGAAATGTGAAACTGTTCTGCGCACAGGGAAATGCAGATATGTGTGGGGCAGAGCTGGCTGGCCAGATGGCCGAGACTGGCCAGATAGATGATGAGTGCTCCTGAAGAGGCAGAACCGGATACGATTAAAGGGAATACCGCAGGAATCATGGCTGTAAAATTGCTTACTATGGAGCCGGCAAACATGACAAAACCATAAATAAGAAAAAGAGGGACCGGAACAGCAGAGACTGCCAGAAGCAGAGCGTCAGGAACCTGCGCAAATCCCAGAATATCCGTAAAGATAAGAATGGCAGCGACCATCAGCATCATATTCCAGTTCCAGGCGGATTTCAGAAAACGCAGGAGCTGCCGGGAAGTGAATTTCTGCTGAATCAGAAAAAGAGCCAGTGTCAGGTAAACAGAAACGGCGGTGTTGATCCGGAAACACAGAATCAGAAGGATGATCAGAAGAACAGGCCAGAGACTGCGAAGGACACAGGCCAGCAGTTTCCGGAAATTCCCGCTGCTGTCGGCCTTGCTGGGAATACCTGAAAATTTTAAAGGATGCAGATAGATAAAATAGGGAACAAGGACGTTTAGAATGGTGTAGGGCAGCATAAGCAGTAAAAATTTCCATTCCGGTGTTCCTGTTACTGCGCAGATAAGAATAACGTTCGTATAGACGGGCAGCAGTGCTTCGGGAATATGGCGGAAATAGGTGGTGGCAAAGGCGGTGGTGTCATCAGGAAGCAGGCCGGCGTACCTTTTTTTCAGCATGGAACCGGCCATCAGTACGGCAGCGGGAGAGGGGAGAAGGCCGCTGACGATAGCGGAAGCCACGCTGCCCCGCCTGGGGTCATGAAACAGGCCGCTTAAGCTTTTTTCGGCTGCTGCGAGCATCTGCTTTTCTTCCATAAGCTGCTGAAGCAGAATCAGGCCATAGGTTATCAGCAGAAGCTCCAGGCAGCTCCTGCCGGAAAGTGTCCCCCAGACTCTGAAAATAAACAGAGGGAACGGAAGCTGAAACAGGAGGGCGGCGGCCGCGGAGGCGGCCAGAACAGATGCCCACAGCGGAACACGGAAACGGATCAGCAGGATAATCATCAGAAAAATGCAGCAGCATTTCAGAAGAGTCATAGGTCAAAGTCTCCTTTCAGACAGGATTGTGATAAAAATAAATATGAAGAAGTCCGGCCGTACTGCTGCATATCTGATGGAATTATATAATAAAGACAGATGAAGATCAAGATAAAACGTTTAATCTATGCAAAAAAGCAAAGACTGGATGATAAAATGTTTAGCAAATTTTCCGGGTGCTTTTCCGGACAATTAATTTCAAATCAAACCAGGTAATCACAGGCTTTGTATCCGGGTGTTCTGCCTTATAGATCAGAATCCGTGCCGCTTCCTTTCCCATCTCGTAGATGGGCTGGCGGATGGTAGTAAGAGGGACGCTGATAATACTGGAAAGGAAATGATCATCATATCCGACGACAGAGACATCCTCCGGAACGGAAAGACTGTATTTTGCCAGACCGTTATATACTCCGTAAGCCATCAGGTCATTAAACGCAAAGACGGCTGTAAAATCCCGGTCGCTTAAATAGTCGATGCCGTCCAGGCCGGCGGCATAGGTATAATCACCTTCATAAAGCATTTTATCATCCCAGGGCAGGCCATAGTCATGAAAAGCCCGCATGCAGCCTTTCAGGCGGCTGGAAGAGCCCTCCAGGGAGCTGGGCCCTGTAATGAAGGCGATTTTCTGGTGGCCGAGGGAAATGAGATGACGGGCTGCCATGTAACC
>CALWXT010000193.1 GCA_944385575.1 uncultured Flavonifractor sp. | reverse complement strand
GGAGGCGCTGCCGTAGATGGCAATCAGCATGGAGATGACAAAGGTGCCCAGGATGCGCTTCATGCGGTGGGAGAGGAGCTTGCTCTCGTCGCCCAGCTTCTCCACGTCAAATTCCTGCATGATGCTGAAGTCCACCTTAAAGACCTTGGCGCCCAGATAGACATAGATCGTAACAAACAGGATGCCGATGATGGCCGTCACCAGGAACATGACGCCCATGTTGATGGGCGTGCCGAAGATCTCCTTCCAGGAGACCGACAGGCCCAGCAGCCAGCTCCGGTAGGGAATCATGCCGCTGCCCAGGATGAGGGAGACCATGATGCCGCAGAAGCCGTAATAGCGGAAGGTGCTGTTTTTGTCATAGCCGCAGGAGTCGGCGATGTCGTTCCACACGGCGTACAGCAGCAGGGAGAGGGGCAGGTCGTTCAGAATCAGGCAGGCCCACATGAAGATGAACATAAAGCACCAGGTGTAGAACTTGGGATTTCCTTTGAACAGCTTCCGGGACAGCGACCAGCGGACGAACCACTTGCCGAAGCCATAGACCACGATGGCGCCCGCCACAAAGTACTGGGTGAGCACCTGGAACACCACAGGGTGGCCCAGCATGGAGGCGATGGCTGCGTTCATGGTGGTATAGCCGCTGATGCCGAAGGCCACCATGGCCATCAGAGAGGGCCACACGATTTCACAGGTGGAGTAGCCGTAAATCACGCCCAGGAATATGCCCAGCAGGCGCATGCCCACCGGCGTAAGGGTTGCGAAGGGGGGCAGAAAGCCGAAGCCGAACATCAGAAGGGCTGTGACTGCGATATTGACATATTGCATGGGGGAGTAGTGCTTTTTTTCAAGCGCTGCAGCTGCACTGTTTGCCATGGTTCATTTCCTCGCTCTCCTCAGAATTTGGTTTTCGCACACACACGCCTGTCCGCCGGGCCGCCCAGGCACCATGAAACACATCTGCTGATTAGGAGATGAGCCTATTATGATCCAACGCATTACCGTCATCGGCGCCGGCGCTACCGGTCATACGGTGGCTGCTGTTATGGCCATGCGCGGTTTTCAGGTCACCATGTACGACGATACCCGCTTCACACCCCAGCTCAACGCTGTGAAGGAGCTGGGCGGTATCCAGCTTCGGGGCCGCGCCCGGGGTACCGGCACGCCCGCCAAAGTCACCACCGACGCGGCGGAAGCTGTCCGGGGTGCTCAGGCCATCTTTGTCCACGTCCCGGCCGACCGGCACGAGGAGATCGCCCGCAGCATCGCCCCCTATCTGGAGGATGGACAGCGCATCCTGATTATCCCCGGAAATCTGGGCTCCTTTGTATTCCGCCAGGTATTTCAGGAGTTGGGGGTCCCGGCCCGGGTTACCCTCACCGAGAAGGACGGCAACTTCTGCCCCTGCCGCCTGACCGCTCCCGCCGAGGTGACCGTCGGCCTGCCCATCAGCCTGAAGGGTATGGTCTGCTCCCTGCCCGCCTCCGACACCCCCCGGGTCCTGCACGATCTGGAGGGCGTGGTGGAGTACACCGCCGGCGTCAACGTGTTTGAGGGCATCATCAACGCCGGAAATGTGATCAATCACGTGGCCAGCACCATCCTCTCCGCCGCTGAGATCGACCACAAGGGCGACAAGTACTCCCTCTTCAAGTACGCCTTCACCCCCTCCGTGGTCCACTGCATCAGCAAGGTCGCCGCCGAGCGCAAGGCGGTGATCGAGGCCGCCGGACTGCCCTTCCACGGCGATCCCATGGGTACCATTCACAAAATTCACCATCTGGAGGATTACCCGGAATTCCAGGCCTTCTACGACTATATGGACGGCCCCTACGCCCTGGACCACCGCTACCTCCACGAGGACTGCGGCTGCGGCGGCGCCTTTGTCCTGTCGGTGGCCAAGCGGCTGGGCATGCAGATGCCGGTTCTGGAATCCCTGCTGGGTGCGGCAGGCGCCATCAATGACCGGGATTACATCCACGGCGGCCGCACCCTTGAAAATCTGGGCTTTGCTCCCGAGCTGACCCTCCCCCAGATCATCGCCATGCTTTAAGCTGGCAAAAGGAGTTTTACATGCAACGCACTGCAATTATTGGATTCGGCTGTGCCGGCTTTCATGCCGCCAAGTCCATGCGGGAGCACGGCTATGACGGCGAGATCCATATTTACAGCAATACCGACGCCCCACCGGCAAATCCCATGCTCACCACCTACTACGTGACGGGCGCCCTGGCCTATGAGGGCATGTTCCCCTTCGGCGCGCTGGACGTGCTCCAGGAGGAGTATGGGCTGATCATCCACCGGAACGAGCCGGTGGCCTCCCTGGACTCCGCGCAGCGGAAGCTCACCCTGCGGGACGGCCGCACCGCCTTTTTTGATCACGTGGTCCTGGCCACCGGCGCCAGCGCTCTGGTGCCGCCCATTCCCGGCGTGGAGCGCCCCGGCGTGTTCTGTATGCGCACGGTGGAGGACGCTGCCCGTCTGCGGGAGCGTCTGGACCAGGGCGTCCGTTCTGCCGTGGTCCTCCGTCCGGCCCGGGTGGGCGCCGAGCTAG
>CALWXT010000192.1 GCA_944385575.1 uncultured Flavonifractor sp. | reverse complement strand
ATGAAGCCCAAGGTGCGTCTGAACACTTGGAAAACCAAAGCAAGTGTGATCCAGAGTAAAATCATGCCCTATTTTGCGAAAAAGCGGCTTTGCGAGATTACCGCCAGGGACGTGTTGGAATGGCAGAACACCATGCGGAAGATCTGCGACAAGCAGGGAGGCACCTATACAGATACCTATCTGCGTAATATTCACAATCAACTCTCGGCCATTTTCAACCATGCGGTCAAATTTTATGATCTACAAGTCAATCCGGCAACCAAGGCGGGAGGTATGGGGCAGAAAGAGCGGCGGGAGATGGAGTTCTGGACAAAAGAAGAATATCTCCGGTTTGCGGATGCCATGTTGGACAAGCCCATGTCTTTCTATGCCTTTGAAGTGCTGTACTGGACGGGTGTCCGCATGGGGGAGCTGCTGGCCCTGACAAAACGGGATTTTGACTTTGAAAAGCGGACCATGACCATCAATAAGTCCTACCAGAGAATAGACAAGCAGGACCTCATTACAGAACCCAAAACGCCCAAGAGCAATCGAACGATCCAGCTTCCCAAGTTTCTGTGTGAGGAATTGCAGGACTACTTCCGACAGATTTATGGTGCGGATGAAACCAGCAGAATTTTTCCTGTAACAAAGCACTATTTGCGCCATGAAATGATCCGTGGGTGCCAAGAAACCGGCGTAAAGGAGATCCGTCTGCACGATTTGAGGCACAGCCATGTGAGTCTGTTGATCGATATGGGGTTTTCAGCCCTGGCCATTGCTGACCGGGTGGGCCATGAGACCATTGATATTACATACCGTTATGCACACCTGTTTCCATCCAAACAGCGGCAGATGGCAGATCAACTGGATTTTGAAAGGGGTAGGGAATATGTCACAGAAATGCCTGGATCGAAGGGGTCGCTGGCGGAATAAGGTAGTGTCCTTTCGGATCTCGCCGGAAGAAGATCTGGAATTGGAACGGGCGGTGCGCTTGTCCGGACTGACCAAGCAGGAGTACATCACCAGACGTATCCTTTGTCGGGAGGTGGTTGTCCAGGGCAATCCCAGAGTATATAAGGCGTTGCGGAATGAACTGAACGCCGTGACAGCAGAATTGCAGCGTCTGGAGCCAGGAATGGCGGTAGAGCCAGAACTGGTGGAAACTTTACAGCTGCTGGCCGATCTTCTCACAGGAATGAAGGAGGGGAGCGACCATGCCGGAACATAAAAAAACAGCTGCCCTGAACCCATCTGCTGCAACAGACGGAGGGCAACTGTCATCAAAGAACGCAATTATTATAACAGAAAACCCGGCAGAAGGCAATCCATATACGGAAAATCCCACAGAGGACATTGAAAAACGTTTGCGTGAATGGGAGCAGATGCAACGTCCTGACTATCTCCACATGGTTGGAATGGAGGAGCTGATGGATCAGACTTTCCCGGTCAAGGAGCCGGTCATCGATGGTCTGCTATACAAAGGAGTGTACCTCTTTGCCGGAGCACCCAAGATCGGCAAATCCTTTCTGGTGCTCCAGATAGCCTACGCCGTCAGTACGGGACAGGCTATCTGGGGTTATCAGGTACATCGGGGAGCGGTACTTTACCTGGCCCTGGAGGATCAGTACCGGCGGCTCCAGGAGCGCATGGCCCGGATGTTTGGGGTAGACGGCCACGGGGATCTGATGTTGGCGGTGGCGGCCAAGCGGCTGGGCCAGGGATTGGAACAGCAGATGGAGTATTTCCTCAAACGGTATCCCAAAGCTCAGATGATTGTGATTGATACCCTGCAAAAGGTGCGGGAGATGGCTGGAGATCGCTACAGCTATGCCAGTGACTATGAGGTTATTGGCCAGCTGAAAACCTTTGCTGACTTCCACAATATCTGCATTCTCATCGTTCACCACACCAGAAAGCAGCAGGCGGAGGATAGCTTTGAAATGATTTCTGGCACTACCGGCCTGCTGGGATGTGCCGACGGGGCCCTTCTGTTACATAAAGAGAAACGTACCGACCACCGGGCTATCCTGAACATTGTAGGCCGCGACCAGCCCGACCAGCGGCTCCGCCTGCTCCGCAACGAAGAAAATCTGACTTGGACACTGGAGGGGGCGGACTGTGAGCTGTGGAGAGAACCACCTGATCCGCTGTTGGAGCAGGTAGCCCAACTGGTTATGCCGGAGCAGCCGGTGTGGCAGGGAAGCGGTGCGGAAATGCTGGAGAAATTGGGACTGAAAACCACGGCTAGCAGCCTGACCAGGCGGCTCAATGTGCGGGCTGGGCAACTATATTCTACTTATGGAATTGCCTACAAGAATATAAGAGATAGGGCTGGCAGTCATATCACATTGACATTAAAAAACGAGCCTGTGTGACGCAAGTGACGCTTGTGACGCTAAAAGTGGGTACTGTTTTTTGCGTCACTTGCGTCACAAGCGTCACAGAAGCCTAAATTATGGAAAAGGAGGACGAAAACCATGTCCTTTCTGGAGCAGTTGTTTTTCGGCAACGTAGATCCCCAATGTCGGGAAAGTCTCCATCCCAAAGCTATGCGGAAGGCGCAGCAGACTCTCAGCAGCCTGGAGCAGACCCTGATGGATCAGCTGCCCACACCCCAGAAGGAACCATTTGTGCAGTACACCGATGCCTGCCTGGGGAACCCTAAATGCACAGAGCGATCTGGACTGCTTTGTGTGTGGTTTCCGCCTAGGAGCCCAGATGGCGCTGGATGCCTTTAAAAACGATTAGGAGGATTGATGATATGGAATTGACCTATACCGAAGTGGATGGCTATTTCTACCCTGATTTGACTTTGCCGGATGCAGAGGAACATCGACCCCTGGGCAAGTACGGGCTGCTGCGGAAAACCTATCTGAAGCAGCACCGGCCCATGATGTACGACCGTCTGCTGCTGGCTGGGAAACTGGATGGCCACCTCCGGGAAATCGACGCTCTGGCTGCGGAGCAGGTAGACCGGATCATTGCCGACCTGGCCGCAAAAGAGGGCGTGAACGAGCAGCTGAAAGCCACCGATCAGCTGCGCTGGGTGGGGCTGATGAACAGTTTCAAAGCCGCCGCAGAGGAGCAGATTCTGCGGGAAATTGTGTATGCCTGACTGGAAAAGTGCCGGAGGACACGGGACACCCCAAAATGGTGTCCTGGAGTGTAGCGAGCATAGGCTTTGTAGCCACAAAGCCTGGGGCGGCGGAGCCGAAAGGGGCTCCGCCCCTGTAACCCCGAAGGAAGGAGGAACCGTGGAAAACCGAACCTGCGACATCCATATTCGTGTGACGGAACAGGAGAAACGGCGGATGGAGGCCAGGGCCAGACGGGCCGGGATTGGCCTGTCGGCCTACCTGCGAAGGGTAGGGGTTGGGGAAGAACTGGCCCAGCCGAACCCGGCAGAGTTGTTTGACGCTCTGGAAGAAGGTGTGGGGCATGGGTGTGACGAAGATCTGGGCCATCAAGGATAGCCTGAGCCGGGTGGTGGGCTATGCGGAGAACGCGGAGAAAACCGAGTTCTCCGATATGGGGCAGGTACTCCACTACGCTCAAAACAGCGAGAAGGTCACCAGCGGCCCGGAAAAGACTATGTACGTTACCACACTCCATTGCCGCCGTGACCACGCCTGCGAGGATATGCAGTACGTCAAGCGGCACTTCAACAAGACTGGCGGCAACCTGTCCTACCACTGTGTCCAGAGCTTTAAGACCGGCGAGGTGTCCCCGGAGCTGTGCCACCAGTTGGGGGTGGAGCTGGCCAGACGGATGTGGGGCGACCGGTTCCAGGTGCTGATCGCCACCCACTTCAATACCGGCACCTACCATAACCACCTGGTCATCAACTCGGTGAGCTATAAGGACGGCGGAAAGTTTAACTGCGACAAGCGGGCCTTTTACCGGATGCGGGAGATCTCCGATGCGTTGTGCCGGGAACACGGTCTGACGGTGATCGAGCATCCCAAGGGGAAAACGCCGCGGAGCCTCTACTTTGCCGAAAAAATGGGGGCGGATACCCGCTTCCAACTGATGCGCAAGGCCATTGACTACGCCATTTGTATGTCCAATGATATGGAGCGATTTGGAAAAATCCTGCTGGAGCTGGGCTATGTACTGCGGTATGATGAAAAGCTGAAATACCCCACCATCCGCTCTGTGGACAGCAAGAAGGCGGTGCGGCTGTGGCGGCTGGGGGAGGACTATGAGATTCAACGCATCCGGCAGCGTATCCACGAACGGCCTTTGGGGGTAAAATACCAGTGCCAGTTCTGGTACAAGGAGGACCAGGAGAAACGGCGGGCCAAATATCCGGTGCCAAGCCAGGCCCAGAGCATCACGCAGCTGATTTTGACCCAGAGCAGCCTCTATCGGCTCTATCTCCACTACTGCTACCTGCTGGGGGCCATTCCAAAGCGCAAAACGCCACGCAAGCCATTCTCTCCAGCCCTGCGTCTGGAATTACAGCGGCTGGATGCTATCACCGCCCAAACCCGTCTGCTGGGCCGTGAGGGGCTGGAGACGGCAGAACAGGTGTCCCAGTTCCTCGCCAGAACCCAGGACCAGATCCAGGCCGTGGAGAAACAGCGCAGCGGTATTTATAACAGACTCCGGCGGTGTGGTGACCCGCAGGAACAAAAAGCCCTCAAGGCCCAGCGGGACAGCTTCACGCAGCTCCTTTCCCGGCTCCGTAAGGACAGAAAGAACGCCCAGGCGATTTTGGACAAAACTCCCGAGCGATGCCGGTATATGGAGTGCGAACTGGCCCTGCGGCAGGGCCTTGAGCCGAGGGAAAAGAAAAAACAACGACATATGGAGCGGTAACGTACAGGGGGCAGCCCGACTGGGTTGCCCCCCGTCTATATACCAAATAATAATCTTGCCCCACAGGGACTATTGTCAAGAATTTTAAGAAGTATCACCTGTTCGGCTTTGGAATTGGCGAGGCGAGTTTTGAAAAACAGACCATGTCCCGAGACTATCCCAAACTTTTGTTAGGGCCGGGAGAAATTAACCATCGGGGGATTTTCGCCCGGCCCTAACGCTTTTGTCAAAATAGGCAACAGTATTTCTGCCGTTTCTTCATAATCAGCTATTGCACTTTGCAACCAAGAAACTTTTACATACAAATGCCGAATAACCGATTGACAGGAATCACTTTGCCCAGTATAATGAGGATATACATCGACTCAATTTTGGTATAAGGGGAGAGAATGAAATGAAAGACTATAAAAAGCCCGTATTGACCGCACAGAAGAAGAATAATTTTGTATTTACTGTTGTAAAAGCACATA
>CALWXT010000191.1 GCA_944385575.1 uncultured Flavonifractor sp. | reverse complement strand
TCTAAAGGATTAAAAGGCTTGGTAATGTAGTCATCAGCACCGATGGTAAGCCCCATTATTTTTTCTCCATCTTCAACTTTGGCTGTCAGCATGATAACCGGAAAGTAGAATTTTTCCCGGATCTTCTGGCAGATACGAAACCCGTCAATATCAGGAAGCATAATGTCCAGTATGGCCAAGTCGATCTCTGTTTCTTCGACACATTTCAAAGCGTCGGTGCCATTATAGAATTTATATACAGTATAGTTTTCATTTTTTAGATAGACCTCGAGTAAATCGGCTATCTCTCTTTCATCATCTACTACTAAAATTTTTTCGCTCATTTTATTGCTCCTTATGTTCAGGTACAGCTTCCATAATATCGCCAAAATCGCATTGCAGATACTCGCATATATCCAGCAGAACAGGAAGTGTAACATTTTGATTTTTACTGAGTTTGGCAAATGTACTTTTACTTGCTCCAACTGCTTCTCGTAATTGGCTCTTTTTCATTTCTTTGTCTATCAGTAATTTCCAAAGCTTATTATAGCTGACCCTCATATCCACGTCTCCGATCAAATGTAGTGATTGCATTATAGCACATTATAACCATTTACGCAATCGTTTAGTCTGCATTTCAAGACTTTTGGTTTATAAACTATGTACGAAGCCGCCTGTTTTCACAAGCGGCTTGCTTCTTTTTTGGCTGGTTAATAAGCTGGTACACCGTGCCCGTAAATCTCATAGTACCCAACGGGAGAGCAATTCTGGCGGCATTCGTCGCCAGAATTGCTCTCGATGGTGTAGAAGCGCCCATTCTCGACCTTTTGAACAATGCGCCCACATGGTCGGATAGCCCCTTTGCTCGCTTTTATTAGACCGGCCAAAAAGAGACTCCCACTTTTCATGGTGAAAAGTGGGAGTCGATAACCTGAAAAATCAATTTTCTAAAAGCTTTTTCAGTTTTTCAAGGATTCGCTGCTTTCGCTTATGAATCGCCACTTGTGAAATTTGATACTCCCGAGCTAAATCGCGCTCGGTCATTTCCAAATAGAATAACGAGATCAGCATTTGCAATTCTTCTTCGGAGAGAAGTGCAAGGCTCGTCCGTAGCTTGTCCAACATAATCCGTTTTTCTACCTGTTCTACAATATCCGGTGCGTTGTCTACCAAAATATTAGTACCGTCTTTCTCATCTGTTGTGAGTATATCATAGGAAATATCGCCCCTGTCGATGGAACGACGGTTGATATACTGTTGCCGATTTTGTTCTTTGTAGAACGCCTGATATTCTTCAGGTGTTACTTCCATCAGCATACCGTGCAAGGGTAGGAATTTCCGGGCTTTATAGGACGGGTCAGCTTCCTCCCGGTGCAGCAATTCTTCATAGGTGATCTCTTTATAACCGTTGTCTGTTTTAATAAAGCATTTGGATTTGGCAAAGTCTTTTGCCATAACTATTTCCTCCGATCAATCTGAATTTCAAGGGAAATTCAGATGGTCGGAGGGCTGCGGCACCCTATGCCAGAAGTAAGTTTGTCCTGCTTTCTGACAAAAAGCGACACAAAAAAATCCGCAAAGGCAGTCAAGCCATTGCGGATAAAGGAAAAACAAATTCTATTATGTAGAGATTTGGGTTCTACTTTTAGGGTATAAGGGGGCCATGCGCCGCTATGGATTTTTTTAACAGATCACCCTCGCGGCTGTGCGGTGCCATGTAGGTAATCGCTGCTTCGGATCAGCAGCAGGGCGGTCATAGCAGACCAGCACATAAAAATCCCTCCAAACTCAAAACGGGTTTGGAGGGCTATGTATAGGCATAACAATACAGCCCGCCAAAGCTCCGTTTTTTTTATTTGGCGGACTATCCAAATTAGAGAGACAGAAAGAGCCGGTGATCCGCAAGAAATCTTACGGGTTCATCGGCTCTGCGTCTGTGCGTCTGGCCTTTCGACGACGGTTATTCTTAAATCCTTTGCAGCAATCAGGGTTTCCTGCTTGCATTTTGGACAGTAGAGGGGATAATTCAGCAACAGTGTATCTTCCCGGATTCTGTTGCGTGTTTTACCACCGCAGGCGGGGCATAATATCCACTTTTCAGTTTCCATTGGCATACCTCCTCCAAATAGAGATTTTATATCCTGTCATAAGAGATTTTGCATCGTTTAAGGAGAAACAAAATCTCCATATAATAGATGTAATAATTCTCAATCATAGGCGGTGAATAAAATGAAAGACACATTTGACTTTATGGCGTTAGGGCAGGCCATTAAAAAAGCTCGTGAAGCAAAGGGGATGACAAGGGAGCAGTTAGCGGAAATCCTTGATGTTGCCCCAAGACATTTACAGTCCATAGAGAACGAAGGTCAATACCCGAGTTTTCCGCTATTTGCCCGTCTTGTTACGATGTTCAACATATCAGCCGATCAATACCTGTTTGCGGATAAGCAGGTTGAAAAAACGTCCTTACGTCGGCAGATTGATTCCATCCTCGACACCTTTGAGGACAAAGAACTCATTATTATCGAGGGGACTGCAAAAGCCATATGTAGAGCGAAAGAGTCAATGGAGTAATCCGTTGGCTCTTT
>CALWXT010000190.1 GCA_944385575.1 uncultured Flavonifractor sp. | reverse complement strand
CTGGTCATGGACCTGATGTACATAGCCCACCCCAGCATCATGGAGGACTTCAAGATCATGCTGGCGACCGTGAAGATCCTGTTTATGCCTGAAAGCACCGAGGGAGTTTCTGAGGGTCAAACCACTGCTATGAGTGGTAAAAATGACTAATTGTCGAGTTTTTTTACTTCTTTCTGGGGCTAAAAATCGACATTTTCCCGGAATGTGCTGTCAGAAATAAATAAGGGGCTTCGATGACAATATCATCGAAACTTTCAACCCGGTCATGGAGATGCTATCAGGCATAAATACGAGGTCTCCTAGTGAAAAGGCAGGGTGCTGTCGGGAATAAACTGATGAGTTTCCATAGCGATATGAGTGATTTCTGGCATAAATACATGGATTCTTGTGGCGAGATGATAGTGCCATCAGGACTAAAGACAGGAACTTCCGTGACGATGAAAATGTGATCACAGAGTAAAATGGTGCCATAACATGAGCAAAGGGCACCGATTACCGTTGCGCCAAAAATGGTGCAATTTTGAGCGTGGTGGAGGCCCACTGCAACGGTACAAGACATAGCGGCAGTGTGACTCACACTGCTGAGGACGATTAGTAGAGCTTTATAAGGAATAGACGGCTCAAACTCTTTGAGATGAGTCTGGGCTGTAATCTTTGATATGCGGAGAGGAACGATAGAATGCTAGTTAGTGTGATTATGCCGACTTACAACTGCGGCAAGTTTATTTTGCAATCACTTGATTCTGTGATTGCCCAGACTGTTACGGACTGGGAGGTTCAGATCGTAGACGATTGCAGCACGGATAACACTGCCGAAGTGCTGAAGCCGTATCTTGAAAAGTATCCGAATATCCACTACTACGTTCTTCCTCAGAATGGTGGTCCGGCAGTTGCTCGGACGGAAGCTATGAAACGGGCGACCGGCAAGTACATCGCGTTTCTCGATAGCGATGATCTCTGGAAACCGGACAAGCTGGAAAAGCAGATTGCTTTTATGAAAAAGACCGGCGCGAAGTTCAGTGCAACGGGTTATGGTTGGATGGACGAGGAGGGCAATGACCTGCACACGGTGCTTATTCCTCCGAAGAAAACGGATTATAAGAAGATGATTCGGCTGTCCAATCCAATCGGTAATCTGTCCGTGATGTACGACCAGGAAGCACTTGGCAAATTCGAGGTGCCGCCGATTAAAAAGAGAAATGACTTTGCCCTGTGGCTTAAGATCTTGAAAAAAACGGATTACTGCTACGGCATGGAAGAAGTTCTTGGTACATATCGTATGGGGCGCGCCGGATCGGTGTCCAGCAACAAGCTGAAACAAGCAAAGTATCACTGGCAGCTGTATCACGAAATCGAAGGGCACAATGTCGTTCGAAGCCTGTATGAGCTCGGCTGCTGGGCTTGGGTCAAGGGAACTGGCATGGGTATTGATAAGAGAAAGGTATAAAGAATCATGGAAAAAACGGTTGTTATGGTGTTGTCCTTTGATAAGTATTCGGATCTGTGGCCGGTATACTTTGACTGTGCTAAAAAGTTTTGGCATGCGAAAATGCCAACCTATCTGGTAACGAATGAGAAAAAGCCCAAATTTGAGAATGTTCAAGTTGTTACAACGGGACCTGAAATTTCGTGGAGCCGCCGTGCTAAAAAAGCTGTAGAGGCTGTAGATGCAGAGTACATCCTTCTCATGCTAGAAGATTACTATGTGACATCAGAGGTAACAGATGGCTCTATTGGTTCGCTGATTTCCTTTATGGAGGAAAATGATGCCGATTATCTGAGAATTTATCCTTTCCCTGAAATGCATTTCAAGGACGGAGGAGAGCGTGGGATTCATAAGGTTCCAGAAGAATCGCTGTACGGGGTTAACCTTCAGGCTTCAATCTGGAAAAAAGAATACCTGCTTAAGTTGCTAGAGGGCGGTGACTTTTCTGCATGGGAGTTTGAGGCTCGACAGAAAAATGGGGTTGCTACTCAGGTTAAGGGAAAACTCTACACTGTAGATTACGCACCGTTTGAAATGGTGAATGGCGTCCTTCAGGGAAAATGGTACACACCGAGTGTGAAAACTTTGGAGGCACTTGGAATTCAGGTGGATACAAGCAAGCGTGCAGTTTTGCCTTGGAATAAGGTCGCGGTCTATAAGTCGAAAATTGTTCTGAGAAAAATTGCTGGCCCGAACCTCATTAGAAAAGTTAAGCCTATCTTGAAGAAAATGGGCGTTAAATTTGTGACGGAATAAAGAAAGGTAAGTCATATGGAACCAAAGACAAGAGATATGCGATTCGATGTTTTGAAAGGTGTGGCGACACTTATCGTTGTGTTTGGCCATGCACTGCAATACAGCATTAAGGGCTATGAGAATTCACTGATTTTTAATGTAATATGGTCGCTTCAAATTCCGCTTTTCATGGTGGTTTCTGGCTATTTTTCTTTGTCCAGCAAGGAACCTGCTGCGAAGAAACTTGGGAATCAACTTGTTCGGTATCTTTGGCCCTGTGTGACTTATTTTGTTGTCTTGTGCATTGCTTATCACTACGAGAATCCAATTTCAAGTGCATTTAATTTGCTGTGGCATCTTGAGGGCACGTTGTGGTATTTAGTGGTACTCGCATTTTTGAGCATATTCAGCTTTTGCGCAACAAAGATTTCCAGTATGACTAAAATTTCAGGGGGGGGGGTACTGTACAGCGTTGTTTTCTTTGGAATGACAGTTCTGTTTGCTATTCCTGGACTTAAACTTGGACTGACTTTTCTTGGAATCAAATATGTGTTGTACTACTCGTTATTCTACTGGTTGGGACATATGTGGCACCTTGTAAAAAATGCGAACGTTTCTAACATTGAATCAGTTGCGGATACCATATTTGCAGTGTTTTCAGTAGTGTACTTCTACATTATTTGCAATGTGAACTTGTACTTGACGGGGGATACTGTTCTTGAGATTTTGCCAAGATTGATAGCAAGTGTATGCGGTGTATATATTGTTTGTTTTGCTGCCACTAGGTTGAAGAATGATGGAAAAGTGATGCAGGCTATTGCAACTGTTGGACAAAACTCTCTTGAACTCTATTATATTCACTGCGTTCTAGTACGGAGCTTAAAAGCTCAGCAGATAGAAGTTGTATCAACAAGTGGAATTATTACGCTTGTAATCGGATTTCTGTTTATTATGGGAGTTTCGATTGGAATCATTAAGCTTATTAAGAAATCGGAGCATCTGTATAGACTGTTGTTCGGCGTGAGAATGAAGATTGGAAATTAAAGATGAAAAAAATTGGGGTTTGTGGTGTGTATGGTGACGGACCTGATTTTTCAGGAGGTCAGCCGGTAAAAGTGAAAACAATGATCCGAATGCTTTCAGATTACTATGGAGCGGATAACATCAAAACGGCAAATACCGCTGGATGGAAAAAGCACCCGGTAAAGATGCTGACGAATTGTATTAGGCTGGCACAAGAGTGTGAGTGTATTGTCATTTTGCCCGCTCACAACGGACTGAAGGTGTTTTTACCACTTTTTATCGGTTTAAGAAGGGTGTACCATTTCAAGCTTTTCTACTCTGTAATTGGAGGATGGCTTGCGAGCAAAGCTGCTGAAAATCCTAAGCTGATTTCTCGGCTAACGCAGCTTGATGGCATTTGGGTTGAAACCAGAAAAATGAAATCTGAGCTACAAGCTCTTGGCGTAGAAAACACGACTGTAATCCCTAATGTTAAATATCTGAAAGCTGTTTCACAGAATCATATAGACCTGAATTCTGACACATTACGTTGCTGTACCTTTTGTCGTGTAATTAAGGAAAAAGGCATTGAAGACGCTATTAAGGCAGTTGAGCTTATAAATGGACAAGGAAAATATAAAGCAACACTTGACATTTATGGCCCAATATTTGAGGGCTATAAAGAGGAGTTTGAAACGCTAATACAAAGCGTTCCGGATACGATATGCTATAAAGGCTGCGCAGATCCAAGCGAGAGCGTTTTAACTCTATGTCAGTACGATGTGCAAATTTTTCCAACGCATTATTCAACAGAAGGAATTCCAGGCTCGATTGTCGATAGCTATGCGGCAGCAGTTCCTGTTGTTGCATCCAAGTGGAATAGCTATGATGATATTGTTGCAGAGGAAAAAACTGGTCTTGGCTATGAGATAGGAAATATATCAGAGCTGACAATGAGGCTTCAAGAATTGTGCGAGGATAGAAGCAAGCTTATACGGATGGCAGAAAGTTGCATAGAGTTTTATAAAGAACAGTACACGCCGGAAAGCGCGCTTAAAAAAGTTGTAGGGGTAATGTGATGGGACTGAGTATTTACAACATAAAAAAATGGGCGAAGATGTTTGCTGGGAAGAGCGTGTTACATGTTAATCAAAGTATGGGACAGGCTTTTACCGTTGGCGAGTTAAAGGGTTATTTTAATGATCTTACTCAAAAAGTGTTAATGCAACCAGAATATGTTGATTCTAGTGAATTTCCGACAGTCAAAACGGAACAAGGAGAAGATATATTATTTCCGGTGGCTATTTTTCAATACGCTTTAGGATGTTGGGATCTCTACCAGTTAAATAACGATAAAAGATATGAGAAAAAGTTTATTGCTTGTGCTGATTGGGCATTGAAAATGCAAGAACCGAATGGTGGATGGAATAATTTCTTCTTTGCGTATCCTAAAAATCCGTATGGTGCAATGGCACAGGGGGAAGCCACATCGGTACTTGTTAGAGCTTGGTCAATTACAAAAGAGGATAAGTACATGGTGGCAGCAAAACGTGCTGTAGATTTCATGTTGGAATCTGTGGAGGATGGCGGAACTTCTCAGTATAAGGAAAACGGATTGGTTTTATTAGAGTATACTCATCTTCCGGCGGTCCTTAACGGATGGGTTTTTAGCGTGTTTGGTTTATATGATTTGTGCATTGTATGCGATGAAGAAAAGTATAAAGATGCTTTGGATAAAACGCTGAGAACTCTTGAAAAGACAATGCCGAAGTTCGATTGTGGATATTGGTCAAATTATGATTTAGACAATCATATTGCGAGTCCGTTTTATCATCATCTTCATGTGGCACAAATGAATGCATTGGCTTGTATTACCGGAAATGATCTTTACAGGGAATACAGTTCGAAATGGCGTAAAGAAGAAGAAAATAGATTCAAGAAGTTTAGAGCAACGTTAGTTAAAGGATATCAGAAAATTAGAAATTGATTTTTCATATATGACTTGTTTTACATCAGAAAGGAAATAAAAATGTCTGCATTTGATAACGCAACCCTCATGATCACCGGTGGTACTGGTTCTTTTGGTTCTACTGTTTTGAAGCACTTCTTGGATTCTGACCTGAAGGAGATTCGCATTTTCTCCCGCGACGAAAAGAAGCAAGACGATATGCGCCATGAGCTTCAGGCCAAGCATCCGGAAGCGGCTAAGAAGGTCAAGTTCTATATTGGCGATGTCCGCAATCCGCAGTCTATTAAAGATGCAATGCCCGGTGTTGACTACATTTTCCATGCCGCGGCTCTGAAGCAAGTCCCTTCCTGTGAGTTTTTCCCCATGCAGGCTGTGCAGACCAACATCATCGGCACCGACAACGTGCTGCATGCCGCAATTGAAGCTGGTGTCAAGCGTGTGGTTTGTTTGTCCACTGACAAAGCTGCGTACCCCATCAACGCTATGGGCATCTCTAAAGCTATGATGGAGCACGTTATCTACGCAAACGCTCGTGTGGCAGCTGAGCGTGGCGGTACGACCATCTGCTGCACCCGTTATGGCAATGTTATGTGCAGCCGTGGCAGTGTTATCCCGCTGTTCATTGATCAGATTAAGGCGGGCAATCCCATCACCATCACCGACCCCAATATGACCCGCTTCCTGATGAATCTGGACGAGGCTGTGGACTTGGTTATGTTTGCATTCCAGCATGCAAATCCGGGTGATTTGTTCATCCAGAAGTCTGATGCTTCTACCATCGGTGATTTAGCAAAGGCTGTTCAGCAGCTTTTCGGCGATACTGGTACGAACATTATCGGTACCCGTCATGGAGAAAAGTTGTTTGAGACCCTGATGACCCGTGAAGAGCGTCTGCGCAGCCAGGATATGGGGCACTACTTCCGTGTGGCCGCCGACAACCGCGACTTGAACTACGACAAGTTTGTTGTTAAAGGCGAGGTACATACAATGGCTGATGAATCCTATACCAGCCACAATACCAATCGCCTGGACGTGGAAGGCACCGTCAAGAAGATTCTGACCACCGAGTATGTCCAGAATGAGCTGAAGGGCATCCCGAATGTCTAAAGAAAAACTGTTGCTGGTTGGTGCCGGTGGCTTCGGACGCATGGTTGCAGAACAGGCAATGCTCCAATGCGACTGCGCATTTGTGGATGATGGACAGCCTGTGGGGACCGAGATCTGTGGCATTCTGGTGGTTGGAGGTCTTATTGATCTTCCAGAGCTGCGGAAGGACTACGACTTATTAGTGGTTGGCATCGGCAACAACCAGTTCCGAGCACGGGTGTATGAGAAGGCGAAAGCCCTTGGCTATGCGTTCCCTAACATCATTGCACCCAGTGCCTACATCAGTCCATACCTTCTTTGAACCGGTGTGAGAGGAATAGAGAGTATGGCTGATTATAGCAATGTATCTTTTAAGAATAGCGGAAAGCTGAAGCTGCTAATCATTGTGGGCACTCGCCCGGAGATTATTCGTTTGGCGGCTGTTATCAATAAGACCCGCAAGTATTTTGATGTCATTCTGGCTCACACTGGTCAGAACTATGACTACAACTTGAACGGTGTGTTCTTCCATGACTTGCAGCTGGCTGATCCGGAAGTGTACATGAGCGCGGTCGGTGCAGACCTTGGCGAGACAATGGGCAATATCATTGCAGAATCCTACAAGCTGATGGTTGCCATCAAACCGGATGCTGTATTGGTTCTGGGCGACACCAACAGTTGCCTATCCGTGATTGGCGCAAAGCGCCTGCATATTCCCATCTTCCACATGGAGGCAGGCAACCGCTGCAAGGATGAGTGCCTGCCGGAAGAAACCAATCGCCGCATCGTGGACATCATTTCTGATGTGAATATGGCTTATTCTGAGCATGCCCGCCGTTATCTGGCTGATACTGGTTTGCCCAAAGAGCGTACCTATGTCACCGGTTCCCCGATGGCAGAAGTGCTGCACCAGAATCTGGCTAAGATCGAGGCATCCGACATCCACGCCCGCCTGGGGCTGGAAAAGGGCAAGTATATCCTGCTGTCCGCTCACCGCGAGGAGAATATCGACACCGAGAAGAACTTTACGTCGCTGTTCACGGCCATCAACAAAATGGCCGAAAAGTACGATATGCCGATTCTCTACTCCTGCCATCCGCGCAGCCGCAAGCGACTGGAACAGAGCGGCTTCCAGCTGGACAAGCGTGTCATTCAGCATGAACCGCTGGGATTCCACGACTATAATTGCTTGCAGATGAACGCCTTCTGTGTGGTGTCTGACAGTGGTACTTTACCAGAGGAGAGTAGCTTTTTCACCAGTGTAGGGCACCCGTTCCCGGCTGTGTGCATCCGCACCTCTACGGAGCGCCCGGAGGCACTGGATAAGGGCGACTTCATCCTCGCCGGTATTGATGGTGATCATCTGCTGCAGGCGGTTGACGTGGCCGTTGAAATGAACAAGAATTGTGACCTTGGTATCCCCGTACCGGACTATGTGGATGAAAACGTGTCTGATAAGGTAGTTAAGATCATCCAAAGCTACACTGGTGTTGTCAACAAGATGGTGTGGAGAAAGTGATTAAGGTGACTCTTGGCACTACTTATGAGTATGAAGACTTATTGAGGTGAAGTTATGAAAATCATTCAGGTAATGCCAGAGTTTGGCTTGGCTGGTGCAGAGGTCATGGCAGAAAATTTAGCCTATGGTCTGAAAGCTGAAGGACATGAAGTTCTAATGATCAGTTTTTATTGTATGCATACTGCGATTACAGATCGACTTGAGAAAAATGGAGTAAAAATTGAGTATCTTGGAAAAAAGAAGGGCTTTGATTTGTCTATTGTTTTCAAGATGCGAAAGATCATGAAACAGTTTAAGCCTGATGTTGTGCACACACATCGATATGTTCTGCCATATGCTTTTCTTGCTTCAATTGGATTGAATGTGAAAAGAGTTCATACTGTACATAACATCGCAGAAAAAGAAGTTCCATCAAAACAGCTACCAATGCAAAAGGTGCTATTTAAGAACTTTGGAGTAATTCCGGTTGCAATAACGCCCATTACTCAAAAAAGTATAGAAGCGTATTATGGTCTAAATCAAAAAGAAGTTCCGTTGGTTTACAATGGAATTGATTTAACACAGTGCATTGCTAAAAAGAATACACAGATTGTGTCACAAGTAAAGATCCTGCATGTAGGGAGATTTGCACCGCAAAAAAATCATGAAATGATGGTTGAAGCATTTGCAGATGTAGTGAGTGATTATCCAAATTGTGAACTTGATTTGGTTGGAGACGGTGACTTGGTTAATAATGTGCGAAAGAAAGTTGCGGAGCTTGGTATACAAGAAAAAGTTCATTTTGTTGGATTGTTAGATAAGGTATACGAGAAAATGTCGGAATCTGATATTTTTATTCTTTCAAGTAAGTATGAAGGAATGCCGATTACGTTAATCGAGGCAATGGCAACAGGCCTTCCAATTGTGGCAACAGCAGTTGGCGGAGTGCCTGATATGATTGAAAACGGAAAAAGCGGAGTGTTGGTTGGAGTGTCAAAAGAAGAAATCGCATACGGGATTATAGCATTAATCAGAGATGTCCATCTGCGAGAAACTGTTTCACAAGGGGCAAAACACCGAGCAGTACAATTTTCTTTAGAAAATATGACAAAAGCGTACATTGACGTATACCAACAATGAGGTTTTAGGCAATGGATAAGAAAGGTAAGCTAACAATACGGTTTGATACGATTAGCGGAATTGTAATGTTGCTAATGACATCGTGTGTGCTAGTTTTTAATTATACAGATAAAGGTCTACTGGGCATACCTGGATATTTATGGGTAAATATTCTAATTAGCGGTTTTATTGCGTTACAGGTATTAGTTGCACTGAAAAATGAAGGGAAAATACGATGGAGCAAGGTGTACAATTACTCGATTTTCTTTATTCTATTGTGCTTTCTCTCAACGTTTTACTCTTTTGCACCTGATGCTTCTTTTGACAGAACACGACGAATGATAATTATGGTGTGCCTGTCCATTTGTGTGTTTCAGTATTCATCTATAAACTTCAAAAATCTAACATTTGCATTAAAGGCATTTTCGTGGGCTGGATTTTTCGGGGCGATTTATTTATTGATGAATTCTAACTTAGGACAGCGGTTAGGAAGCTTAATTGGCGATGCTAATCTTGTTGGTATCACTTTTTCATTCGCAGCGTCTATTGCAATTTATATTTTTAAGACGGAACACAAAATTGTATATTTAGTACAGATTATCGTTATTGCATTTACTGTCTTAATGACAGGTTCCAGAACATCAATGGGATTATTGATTGCTGCAATCATGGGTAACATCTATCTAATAGCGTATCAAAAAAAATGGAAAATGCGATACGTCGTTTTAATTACAATAGGTGTTATCGCAGGATTGCTGGGATTTTTATACGCTTTGATGAATGTGCCGATTTTATATGATGTTTTGGGAATGAGAGTCCTTTCGTTTTACCAGATAACGCATGGACAAGCATCTGTTTATGGAGAAACTTCGACACAGTTTCGTGCCTTATACGCAAGAAGAGGGTTTGAGTGGTTCCTTGAAAGCCCGATTTGGGGCAATGGAATTAATGCGTATCCGGCTTACAATGCGACCTTTGCGGATGGCCGTTTCTGTTTTAGTCATTGTGAATATGCTGAAATTTTGAGTGGTTTGGGTATTCTTGGATTTATTGCATATTTCTTTCCGTACTTTAAAATGGGAGCTTCAGCAATTCAAAGAGGTAAAACATCCGAGAGCAAAGAGCTAAAGGTTCTTTTGCTTACGTTAATTGCCGAATTGCTTTTAGGAAGTATTTTTCTTGTAATGTATTATGAAAAACCAACATGGATTTTGATTGCTTTGATGGCGAGCATAATGGAGATGACTCAAAATGAAGACAGCGGAAAAGAAGAAAGTTTTGGTAGTTGCCAATAATGATCTGGGAATCGGCGGGATTCAGTCGGTTATTATGAGTATCATACGGACACTTTCTGATGAATTTCAATTTGATATTGTCGTCTTTGATCATACACATACGAACTATGAAGAAGAAGTTCTTAGACAGGGGAAAATTTACACGATACAAAATCGGATGACTGGAAATAGTATCGGGAAAAGACTAGACTATTATATTAGATTTTATAGGAACTATAGAGAACTGAAAAAAATAATAAAGGAAAATGGTCCGTATGTGGCAATACATTGCCATAATTTTTACGAAGCGGCGATTGGTCTTTTGGTTGCAAAGCAAGAAAAAATACCAAATAGAATAGTGCATAGCCATAGTGTGCTTTATGTTAATAAGAAAAAAATTGTTCGACGTGCATACCAAGCAGTGTATAGAATAATAATGACGCACACAGCTACTGATTTTGTAGCATGTTCAAGGGCTGCTGGAGAGTATTTATATGGTGAAAGAAATGATATAAAAGTTGTTCCGAATGGAATAGATCTGTCTAAGTTTTTAACTTTAGAAAATCAGTGCACGAACAAATGGAGCTTTGTTCAGGTTGGCAGATGGGGAGCATTGAAAAACCAAATCTTTACGGTAGAGGTTTTTGCTCATATTTATAGGATTCATCCAGAAGCACAGTTGACTTTTATAGGTGATGGTGACAAGGAGTATTTGTGTAGAATTAAAGAAAAAGTGCAAGAGCTTGGTGTAGAGAAGGCTGTCACCTACTTGCCGGAAGACGCGGATGTTCCGAATGAAATGGCTAAAAATAACGCATTGATGTTTCCTTCCGTATTTGAAGGTCTTGGAATTGTTGCAATTGAAGCGCAGGCAGTTGGAATGAAGTGTTTTGCTTCAACGGGTGTTCCTCAAGAAGTGAACCTTGGTAATGTGTACTTTATCGACCTTGCAGATGGCTCAAAAAAGTGGGCAAACACAATTTCGGAAGAAATTGAGAAATCGGAATCAAAACGTCACTATGTTAATATGTCGAGTTATGACATGAATAATGTGAAAGAGATTTACCGTGCAATGTACGGAGGATGATAAAAGTGAATCAAAAAATAGGGATGATTACCTTTCATAGAGCGAATAACCTAGGGGCTGCGCTTCAGGCATATGCTTTGTACACATATTTAAACGACAACATTTGTCCGACGGAAATTATTGATTACTATCCTAATAATGCGATTCCTGCTCGAAATACGCTATTAAGGAGAGCGATGCGAGTGGTAAAGAAAACCGTCGGTGGAAAAGAGCAAAAGGCTAGGTATCAAAGGTTTGCGAAATTTGATACATTTATTAATGAATGTAGGACATCGGAAAAAGTATATTATGGTGACAAAGAGATTGAAACAGATCCGCCAAAGTATGATTTGATAATTTCAGGCAGTGATCAGATTCTTAATACAACGTTGACCGGAAATTCAAGGGCATATTACTTGAGTTTCGCACAGGATACCCCGAAAATTAGTTATGCTTCTAGCTTTGGAAGAAGCGGTATTTCGGCTACCGAGGATGAATATATAAAAAAATTTCTGCCGGATTTTCAAGAGGTCTCTGTTAGAGAAGAAAGTGGAAAAGAGATTGTTGATCAGAGATTAGGCTATTCATCAGAAGTGGTTGTAGATCCAGTCTTTTTGCTGTCAAAGGAGAAGTGGAGAGGTCTGGCACAACCGGTAAGCACAGATAAGTACATTTTCGTCTATGCGATGGAAAATACGCCGTGGCTTATTGAAGCAGTTGGACAAGTGCGTGCACGCTATCAATTACCTGTGAAAATTGTATTGGGCGGTGATTTTCAACTTTTAATAGATGGTGAAGTGGATGACTGCTGTGGACCACGAGAATATCTTTCTTATATAGAGAATGCGGAATGCGTAGTAACGAATTCATTTCACGGAACAGCATTTTCAATTATATATGAAAAGAAATTTGTATGTGTAACGCATTCAAAAAAGAATACTAGGCTTGAAAACTTGTGCAAACTAATTGGGAACAAGCCTCAGGTACCAGAAGGTGAGAGGTTAGGCCGAATCGATGATTACATTATTGCAGGAAGCGATGCGTATAAGAGTCTTGATAAGGCAATTGAAAGATCAAAAAGATATTTGACTCAAAACGCAAGTGCAGTATTGAAGAAAGATGTAGAGAGTATTATAGATGCGCGCGTATGTTGTGGTTGCGGTACTTGTGCACAGTTATGTTCTCAGAAGGCTGTTTCTATGACCCCGGACGAAAAAGGATTTCTATATCCAAAAGTTGATGCCGCGAAATGCACGCAGTGTGGTTTATGCGTTGTCCGGTGTCCGGAAAGAAGTGAAGTGAGTAAGGCTGCGCCAATACATGTATATGCGGCTCGGCATAAAAATCCGAATGTTGTTAAAGAGAGTACCTCAGGGGGAGCATTTACCGCTCTAAGTGATTACTTTCTAAGAACGGGCGGTCTTGTATTTGGCGCAGCATTATGTGATGATTTCAAATGTAGACATACACAATCAGACAATGAGTCTGATAGGAATAAGATGCGCGGTGCGAAATACACGCAGAGCGAAATTGGAGATTGTTATATCCGAGCAGGAGAAGCTTTAAAGCAAGGACGTAAGGTCCTTTTTTCGGGTACACCGTGTCAAATCGCCGGATTGAAAAACTATTTGAAAGGACGAAATCAAGAAAATTTATTGACGGTGGATATTGTATGCCATGGCGTGCCATCCCCACTGATTCTTCGAGACCATATAAAGTGGTTAGGAGAAAAAAAGAAACGAGTAGTGCAATATTTATTCAGAAGTAAATTAGTCGGATGGCATGGGCTGAATGTTAATATCATTTATGATGATGGAGAAAATGAAGTTAACACGTTAGATTCAAATGCGTTTGCAAGAATGTATTTCAATTCTTTAATTACTAGGGAATCATGCTTGTATTGTAAATATGCTAGCATAGAGAGAACTGGAGATATAACAATTTCTGACTTTTGGACAATCGGCTCTTGTAAGACTTGTTTTAATGATGAGAAGGGAACATCGTGCGTTTATGTTAATACACTAAAGGGGAAATCTTTCTTTGAGCGGGTTATGCAAGATCTTCAAGTAGAAGAGCATTCAATCGACGAGTCCTTGCAACCGAATTTGCGTGGCCCTACAATACCAAGTAAGGACTGTAAAGAATTTTGGAGAGATTATAAAACGAGAGGTTTTGAATACTGCATGAGAAAGTATACGCAAGGTCATATGTATTTTAGATGCAGACGTATAAAAAATGCTATTATGAAAAGATTGTGTTGGTGAAAAGGAATTACAGCATGCGAACAAAAAAAGCAGTACTAAATATGGTCTTTGGCCTGATTTACCAGGTGATAGCTATTATATGTGGTTTAATTACACCAAGGCTGATATTAGCAACATTTGGATCAACGTATAATGGAGTTATTTCATCGGCCACGCAATTTCTGAATATGATTAATATTCTAACTCTTGGAATAACAGGTACAACGAGAGTAGCTTTGTATAAGACGCTTGCGGATGGGGACAGCCTTGGAACAAGTAGAATTATGAAAGCTACAAAACGTTACATGCAGAAAATTGGATGCTGTGTAATTCTTTATGCCATTGGCTTGTGCGTTATTTATCCATATGTTTCACGAAATTCGCTTTCGCACATTGAGAACGCTGCTTTAATTGCTATAGTAAGCATTGGTACATTTGCTCAGTATTTTTTTGGAATTTCAAATATGACGCTGTTAAATGCAGACCAATCCTCGTATGTTAATAATATTATTGACATATTCAAGGTCGTGTTGAACACGGTGTGTGTTGCGGTTTTAATAAAAGCTGGAGCATCTGTTTTCATAGTCAAACTTGGCAGTTCTATTGTTTTCTTGATTTCACCGATTGTCTTAAACTGGTATGTAAAAAGAAAGTATAACCTTGTAAGTAATTGCGAACCGGATAATGCTGCCCTTAATAATAGGGGGGCAGTGGCTTTACATCAAGTAGCGAATATCGTGCACGATAATACCGATATTATGGTGTTAACATTCTTTATGGATGCGAAACAAATATCAGTTTATACCGTTTATTATCTAGTTATTGGAAAAATTAAAACTCTGCTACAGGTGTTTACAAGCGGCATGGAAGCTGCCTTTGGAAATATGTGGGTAAAGCATGAGATTGATACACTAAATAAAGTTTTTAAGGCATACGAGCATCTATTGTTTTCCTTTACAGTTGTTGTGTTTTCTTGTGTTGGAACGCTGATTCTCCCATTTGTTTCAGAATATACCAGAGGAATTACAGATGTTGTCTACTATCGAGTTGATTTTGCGGTATTGATTACAATTGCAGAAGCCGCATTTTGCATTCGGCAGCCATATCTTTTATTGGTATATGCAACAGGAAACTATGAGGCAACAAAACGGGGCGCTCTGGAAGAGGCAATCATTAACTTGTCTCTTTCGATTATTCTAGTACAGTTTGTTGGAATCAATGGTGTTATCATAGGCACATTAGTTGCAAATGTTTTTAGAACAGTTCAATACTCGATTTTTGTATCTAATAAAATTCTTAATCGGAGTACAGTGCTGATTGTGAAACATGTTGTGTGGATGCTTGCTTGTATGGGGGTTATTGTTCCAATTGTAATGTGTCTTGATGAATTTGTACTTGCTTCGGGCTGGATAGGTTGGCTGATTAAAGCAGTAATAACCTTTATTGCCGCATTGACCATAACAGTTATATTTTCGATGCTTTTTTATCGGGACGATTCAATGTATTTGATCAATAAAGCAAAACGAGTTTTGCATCATTAACGAAGGGAAAGGGCGTAAACTATGAAAATTGCAGTTGCAGGAACCGGTTATGTCGGGCTGTCCATTGCTACGCTGTTGTCACAGCACCATGAGGTCATGGCAGTAGACATCATCCCGGAAAAGGTTGACCTCATCAACCACAAAAAGTCTCCGATTCAGGACGAGTATATTGAAAAGTATCTCGCAGAGAAAAATCTGAATTTGACCGCTACTCTTGACGCAGAGGCAGCGTACAAGGATGCAGACTTCGTTGTCATTGCAGCACCTACCAACTATGACAGCAAGAAGAACTTCTTTGATACTTCGGCAGTGGAAGCTGTGATCAAACTGGTCATTCAGTATAATCCGGATGCTATCATGGTAATCAAGTCTACTATTCCTGTGGGATACACCGCATCTGTGCGCGAGAAGTTTAACACCAAGAACATCATCTTCAGCCCGGAGTTTTTGCGTGAGTCCAAGGCTCTGTATGATAACCTTTATCCGAGTCGTATTATCGTTGGCACGGATTTGAACGATGAGCGCCTTGTGAAAGCGGCACATGAGTTTGCGGGTCTGCTTCAGGAAGGCGCTATCAAGGAGAACATCGACACCCTGTTCATGGGTTTCACCGAAGCTGAGGCAGTCAAACTGTTTGCTAATACCTATCTGGCATTGCGCGTGTCTTACTTCAACGAACTAGATACCTATGCTGAGATGAAAGGACTGAACACTCAGCAGATTATCAAGGGGGTTTGCCTTGACCCGCGCATTGGTGACCAGTACAATAATCCCTCTTTTGGCTATGGCGGCTACTGCCTGCCCAAAGATACCAAGCAACTCCTAGCCAACTATGCTGATGTTCCGGAAAACCTCATCGAAGCAATTGTAGAATCCAACCGCACTCGTAAAGATTTTATTGCCGACCGTGTGCTTCAGATGGCGGGCTACTACGGATATGGCGAGGATAATGAGTATGATAAGGCACAGGAGAAGCCTTGTGTAATTGGCGTATACCGACTGACCATGAAGTCTAACTCTGACAACTTCCGTCAGTCCTCCATTCAGGGCGTCATGAAGCGCATTAAGGCCAAAGGAGCAACGGTCATTATCTATGAGCCGACTCTGGAGAATGGCTCTACCTTCTTCGGCAGCGAAGTTGTGAATGACCTTGAAGAGTTCAAAAAACGCAGTCAAGCTATTATAGCTAACCGTTACGATAGCTGCTTAGATGACGTGCAGGACAAGGTTTATACACGCGATTTGTTCCGCAGAGACTGATTTTTACCAGCCATGTGCAAACATGGCTACGCTGCTCAAGTATGCTACCTCTACGTGGTGAGCAGCAGGCAACGAGAGGCTCTCTCGGCTAAAGCATATACATATTCGCTTATTCACTCTTTGGATGAGGAAAAACTATAATGGGAAAGTATTTTGGAACCGATGGCTTCCGTGGCGAAGCTGGTGTTACTCTGACCGCTGACCATGCCTATAAAGTTGGACGTTTCCTTGGCTGGTACTACAATATGCTCCGTGAGCGCAACGGGGACACCAACCCTGCCCGTATTGTCATTGGCAAGGACACCCGCCGTTCCAGCTATATGTTCGAGTACAGCTTGGTTGCTGGGCTGACCGCTTCCGGCGCAGATGCCTACCTGCTGCACGTCACCACCACGCCTTCTGTAGCCTACATCGCCCGCGTGGATGATTTTGACTGCGGTATCATGATTTCGGCCAGCCACAACCCGTTCTACGATAACGGCATCAAGCTCATCGACTGCTACGGTGAGAAGATGCCCGAAGAGACCCTGCTGCTGGTGGAGGGTTACCTCGACGGCAAGCTCCACGTCTTTGACAAGGACTGGCCGGAGCTGCCCTTCGCCCACCGGGAGCACATCGGCTGCACCGTGGACTACGTGTCCGGTCGCAACCGCTACATGGGCTATCTGATCTCTCTGGGCATCTATTCCTTCAAGGGTGTCAAGGTTGGTCTGGATTGCGCCAACGGTAGTTCCTGGAATATCGCAAAGTCTGTGTTCGATGCTCTGGGTGCAGACACCTATGTCATCAATGCACAGCCTAACGGTCTGAATATCAACAGCAACGCTGGTTCTACCCACATCGAGGGCCTGCAGAAGTTCGTGGTTGAAAAGGGCCTTGACATCGGTTTTGCCTATGACGGCGATGCTGATCGTTGCCTGTGTGTGGATGAAAAGGGCAATGTCATCACTGGCGACCATATCCTGTACATCTACGGCTGCTACATGAAGGAGCGCGGCAAGCTGCTGACCAATACCGTCGTTACCACGGTCATGTCCAACTTTGGCCTGTATAAGGCTTTTGATGAGAAGGGCATCGGCTACGCCAAGACCGCAGTGGGTGACAAGTACGTCTACGAGTACATGGCCAAGAACGGCTGCCGTATCGGCGGTGAGCAGAGCGGCCACATCATCTTCTCCAAGTACGCCAGCACTGGTGATGGTATCTTGACCAGCCTGAAAATGATGGAAGTCATGCTGGCCAAGAAACTGCCCATGAGCAAGCTGGCTGAGCCCCTTAAGATC
Organism: uncultured Flavonifractor sp.; assembly: GCA_944385575.1. Taxonomy (GTDB): domain Bacteria; phylum Bacillota; class Clostridia; order Oscillospirales; family Oscillospiraceae; genus Flavonifractor. The sequence continues at coordinate 3,172 of CALWXT010000190.1, read as the reverse complement.
TACCCGCAGGTTCTGGAAAATGTCCGTGTGACCGACAAGAAAGCCGCACAGGATGACGAAGCAGTGCAGGCAGCAGTTAAGGCCGTTGCAGAAGCTCTGGGCGATACCGGTCGTATTCTGGTGCGTGAGTCCGGCACCGAGCCGCTTGTCCGTGTGATGGTAGAAGCTCCTGACCACGACACCTGCCAGAAGTACGTCTCTCAGGTGGTGGAGGTCATTAAGAGCCGGGGTTACGGAGTTTGAGCGCAAAGCTGAAAAAGAAAAGTGTTCATGCACTGTTACTTGCCTTCGTTCTGGCTTCAATCTTATTTTTATTGCCAGATGCCACCGTTGATCACGATACCGGTTTCGTGTCTTCGGAACTCGAAGTAAAAGAAACTGTAGAGAAAAATGTGACCAGCACGAGCTATGTGAACTCTGACGGTGACATCACAGATGCCATTGACATGGGCTATGCGACAGTACAGCGAATGCGGAATGCAAATGGACAGGTTACAGAAGAGTTTTACCTCGATGCTGCTGGAAACCCAGTGGAACGGTATGGCGATTACTATGGCATCTCGTATAAATATAACAGTGAAAACGTTGTAATCAAGTATCTTGGCGCAGATAAGCAACCAATGATGTTAGGCGCAGGTTATTCCGCCATTGTGAGAACACTGGTGGATGGAAAAGCAACGGACGATTTCTACTACGACCTTAACATGCGGCCAGTCCAATGCACAGGCGGCTATTACGGTTTGCACCGGGAGTATGATGAGCAAGGATCAAACTGCGCTATTACTTATCTCGATGTAAATGGACAGCCTGTTACCTGCATAGCTGGTTATACCATCAAGACATACCAACGTGATGCAGACGAAACCGTTATTGGCGAACGATACTTTGACGCAGAAGAAAACCCTGTGAAATCATCTCTTGGGCAGTATGGCGAGCTATATCAGCGAGATGAGCAAGGTCATATCAGTCAGATAACCTATCTCGGTGCAGATGGCAATCCGGCACCAACGACTGCTGGCTATACGGTTCTGAAGCGTACTTATCACCGGAATCGTACAGTGGACACTGATATGTATTTCGATGCGGATGGCAATCCAATGGCTATGTCCAAAGGGCAGTATGGCATCAAGCGCAGCGGAAAGGTGAGCCTCCTGCTTGACAGAAACGGCAATGTTATGCTGTGTGTGGACAACCTTCTGAATGGTTTCCCATGCATGGTAGTTGTTTTTGGCTGTGCGGTCTGCTTGCTGATACTTATTCTACCGAGGAGATTAAGCATATTTCTGACGATTTCCTATGTGGCTTTCATTCTTTATGAAACACTGATGTTTCGTGAGTCAGGGGATGCAAGAACGAACTTTGTTCTATTTTCCTATGCTGGGAAGTTCCTGAAAGAGCAATCTGTGAGAGTGGGGGTTATCAATAACATCTGGCTGTTCATTCCGCTTGGAACGGGGCTGTATAGATGGTTTCAGAAGAAGAGGGTGCTACTTGTTCCCTTCGTGATGTCTGTAGCAATCGAAACGACCCAGTATATTACAGGACTTGGCATCGCAGAGTTCGATGATGTGTTCGGTAATACGATGGGCGGATGGATTGGTGTGCTGGTGGCTTGGATGTGGTTGAACAGAAAAATGAGCTTGAAAGATAGAACATAAGGAAGTATATTTGTCCAATTTTGTCCGTTATCCTTGAAAACGAGACCTATATAGTATATATTTGAGATGTGAGAGCCATCCGCTATTGGATGCTCACAGCTTTGCCGCTCGAAACTTTGTACACCTCTACGCGGTGGGCGGCAGGCAATACAGTATGGATACTGTGGCTAAGATGCAGAGGTAGCTGATAATGTTTGGAGTATGAATATGGACATGTCTACGGTCAATACGGTTATAACAGTTGGCTGGGATAGTTTGTTTAAGCTCATGGGCTCGTTAGTTATTAGCCTTGGTGGTGGTGCTGCGATAGCTCTCTTTGTTTTCCATTTTGCAGCTGACCGTTTAGCAGAAAGGCTAAAAGCTAAATATCAGCTTGAATTAGACAAGAAGCTTGAGAGCTATAAAGCGGATATTGATCAGAGGCTTGAAAGTCACAAAACTGAACTCGGAACGAAACAGTATATCACTCAAAAAAAGTTTGATTTTGAATTCGGGGTTTATCAAGCACTATCCCAGAATTTTTTTGAATTAGAAGCAGCCATAAATACAATGATCCCTATAGCGGGACGTATATTGGCTGATGAAGATGCGCAGGCTCAAAAGGAAGATAAAGCTCATGAAAACTGCGTCACCAAGTTTATATCTGCGCAGAATGAGCTTAGAAAAAATGCTCCGTTTATTCAAGAAGACATCTACGAGAGATACTTGGAGGTAATTAAACTTTCGAGTATGCAATTGGATGCTTATGAACGCCGATGGAATGTTGGGTATTTGGCACCGCTGTCGGAGAAAAAGAAATTTACTGCGGAGGATTTTAAACGAACCGAAGAAATAACAAAAAAATTAGATGAAATCAATAAAGTGATAAGAGAATATATTGATACGTTGGTAATAGTGTGATTAAATATGCTTATTTCCACTTGAGTTATTTTATCAAAAACTATGGAGGTATCATCCTATGCCCAGAACCAAAGGCAGCAAGAACCGTGCTACTACTTCCGCTGACTTCGATGCCCAGATTAAGAAGTTACAGAAAGATAAGGCAATGCTTGAAGAAGGTCTTTCCAAGACTGTCGCTCAGATCGAGGAGCTGAAGACTGACATAAAGTCTCTGCGTGAAAGCCTAAAACCGCAGAGAGCGGAGATCAAGCAGACCGAAAAGGAAATCGCAAAGCTTGAGGCTAAGAAGGCAGCCGCTGAGGCGAAGGCCGCCGAAGCTGCTAAGAAGGTCGAGGCCGAAGCTGTGCTGAAGAAGCTGCTGGCATCCGGTATGACGGCAGGTGAGATCCTCGAAAAGCTGAAATAAAGAATTAGAGCCGTGTGTTCTTCTCCTGAGTTGGAGGCTTGAACACACGGCTTTTACTATTATTGGAAATCCTATATAGTTTTAAGGTTGGATGTGATATAATAGAAACGGCGGTTTACCGTACGATAAGGTAGATAAGGTACAATAAGTTTCGCAAATTGAAAAGTAAATAAAAAAGACATGGTTTGCAGATCTCTGGTAGAATGAA
>CALWXT010000189.1 GCA_944385575.1 uncultured Flavonifractor sp. | reverse complement strand
ATAAGAATGTGGCCTTTATCGGAAAATATGCGAAGGCTCCAAGATATCAGGGAGGCGGAAGCTCCCATATCAATAGCTATAAGGTAGAGTCAGCGCTGGATGCGGTAGAGTTTGCCCAAAATGTGTGCAAAGAAAGGATTGTATTCGCACAGGGCTATGATGATAAGGAAGACAAGATAGACGAGGAACTTTGTGCAGAGGCTGTAGAAAAAGCACATAATGCGGATGTGGCAGTTATCTTTGCCGGACTGCCGGATAATTTTGAGTCGGAGGGATATGACCGGAAGCATATGCGGATGCCGGACTGCCAGAATCATTTGATTAAGGCGGTAGCAGCCGTACAGCCCAATACGATTGTAGTGCTCCATAATGGCGCACCGGTTGAAATGCCGTGGCTCGATCAGGTAAAAGGCGTATTGGAAGCGTATCTTGGAGGACAGGCGGTAGGCGGAGCTGTCGTTAATGTGCTCTATGGAAATGTAAATCCAAGCGGACGCTTGGCGGAGACATTTCCGCTGCGTTTACAAGATACCCCGTGTTATCTGACTTTTGGAGGGGAACATGATAAATCTGTTTATGCCGAAGGAATATTTGTAGGCTATCGTTATTACACGTCCAAAGATATGAGGGTATTGTTTCCATTTGGACATGGATTATCTTATACAACTTTTGCTTACAAAAATCTGTCTGTAGATAAAGAAGCCATCAATGAGAACGAGTCTCTGAATGTTTCTGTGGATGTGACAAATACAGGAACACGTTTCGGAAAAGAAGTGATACAGATGTATGTGGCACCAAAAGGGGGAACGGTAATCCGTCCTGTAAGAGAACTGCGGGCTTTTGATAAGATCGGATTAAATCCCGGGGAGACAAAGACAGTTACTTTCGTTCTGGACAGAAGAGCGTTTGCTTACTGGAATACAGAAATTCATAACTGGCATTTGGAAAGCGGCGCATATGAGATACAGATTGGGGAAAACGCCCAGGATATCGTGCTTTCCAGTACAGTAACCGTGAATTCAGTGACGGATATTCCAAAGGTATATACCAGAAATTCCACTATGGGGGAAATTTTGGCAGATCCAAGGGGAAAAGAAATCTTCCAAAAGGCAATGGCACAGATGCTGGGTGACAATGCACAGCTTATAGCAGCTCAGGAAGATAACAGCGGAGCAATTAATGAAGAAATGATGACGGCAATGGCAGAGGGAATGCCGCTAAGACAGATGCTCAGCTTTATTCCGGGAGTGAGCCGAAATGTCCTTGAAGAACTAATAAACAAATTGAATGAAAACTAAATTCAGGATGCAAGGGAGCGCAGCGATATTGGACTGCGCTTCTACTGCTCTTTTTTTAATTTTTCCTTTATACTCGAAGAATAGGTTTCCCTTCCCTATCCGTTTTTTGCCCATCAAGTGCCAGCTATTCACATTCAGCCAGTTCCATACGATCAATTCTTGACAAATATCCGATTTCGGACTATAATATAAACATCCGAAATCGGATATAGGAGGAAAGATATGAATACAGAAATTAAAAATCGAATTGACACAGTCAATCAAAGAATAAATGAATTGAACTCCCTTTACCATACTGCAGCAATCAAATCTGGTATTTCTGACGGAGAAATTTCCATATGGTCGCTGCTGCTCTGTTCACAAGATGAATATTCCCAGCAGGATCTGGCTGACATATTGTATCTTCCAAAACAAACGGTTAATTCGATCATATCCAATTTTGTGAAAAAAAAGTTTGTATTCCTTGAGCATGTGCCGGGAACAAGAAACCGGAAAGTTGTACGCTTAACAAAAGAAGGAAGGGAATATGGAGAAAGCAGAGTGATGTGGATTTTTCAGGCTGAGGAAAAGGCAATGGAAGAGACAGATCCAGAAGAAATAAACGCCTATATATCCATGTTGGGAAAATACATTGGACGGCTGAAAGAGGAGATTGAAAAAAAATAATGGAAGGTTAGAGAAAAGGGCGGCTTGTATGCTGCCCTTTGAAAAATTTGACTTGGCATAAGGAGGATATGATGGGAAACAGTATGAGAGAAAACAGGTTAGGGCAGGAAAAAATCAGTAAATTACTCAAAATGTATGCAATACCCAGCATAATCTCAATTCTTGTGAATGCCCTGTATAACATTGTCGATCAGGTATTTATCGGATGGGGAGTCGGTTATCTTGCAAATGGAGCGACCAATGTAGTTTTCCCCATAACTATCGTATTTGCATCTTTTGCGCTGATGTTTGGAGACGGCTCGGCAGCTTATTTAAGTTTGAAGCTGGGAGAGGGAAATAAGGAGGATGCGGCAAAAGGAGTTGGAAATGGAGTCCTTATGTCCGTTGTAATTTCCATAATCTTTACAGCCTTTGTTTTACTGTCTCTGCCGTGGCTGTTAAATGTATTCGGCTGTACTCCAAATCTGGAACAGTATGCAAAAGATTATGGGTATATTATTGCGGTAGGCCTGCCATTTTCCATGGTGGGTACTACGATCAATTCTGTGATCCGGGCAGATGGCAGCCCTAAATACGCTATGATAACGATGCTGGTGGGAGCAGTTTTGAATGTCATCTTAGATCCGATTTTTATTTTCGGTTTTCACATGGGGGTAAAGGGAGCGGCACTTGCTACGATTATCAGCCAGATTATTTCTTTCCTGCTGAATGTCTTATATTTACGCAGGTTAAAAACAATACAGTTAAAAAATAGTTTCAGGTTTCAATTCCAACTTGCAAGAAAAGTTTCGTCCCTTGGGATCAGTAGTTTTATTACACAGATCAGCGCAGCGGTTATCATGGGAATCCAGAATAATCTGCTTACGGTGTACGGGGCGCACTCCATATATGGGGCCGACATTCCAATCACGGTGATAGGATGTGCTCTATAACTGTGCGGCATCCCGTCCGGGGATTGAGGGTAAGACCAATGAAGATACCAGAGAGGTACAGACAGAAACGCTTACTATTAAGGCAACACCGCTTTCCAGCGGTCTTGTAAAAGCGAAGACAGGAAATACCACAGACA
>CALWXT010000188.1 GCA_944385575.1 uncultured Flavonifractor sp. | reverse complement strand
CACCGGCTCCGACGGGCTGGGTGCCTTCGAAGGGCTTCCCGCCGGTTACTACCGCCTGACGGAAACGACTGCTCCCAACGGATATCAGGGCCTGTCCCAGCCGGTCATCCTCTTTGCACCTTACGGCGGCACCCCTGAGCTGTACGCCTCCCAGGGCGCTCCCTATGTGCAGGGCACCCCCCAGGGCGGCGATCTGCTGGTGACGGTGCGCAATATCTCCCAATACAACGTCACCATTGACGCTCCTTCCTCCCTCACCCTGAATTACACCCCGCCGGACCTGGTCTGGAACCCGGAAACCCTGGAATATGAAAGCGCAGGCGGCACAACGGGGCAGTGGACAGTCTCCGCCTCCGATGGCGCAGACACAGCTATTACAGTCTCCAACCATTCCCCCAGCACCAGCGTGACCGTGGAAGTGGCGCTGCGCTACGACAGTGAATTCCAGGCCCTGCTTCCGCTGAGTACCCTGACCGGCCCGGACGGTTTTAAGGCAAACGCCGGGGAAGATTATAAGGCTCTGAGCGGTACGCTGACCCAGTCCGCCGTGGCGAGCTTTGAACTGACAGCAGCAGGGACCCTCCCGCCGGACGCCGTCCTCCCCACACAGGAAACCCGGGCAGGAAGCGTCACAGTCCGCGTTTTCGGCAGCAGCGGTTAAATCCGGTATGGCAGAGCCGGTTTAATAAACTCTCAATCTAGCTGAAAGGAGAACGTAATATGAAAAAAGTGTTAGCTACCGCCATGGCCCTCGCCATGCTGGCCAGTGCCGTCACCATCAACGCCGGTGCAGTGTATTCAGATGGCCCGAACAGCTTCACTCCCGCAAACACCGCAAATAACACCGGTAACCTGAATGTTGATCCCAGACCTGCCAATCATCTGGATAAGGCCGGTGTTGCAGCAACCACCGCAGCAAACGGTGAATCAGTTGGCCAAGCAACAGTGGATATCAAAGTAAAAACAGGTGATGCCGGGAGCACCATCCACGTATATGCTGTAACATACAGCGTTACCGAACTAAACTTCCAATATGGTAATGCAGCAGATATTATCTGGAACCCTGAGACGCTGAAATACGAAACCGTTCCAAGTTCCGGCAGTGGATGGACAAATCCATCCCAGGATATTACCGTAACCAATTACTCCGATTTGCCGATAAAAGTGGAAGCAACCGTCCAGAACAAAACCGATGCTGGCGTGACAATTACGCCGGATTCGACGCTGGAACTGGAATCTGCAGCACCTACTGGTAGCACCGCAGGAACCGGAACGGCGAAAACCGGCACAATTTCCGTGGAGGTTAGTGGTGCTCCGACAGGTTCTTACACTGATGGTTTCACTAAAATCGGTGAGCTTCTTCTGAAAGTCACCAACAATGTAACCTGATGCAACCAGGTTTTTGGCCTGAAAAGTGTGTTGCCTAACCCTTCTCCCCGTCCCCGACGGGACGCGTCCTGCCGCGCGTCCCGCCGGCGGACGCCGGAAACAGGGCGGAGTTTCTCCGCCTTGTCTCGGGCGCCTGCCTGATTTCTTTTGTGATTGGAGGAACCTCCATGGCCGTTATAACTCCGGAAAAAACATCGGCGGCATCCGGCCTTCGCCCGCAGCGGATCTCAGCTGTCTGCCGGACCTGGCGCAAGCGCGTGCGGAATATCACGCTTCTCTATCTGCTGATCATAAGCCTTGGAATTGCTGCCGCTCTGGGCGCCTTTTTCTACTTCCAGCCTGCGGTTCTGACCCATCCGGATTTCGACTCCTCGGCCGTTTCCGGCACGCCCCAGGTCGACGAGCGCTTCGGCTATTCCACTCTGCAAATAACCGACGGCTATGCGGTAAGCCTCTGCGGCATGCCGGCCAACGACGGGCAGACCATAGAGCTGAACCTGACCAATCCGGCGGACAACACGGTGTGGTTCCGGGCTGAGGTGCTGGATGCCGCAGGAGAGGTCATCGGCGCCTCCGGCGTTCTCCGTCAAGGCACCTGGCTGCCGTCACTCACACTGACGCGTCCTCTGGAGGAGCCGGAAACCCAGGTCACCATCCACATTGTGGCATACGACCCTGATACCTGGCAGAGCCGTGGTAACGTCAACCTGAACATGACCTTATATTCCGGCTATTCCTGATCTCCAACTCCTACATACTCAGAGTCACCTGTTTCAGCATGGCTTCCGCCAGCTTTTCCAACAACTAAAAGCGGGGGGCAAGGTACAAAAGTGCCTTGCCCCCCGCTTTTGTGCTGCCTTTCAAGGTAATTCCAGACTCTTTACTTTTTTCCTTTTTGGGGTATTATTATAATGAAATGGCTGTGTATTGTTTTGTAAAAATAAAAGATTTGAGAAACAGGGGGCGCAGAAGATGAAAAAGGTCCTGAAAACGCTGTTGCTGCTGGTGGTGATGACGGGCGTCTGGTGTATGAGCATGCCCTCAGCCTCTGCCGAAACTCCGGCGGAAGTAGAAGTGCAGAGTGTGGTCTCTGGTATTCCCAGCGGCCAGACCGGGAGAGCCTTGCCAGAAAAACTCGATATTGCCATTGAGCGCAATTATGCGAAGCAATTTACATACGACTCTGTATACGAGACAATGCCCAGCGTTACCGCACCCTACGCCACGGGCGCGCTTACCGATGAATACCTCCAGAGTGGCTTTGCCCATTTTAACTACATCCGCTATGTGGCAGGTCTGCCTTCCGGCACCCTTGTGCCGGAATGGAACGAACTGAGCCAATACGGTGCTGTACTGCTTGCAGCAAACGATATGCTGACTCATTATCCCGCAAAGCCCGCCGATATGCAGGACGACTTCTATGAAATGGGAAGGGAAACAACAGCCTCCTCTAACATCTCATACAGCTACGGCTACGGTCCTCAGAATTTTCTTATTTTCTCTATGGCAGGCTGCATGAGTGACAATTCCTCCAGCAATATGCCCATGCTTGGACACCGCCGGTGGCTGCTCAACCCCCTGGTCAACATGCAGATCGGCTTCGGAGAAGCCGTCGCAGAACGCGGCAGCAGATACGTTGTTACAAAAGTTTTTAACAGCGGCAGTAGTTGGGACAAGACTTATGTGGACTATCAGTATGTGGCCTGGCCGGCAAGCGGAAACTTCCCCTCCGAGCTGATCACCATGCAGGACCCCTGGTCGGTCACACTCAATCCCGAGGAATATGAACGGCCTAACATCAATCAAATCAGCGTAACCATAACAAGAAGCTCTGACGGCGCCAGCTGGACCCTTGATCAGAGCGACTATACTACCTCTCCAAAAAACACGGCTCCTTACTTCAATGTAAACACAAGCAACTACGGCGTGGCAAACTGCATTATTTTCCACCCCGGCCAGAAGAACTGGGGCACAGACAGTTTTGACGGCACCTACAACGTGACGATATCCGGCATCACCAAGAAGGGCGGCGGCAACGTTACTCTTTCCTATGATGTGGACTTTTTTGACGTCTCCTCGGTCACGCTGCCTGAATATTCTTTTGATGTAGTTACAAACGGCGCAGGCACGGTCTCCGGCATCCCTGAATCCGTCACCGCAGGAAGCAACGTCACGTTCTCTGTTGTTCCCGACGACGGCTATGAAACTGCTTCTGTGCGTATCAACGGCGAGGCTCAGCCTATCAAAACAAGCTATACCATTGAGCGCATCACCCAGGACACCGAGATAACGGTACTGTTTCAAGATGCGTCCACCGGATTTATTTCAGACGGCGTGCTGTTCTATTCCATCGGCACGGACGGAGAGCTCACTGTTGCCGGTCTGGTGAATGAGAGCATGAGCGGCGCCCTCACAATTCCCTCTGAATATGCCGGCCTGCCTGTCACAGCTATTGGAGAAAATGCGTTCGAAGCAAGCGCGATCACCTCCGTCCGCCTGCCCGATACCATAAAATTCATTGGCAGCAATGCCTTCCGCAGCAGCAGCATAACCGGAAAGATGACCATTCCGTCATCCGTGACGGCCATAGAGGACTACGCTTTCTCCTATATGCGCAGCGTCACGGAATTCGATATGGAAGAAAACGAAAATTACCTTTGCATGGATGGCGTGCTGTTCGGGAAAGACGCCAACGGCACTCCTTCCACACTGATGAACTATCCGCTCGCTTCCGACCGCCATGCCTATGCCGTGCCTGGAGACGTAACACTCCTTTTCTGCACCAGCTTTGCCGACGCAAAAAATCTCAAGGCCCTTTATGTCCCCGGTTATCAGGTGCGTGCAATGACCTATACCTTCTATGGCTGCAATCTGAACCTGTTTGGCAGAACAGGCACTCAGCTTCAGGAGCAGCTGCCCGACATCCCGGGAACTGTCTCCTTCTCAGATATTGAGAAGGCACCGATCCTCGCTCTGGAATACGGCATGGTACGTTATATCAATCTCGGCAGTTCCTCCGTCACTCCCAACCTGGTCATGGCGGGATATGGCGATGCAGGGAAAATGACGGGTATCCGGCACTTTGAAGATGTTACTGTCGACGAAAACAGCGTGGTATTTTTTGACGCCCAAAAGTTTGAGGCGCCCTTCATAAAATTCTTCCTGCTCGACAAGGAGCTCGTCCCGCTTCAGGGCGCAATCATCTCTGCCGAGCATTGAAATGAGCCCATGACTCCAAAAACAAAAGCACCTGCTTTCGCAGGTGCTTTTCTTTTGGTGGAGGCGGGGGGAGTCGAACCCCCGTCCGAAAACGCTTCCTCAGCAACTTCTCCGGGCGCAGACGGTCATTTACATTCCCTTGCCCTGACGTAGGCCGTCAAACTTCAGGACTTGGTAGCTTCATTGTTCATGGTGCGCTCAAAGCTTTGCGCACACACGTGCACCACTAAACGACGCCCCATCCCGGACCGTGGTCCTTCCGGGTGGGACGGTCACGGCTTAAGCCGCGACAAGCTCAACGTTATCGTTGTTCTTTAATTTATAAGTTGCCCATTTTTAGGA
>CALWXT010000187.1 GCA_944385575.1 uncultured Flavonifractor sp. | reverse complement strand
GGCGGAGAGCAGCAGCGGGTGGCCCTGGCCAGGGCCATCTTGAAAGACGCCCCCATCGTGGTGCTGGACGAGGCCACAGCCTCGTTCTTTTATACACAACTTTGCGCCTGAAAAATCAGGAGAGGAAAGCCGCTGGTTAGACGGCCTCCGTCCTGACAACACTCAACTTCGGATGGTTCGCTTCGATAAAGTCCAAAATCCGTTGGTGCTGGTCTGCAAAGTTAAATTCTACATCAATTTGTTTTCCCTCGTAAATGTTAATCTGTTTAATCAAGGCAACAACAATACCGCGCTCTAAATGGTCGATGTTCTTGTACTTCAAAAAAGTTTGCAGGTACGGGTCGTCGGAAGTAATACCGTTTGAAACAAAGGTCTGTTCCTCTTGAAGATTTACAATCGTGCAATATAAATATCTCTTTGCTAAAATCTCTAAAACCATTCTGCCACAACGCTTTTATTATTTCTTTAGTTTGATTTTTTTGAAAATACAAAGAAGTTTTAAAATTTTGGTAAAATCAAACGAAAAAATTGCTTGCCTTACTTATGTCCGCTTAAAACTTTAAGGGTATTGTAATAGTCTTTACAATCGTCTTTCCTAACTATCTTGCTAATTCTGTCATAAAACTTGTTCCATTTATCTGATTTTCTATGTTTCCTTTCTACATTTGATACATTTTATAGGCTAAATCTTCTCCGCTATATCCATTTTCCTTTAATTTTAAGTATAATAGTATTGGTTTTGATACAATATCAGCTATATTTTCATTAGTTTTTGTAGTTTTCAAGTATTTTCACCTCCTTTTTTCGTATATATCTATTATAATATAAAAATTTTTTTGTGGCAAGGAAAGCTAATAAGTATAGCTTTTATAGTATCTTTAGATACACTATTCTAGCTTTGAAAATCCATTATATTTACTGCCATTTTTCAAGTGCTTTCAGCGGCAGTTTTCAAACCCATTTTTAGCACCCGTAGCGAACAAATGAAGGACGCACACCATTACCCCCGTACCACCCCCATAAGGCCGAGCGGTACCCCCGCCCCCTCTGGCCTTGTCAATCGTTTCCCCCAGCGACAGGAACACAGGGAAGGGGGGCGGCGGTTTCGGGATATATCACAGCTTGTTTTCTCTAGTCCGATATTTTGACTGTTTTCCCTATCGCTGATTAAAAAATGATAGGTCGAGCATAGACGATAATAGCGGAAATATTGATTATTAAGTTTCTATATTCCCTATTTATTCTCTTAATCGCTTGATTTGACTTAAAAAAATTTTTATGTTATACTAATTACGAGATATAATATAATAATATAGATATTATGTATTCTTGGGGGCCAAGACTTTCCACACTTTTCTATTTTCTCTTATTTTTTTATACCCCTATTCATTATATTTGACTTAAAAAAATTTTTGTATTATAATACTTATGAGATATAATATATTATATCCTATTAAGCATTTTTGGGGGCCGGAGGAAAGAACCCCTATTTGATTTGTCCTTACTTTTTATTTCCCTTTTCAAAAAAACCTTGCTCTAGGAAAGATAAGTCGGCGGCGCTGAAAGCGCCGCCGACTTATCTTTCCTAGAGCGGATATACTTTACATTATCCATCAGTTATCATTGACTAGCTTATAAAAGGTCGTGCGCTTTGTCCCAGTTAATTCCATAGCCTTTGCCGCTTTTATCTGTCCGGCTTTCCATTCAGCTATAACTTCGTCCCAGTTTTCCGGCCTCTGCGCTTTCGGCCTCCCCAGCGCAACGCCCTTTTGCTTTGCGGCGGCTATCCCGTCCGCTTGCCTCTGGCGGATGGTCGTGCGCTCCTGCTCCGCAATCGTCCCCAGCACTTCGATCAGAATGTTGTTCACCATATCCATGACCCACTCTTGCCCGGCGGGAAAGTCAATCATGGTCGTGGGGAGGTCTATCACCTTCAGCCGGACGCCGTTCTGCTGGAAGTATTGCAGTTCGTTCTTAATATCGCATTTGTTCCGGCTTAATCTGTCCAACGACTTGATAACAAGAGTATCACCCCGCCGCAACATGGTATTCTTTAACGCTTGATAGCCTTTGCGGTCTAGGTATTTTCCGCTTTCCTTATCGGTGATAATATTTCTTTCTTCCACACCGTTTTCCATTAGTGCTATAAGCTGTCTATCTAAATTCTGTTCTTTAGTGCTTACTCTTGCATATCCCCATATACGGCTTTCCGTTTCTTAATCCTCCCTTATGTTCCTTGTGATATTAGTCTATCACAACCGTTCGTTAAAGTCAATACTTATTTGCGAACATTCGTAAATATTTTTTAGACTTATGCGAACATAAAAAGGGTAGGTTTTCTAGGTGCTTCTTAATATCCGTTAAGGTATACCTTTGCGGATAAAAATAATAGCGCAGTTTTCTGCGCTATTATTTTATATTATCCACTTATAATTTCTAAATCAAATGGTTCATTAATTTCTGTATTAATAAATGTTTCTCCAATTTTTCCATATACTGAAATTTGTGTATCACTTCCCAATGAACTTATATCTATTCCAATTTCATTTAATTCATCTAAAGAAAACTGAAATACAAAACCATATCCATCAAGTGTAAATCTTATCATATTGTTTTGTTGCTCTATTGTAGCAATTTTTCCTTCTATTTTTACATCATGTCCTAAATAATTAGTATTATAATTTACTTCATTTTCTTTATATATATTATAAATTTCTTCTTGTGTTACTATTTCAGTTTCGTCATTATCTCTTGATATAATAGCTATTGCCTCACTATATTCTTCTGTACTTATATTTTGCTCATTTTCTGTATTGTTATTACTACTACATGAGGATATTGTAAGTATCATAGCCATCGCAAATAAAAATGTAACTATTCTTTTCATTTCGTGTAGCCTCCTTAATTTTTAATTTGGAACTTGTCGCAATTTGAACTATAACACATTTTGCGATTGAGGTCAACTGGCCTCATACAATAAATATTCCCTTGATATGATGAACACAATCAGGAGGGAATATCTTATGTTGAGCGCTGAAATGATAGGTGATATTTTACGGCAACTACGAGAAAAGAAAGGATTGACACAAGAAGAATTAAGCGGTTTAGCTACACTAGATAGAACTCATTATAGTAAAATTGAGAGAGGACTTAGAATTCCTACTATTGATACAATATTTAAAATTTCTTTTGCTCTTGATATAAAACCACATGAACTAATAAAAATTATTGAAGAAAAAGTAGATTTTAATTTTGATAACTAAGCGGCTAGTGATTAACACTGGCCGCTTTCCTATTGACAAACAAAAGATACTACTATAAAATATAGATAAATAAGCAATTTATAATTTTATTGAAAGGGGCGCTTATTATGGCGGAGAAAGAGAAAAAGACTAAAGTAGTTAGGTCAAAGATGGAGGAAGTAGAGGATATTACAGAAGTTACCCTTCCGCTTATGTATGAGTATGTCAAGAGAAAAGGCCCAGATGCTGAAGATTGGTTAATTGAAATATTGGAAAAGAAAGTACCTTCAAAAAAGAAAGATAAAGATGGGAACACAATTATGCGGAATACCACCTTTATTGAACAGCGTAATGAATTTGTAAAAAAGTATTTCCCTGCTCTTGCTCCGGAAGGCACATCTAAAAAAACTCCTGTTACTAAAGATATTTTAGCTGAATTGAAAGCAAGGAAAGCGCAACGGCAGTAATGCACATACCAAACCACCGAGCGGGCGGGGAAAGCCTATCCCCGTCCGCTCCTTCGCCCCCAAAGGTGGAGCGGGACTAGACCCAGCTAGGCCCCCTTCGGCGGCGGTGGAGCGGAGCCGGAGCCGCCAAGCACCGGAGGCGGCCGCAGGCCGCCGCAGGTAGCGCAGGCGGCGGATAATGCCACGATGGAGTGGAACAGGCCGTAGAAGGCCGTAGAAAGCCCGTAGAGCGGCTTTTACTGCTTTCTAGTATTGGGACATATCTAGAGCAGAAAACCGCTTAAAACGGGTTTTAGCATAGCAGGTGCAAGAGGACATAGAAAATAGGGGAGCGGCTTATTTGTGCCGCTCCCCTTATTTAGTCCTTGCGTCTTACGGTTTTCTTTGCGCCGCTCCTAGCTATATTGTCGAGCGGATTATATTGCACAAATCTATCCTTTGCCATATCCGCATAAATGTTCATATAGTGTTCACTCATAGCAAGGGTAGAATGACCTAGTATCTTTGAAAGCTGTACCACATCGCCGCCGTTCAAAAACCATTCTCTGGCAAATGTATGGCGCAATCCGTGAATATTAGATTTATTAACCCCTCTATCCTTTGTATACTGTCTATATCCTTGTACAAGTGACGCTTTAGAAAGCTGTTCACCGCTGACATTACAGAATAAATAATCATCTTCTTCAACATTGGCAACACGCCACATATCTATGTATTCTGTTAAATTCTTTACTAATTGCGGAGAAATGTTAGCAGTTTGTAATTTCTTATTTTTTGTATGCTGATAGAATACTTTCCCATTTTTTAGGTCTATATCCTTCATGCGTATATCTACCAGCGTTCCAAGTCTTGCACCCGTACCGACTACAAAACAACAGATAGCCCATGTTCTCCACTCTGTAAACCTTGCTTTTCGCTCTGGCTTTCTTAATAGTGCTTTGACTTCTTCAACCGTGTAATCTTTCGGCATTTCCTCTTGTACTTTGATTAGCTTAATCCGAAAGCGGTCTATATATTGTCTGCTTTCGTCCATACACCAGTACATAAAAGAGCGCATATCGCTTAAATTGTGGTTGATAGTAGCAGCTTTTAATCCTTCATCTCTCATGGCATTAGTCCACTCAATGAACATAGAGCCGTAAATATTTCCTGTTTCTTCTGCTCTTTCTCCAAAGTATTCACAGAATTTCTTATAGGTTGTCTGATATGATTTTAGTGTTTCCTCTACTCTGCCTAATGCCTTTTTCTCTGCTATAAATTCTTGAAATACGCTATTCAAATATTGGTTGTTAGCCTCTGCTCTGCTAATTGTCCTTTGTACTCTTTTGCGTGTGCCTGCCATATCAAAACCCCCTCTGGCAAAAAATCAAACTAAAAATTTAACTTGATTTTACCACAAGGATTATAGCGTTTCAAGAAAAAATCAAATTATATAAAATTAGCTTACACAAGAACTGGAAGTGTTGGAGTAACTGACTTTTTTGCACTTCTTATTTTGATTATTTTTAGAAAAATCTATAAGGAGATTAGCAATCGTCTGTCGGATTTCTTCGGCCTGTTCTTCAAACTTCGCTTTCATGCGGTGGTATTCCTCCCGCGTCAAGTCGCCGCTTTT
>CALWXT010000186.1 GCA_944385575.1 uncultured Flavonifractor sp. | reverse complement strand
GAGTTGAGATTTTCATGGCAAACAAAGTTGGAAGCGGGGAAAAGAGTACCCTTGCCCGTATCCTGGGTTCCTGGCAGTTGTATGTCCTGTTAATTCCGGCCATCCTGTGGCTGGCAATCTTTGCCTACTATCCCATGTACGGTGTCATCATCGCCTTTAAGGATTTCAAGGCCCGCAGCGGTATCCTTGGAAGCCCCTGGGCAGACCCGATCTTCAAGTATTTCCAGCAGTTCTTTACGACTTCGATTGCGGTCACTGCAATCAAAAACACCATTCTGCTTTCTCTTGAGCAGCTGGTCATCAGCTTCCCGATTCCGGTTATCTTCGCACTGCTCCTCAACCAGGTACGCAGCAACAAGGCAAGAAAGGCTGTTCAGACCATCTCTTACGCACCTTACTTCCTTTCTAACGTTATCCTGGTATGTATCATGCAGATGCTCTTCTCGGCAAACGGCATTATCAACAATGCAATCGTTTCTATGGGCGGTTCCGTACAGTCTTTCCTGTCTGGTGAGCAGTACTTCCGCACCATGTACATCGGTTCGACCGTCTGGCAGCAGATGGGCTTCCAGGCAATCGTCTACATCGCAGCTCTGACCGGCATCAGTGCTGACTTCTATGAAGCGGCTGTCATCGACGGCGCTACCAAATTCCAGCGCATCATTTACATCGATATCCCGCTGATTATGCCGACCGTTATCCTGATGTTTATCTTGGCTGTCGGTAACGTTATGAGCCTTGGTTACGAAAAAGCATACCTGATGCAGATGCCGACCAACACCTCGGTTTCGGAAATCATCTCGACTTACGTTTATAAGGTAGGTCTGCAGGGTGCTCAGTACAGCTTCGCGACTGCGGTTGGTCTGTTCAACTCGGTTGTAAACTTCATCATTCTGGTTCTTGCGAATACCTGCTCCAAGAAGTTCGCAGGCGTCAGCATTTTCTAAGGAAAGGGGAGGACTGAGTATGAGCAAAAGCGCGGATAAAACCGCTGGTATCGTCGGCTGCAAAGAGTCGGTCGGCGACCACATCTTTAATGTCTTCAATACTATTCTGATGATCCTGATCAGCATTGTGATTATCTACCCGCTGTGGTACGTTATCCTTGCTTCGATCACCGACCCGGCGATTGTTAATACCGGTAAATTCCTGTTGGTTCCGACCGGACTGTATACCGGTGGCTACAAAGAGGCGTTTGATTATCCTGACCTTTGGACTGGTTATAAAAACAACATCATTTATACCGTTGTCGGCGTTATCATTGCGCTGGTTGCAACCATCCCGGCTGCTTACGCTCTTTCCAGAAGAGATATGGCTGGCCGCAGAGGTATCATGTTCCTCTTTACCTTTACCATGTTCTTCAACGGTGGTATGATCCCGCTCTTCCTGACCGTTCAGAACGTCGGTATCTACAACAGCATGTGGGCTATCGTCCTGCCGATCGGCGTTTCCGTTTACAACCTGATCGTCTGCCGCTCCTTCTTTGAAGCAAACCTTCCGCAGGAACTGCTGGAAGCTGCTAAACTGGACGGCTGCTCCGACTTCGGCTTCTTCTTCAAGATTGCGATTCCGCTGTCTTCGACCATCATCGCTGTTATGGTTCTGTTCTATGCGACTGGCCTTTGGAACATCTACTTCAACGCTCTGATGTTCCTGCAGGATGAATCCAAGATGCCACTGCAGGTTGTCCTGAAAAACCTGATTATGTCCAACCAGCTGCTGACCGGTGCTTCTGGTGCCGAGCTTGTTGAAAAACAGAAACTGGTTGACCAGCTCAAGTACGTTATCGTTACACTTGCTGCATTCCCGCTGGTTATCGTTTATCCCTTTGTTCAGAAATACTTTGCAAAGGGCGTTATGGTTGGCGCTGTCAAGGGTTAATCTTTCGACTGACTGCCCGGCGAGTTCGCTTAGGTTGTTACTATCACGACCGAGCGGATTGCGAAGCAGGAGCGACCGTCGCGAAACAGGCCGCGCGGGCTCCGCGCCGCCACTTGGCGCTGTCAAGGGCTAATCCTCTACAACATTGTTTCACCGGGCTGCGGACGGGTTGTGTGTGTTCCGTCCGCACCTGTTGATAATTGTGGCTTATGCATATTCTAATGGAGGTCAACAATCATGAAATTCAAGAAAAATCTTGCGCTTGTCCTGGTTATGTCCATGCTCGCTTCTGCAGCTCTCGCTGGCTGCGGCAATTCTTCTGATAACGGCAGCACCGCTGCTGATGGCGTAGACGCTACTCAGGAAGAATTCCTCAACCTCGACGGCACTCTGCCGATTATCAAAGACGCTGCTGCTTTTGAAGAAGCGAACGGTGGCAAACTGTCGATGCTGATTATCGACGACGCTGCTCGTACCGTTGAAGTTAAAGACCTGGCTATGGTTCAGCGCTGGAAAGAAGATACCGGTATTGAGTTTGACTGGCAGGTTATTCCGGCTGACGGCGCTGCTGAAAAGCTGTCCCTGACCCTGACTGCTGGTGGCGAACTGCCTGACGCTATCTGGAACTACCCCGGTGGTCTGTCCGGCCAGTACGCTGTTCAGCACTCTGACCAGGATGTCTTCGTTCCTACTCAGGATCTGATTAATGAATACTGCCCGACTCTGGTTAAAGTCCTTGAGGACAACCCTCAGTACCAGAAAGAAATCGTTACTCCTGACGGCAACATGTACGGCTTCCCCTACATCGAACAGATGAAGGGGCTGGTTATGACCTCCGGTCCTCTGCTGATTAACCAGAACTGGCTGGATCAGGTTGGCATGGAAATGCCCACTACTGTTGACGAGTTCACCGACGTCCTCTACGCTTTCAAAGAGGCTGGCGACCTGAACGGCAACGGCCAGGCTGATGAAGTTCCCGCTCTGACCATGTTTGGTCCTGAAGAAATCGATACCTTCGGTTCTTACAACATGTTCTACCGCTTTACCGGCTGCTTCGGTCAGGCTGACAGCTACTGCTACGGTAACTACCTGGCTGACCATCTGGCTGTTATCGACGGCAAGATCACCTTCACCGGTATGAACGAGTCCATCCGCAAGACTGCTGATTACTTCCATCAGCTGTATGTCGACGGTATGTTCAACGTTGACTGCTTCGAGTCCACCACTACCACCAACTACACCAATAACGAACTGATTCAGTCCGAAGCTAAAGCTGGTGTCGTCGGCCTCTGGACCGATATGCAGATCACCGATAACGCTGTCCGTCATGAGTATGCTCCTATTCCTCAGCTGACTGGTGAAGATGGCGGCCTGTCTGGTTTCCCGCTCAACTACTCCGAGATGCAGGATACCTCTAACACCACCATCACCTCTGACTGCAAGTACCCCGAAGTTATCGCTTGCTTTGTTGAATACCTGATTTCCGATCCGTCTCTGTCTGTTCAGTCCAACTGGGGCGCTGTTGGCTACAACTACTATGAAGACGAGAACGGCATGCTCTGCTTCAACCTCGACGAAAACGGCGATATCATTCCTGTTGAGCCTTACACCTCCTTCGGTGATATGCGTACCAACACCACTCCTGCTCGTGGTTCTATGATCGTCCTCGACGAATACTACGATACCGTTTGCCAGTACACCTACGACGCAGTTACCCTGCTCGAATTCCAGTACGTCAACGGTAAGGAAGAACAGCTCTCTCGTGGTACCAACGTTCCCAAGATGCTGATGACTGTTGAGGAAACTCAGAGACTGAACCAGATTCAGCCCATCATCTCTGACATCGTTGACCGTTATGTCGCTACTTCTGTTCAGAACGGCACTGATGATGCTTCCTGGCAGCAGTATCTGACTGACCTCGAAAACGCTGGCGTTAACGAGCTGGTTGAAATCTTCCAGGGCGCTTATGACCGTGTAAACGGCGCCGCTTCTGACGCTGAGTAATTCGCAATCTCCTTTCCACATTTTCCTGTCGGGCGGCTTCACCAACCGCCCTGGCAGGGCGGCACATCCTATATCCGTTTTGCCCTCTCCGGGCACGGAGTCGGGATGTGCCGTTTTTATATAGTTAAGTTTGCCTGCGGCAAGATAAGAGTTTTGCTGACGCAAAATGTTAAGTTGCTTTCGCAGTGAAGTTTGCCTTGCGGCAAGTGAAGTAACCTCGCACCGAGCCTGAACAGGTGGGCAGTG
>CALWXT010000185.1 GCA_944385575.1 uncultured Flavonifractor sp. | reverse complement strand
AGATAACTGCATATTATCCTGCATTTATCCACAACTCTACTACAATTTATCCACTATTTCCACAATATATCTGTCAACCAGCAGTTCTGTCCGGAAATTCATCAATGGTCT
Organism: uncultured Flavonifractor sp.; assembly: GCA_944385575.1. GTDB lineage: Bacteria > Bacillota > Clostridia > Oscillospirales > Oscillospiraceae > Flavonifractor. Next base: position 3,730 of record CALWXT010000185.1, on the reverse strand, counting down.
AAAGCATCCCATATGCTCCAGACAAACTCCATCCGTCACTCCAGATATTCCTGTTTCAATTCATCGATAACATTAAATGGAAATATTTCCGAGCACCCATCGGGAATTTCCTCCAACTGGGATACGAATCCCTTTACCAGTTCCACGGCCTCCCTGCTCTTCCTCCATACTCCTCAACGGAAATATTTAATTACTTTATATTCAGAAGTGACTCAGTCCACTTTATCCGGGTTCCAATTTGCGTTCCTGATGCATCTACCAGTATCACTTTTATATTTTTGGTCCTGCTCACCTTCAGCTTATCACCAATAAGTCCGGCTTCCTCTTCTTCTGTCTTTCCATCAAACAGTCTCACAACAATCAATCGTTTGCCATCCACGTCAATCAGGGTCCTGAGAATTCCATTTATATGCTCATCATCTGTCCCAAATCCAAATCCTGCAACTACAACTGCATCGGACTGCTGCCACATCCGGAAAGTATCAACATACTGTACTGACATGTCTATGGATGTCATCGGTTTGGTACCGCTCTGCGTAAACATCAGCGGGACGAGAAGGTGGCTTTCTGCTGCATTCAGGCTGCTCTTCTCCCCGATCCGGTTAAGATACGGGTCGTACCACATTTCGGTTGAACCATTTAGGTAAGCAACCTGTTGTCCGACAATCTTCTGGATAAACGTATTATAATTTGTCGTGGCAATGGCGGATACCTCAAACTTACCATCGTCTATCGCCTTTTTGAGCAGATTATAATATCCGTCGCTTTTGGTAAGATCTGCCTGAGCCGCACTGGAAAGGATATAACTTCTGACAGTCAGCAGGAAAATGCTGATCTTGCAGAACTTGGCCCAGTCCGAAGAAGGGCTGTATAAATAATGCCAGTTTGTATCAATCAGGGATTTATAGTCCAATACGGACGCGTATATATCTTCCATGATCGTCTGGGCAAGATACAGGATTTTTCCGCTGTCGGTCTTTTTGTCAGGCTCCCGCATTTCCATCAGATATTCCATTCCGATGATCCCCGAGGCAGAATAATTCAGCTGGATAATCTCTCCCAGATCATCAAACACATCTATGTCATCATCTTTTTTCTGGAAAATTCCATCATTTATTTTTCTTGTCAGTTCTTCGCTTAACGCTCCTATCTGAAGCTGAAGGATGGAAAGGATGATTTTACGAAATTCAGGCCGGTCCTGGATATCCATGATACCTTTATTCTTATAAATCAGCAGAAAAGCAGCAAAATAGGAATTATGGAAAAGCTGGTTTCCTTCAGCAAACTCACTGATAAAGGCAACACTCTGATTCATATGCAGATTGTCCAGTCTCCTCTTCAGCAGTCTTTCCATAACTTCTTTACTGTCGATCCCTTCCTTCTGCAGTTTATCCGCAGCTTTCCGGGCAGTTTCATCAAAAGCGTTCAGTTTCTGAACGATATGGCTCCGCTTATGTTCCACCGTATCCTTGATAATATTCTGAAATACGCTTTTGCCAAAAGAGCTTATGCTCCGTCCCATGTAATCACGCGGAAGCCAGTTTGAGGCATAAGTAGTTGTAGAATCAACTGAATCCCGCATGGCTTTGAATTCTTTTTTACTTTCCGTCGTATCCTGCCTGAAAATATCCAGGGCAAATTTCCCTCCGGAAGGAAGCCCATAACCAACCTCCGCTCCAGCGCCAAATAAAAAGCCGTATCTCATGGTACAGTTTCCTCCTCCGCCCGGTTTTCTTCCTTTTTTTATCATAACATATCCAGTTTTACGAATCAACAAATATTATTATTGCGTACACACAACCGATCAAATTCATCGCGCAACACTCTGTTATGGACAAATATGTTGTATCACCACATAATAAGGGCAAAAAAGGAGGAGCATCCATATGCAACCTATCACAGAACTCATCAACGAATATCTCGCCTACTGTAAATCCCCCAAAAAGCTGGATAAAAAGACCATTAAGGCTTACCGGATCGATCTGGCACAGTTTATCAGGTTCTCCTCCAGCTTTGACTCTCCGTTTTCAATCGACTGCATCAGGGAGCATATCAAATATCTGCAGTCAACCTTTGTTTCCAGTACCTCAAAAAGGAAAATCGCCTCCGTAAAGGCTTTTTTCTTCTATCTGGAGGAAATGAAGATTCTTCCGATTGAAAAAAACCCTTTCCACTTAATAAAAATGAAATATAAGGAGCCCAGGAAACTTCCGGCCACCATTCCGACCAATATTCTGATCAGGCTCTTCCGCTCTTTATATTCTGAACTTTCTGATGCCAAAACACCTTATGCCAAAAAGGCGGCCGCAAGAAATGTCGCCGTTGTAGAACTGCTTTTTGCTACCGGTATGCGCATTTCAGAACTCTGCTGCCTGGTACCTGAGCAGCTTGATCTTTACGGTCAGTCTGTGCGTATCTGGGGAAAAGGGGCAAGAGAACGTATTATTCCAATTGAAAATCAGGATGTGCTGAAAGCGTTGCAATATTATATTTCACTGCATACAGAAGAAATTCAGAAATGCGGCTATCTATTCGTTAACGGCAGAGGGACGCGGTATTCCGAGCAGTCTGCCAGAAACATGATCCGCCATCACAGAGATGCCTGCAATATTTCCCTGCGGATCATCCCACACATGTTTCGGCACACTTTCGCTACCTCTTTTGTAGATGCGGATGTGGATATCCGGGTAATACAGATATTAATGGGGCATAGTTCCATAAAGACTACAGAAATATATACCGAAGTCTCTACTGCCAAAAAGAGAAAAGTCATTGCCCAAAAGCATTTAAGGAATGACATTCATTCTGAAATCCGATCCCCTTTCTCTGCTGATATTAAAGCCGCTAATTTATAATATTATTTCAGGCCGGCAGATTCATTTGCCGGCCTGAGATAATTCAAAAAGTTTATTGTCAAGCTTTTTTATTTCTCTTTTTGCCCGAAATAGATGAATCAAAAAGAAAAGGGTGAAAAAAAGAAGAAGAAGTCCCGGAAGGAGAAGATGCGAAACCCAGAAAATAACCGGGCTTTGATAATCATTCAACTGTGGCAGATCCTGAATCAACCGGAAACATGAAAAGCCAAAAAAGGCACCTATGAATGTTCCCATCATTATCTGGATGGACTTATACATATTCTTTTCAGTCTTTTTCTTATCCTGAAGCACTCTTATTTCGAACTTTATATTTTCTGATCCTTCCATTTTTTCCTCCATCGTATCAACTGTCAGAGCATTCTCTCCGATCCATGTCAGGAGTTATCCTGCAACAAATATTCCTCAAATGATTCTTCAACCTATAATAAGATAAATCCGAAATTTTTGCAATTAGTTACTGCAACATTTGGCATTTTTAGGAATGAGGAACCCAATAATTCTCCATACAAACTCCTGAATAGAAAAAGCTATTTATCTCCATTGCTTCGGGTAAAAATTAAATTCATTTTTTATTAATTCTTCTTTCATCCTTTTTATTATCTCACTGCTCGGGATCTGCATTATTCTGCTGATATCTCCCTCCTTTGGGGGATATTCCCGGATCAGCTGCTCCATAACCTCTGGCAATGTCTCTCCAATCAAATCCGCCACATGATCTCCACACTCCATATTCCCAATTTCCTTTCCTGACTATGATATTAAATCATAATATATTTCTTTTTCTGTTATGAAGTGACTTTTGTCAAGAGGTAAATTCCGTTTCCAGGAAACTTTTTCTTGACAGTCACACTTGT
>CALWXT010000184.1 GCA_944385575.1 uncultured Flavonifractor sp. | reverse complement strand
AACGTCGCCAGCTACGCCCAGCTTGGAAACTACCAGACGGTTGTCTACCAGGAACTGATACTCCTTGTTAGCGGTGTTGTAGCCGTACAGCTTTACGCGGTACTCGCCAGCAGCCAGCTTAGAGGTATCAACAGTGTTGTCACCCTCAGAAACCTCAACCTCGTCCAGAACCTTCTCGCCGTCCTTATCGACTACGTCGATGTACAGCTTGTCGGTATCGATGTTGCTGTCAACTCTTGCAATATCAACATTAACGGTGGTCTTCTCGCCAACCTTTACCTGAGAAGCGGTAACAATAGCGCTACCCTGATAGTTAATAACCTCATCCATGTCGTCCTCGAACATGTAAACAGCAACTACGTCGCCCTTACCGTCGTCAGCGATCTTGGAAGCGATATCAGCTACATAGTAGGTATCGTTTGCAGCATCAGCATCGTTGTGGATGTCGGAAACTTCGACATCAGAAGCCTCAGCTACGCTGATGTCCGGATTCTCAGTGAAGTTAGTACGTGCGAAGGTTGCGGAAGTATCCCAACCTTCCAGAATTGCCAGAGCCTTGTCCTCATAGCTATTGTATCTGGTCGGCTTGCCATCGATGGTGTAGTAGAATACCTCATCAGCGAAGTCAGAAGCTACGGTCTGAGAATTCTTGGTGTCGATGGTGTACAGAGCATCCTTAGAAGCGTAGGTTGCAACACCGTTGTAAGTAGAAATCCACTTGCCCTCATTTACATCGGTAATAACCTTACGAGATACCTGGTAGTAGTTACCAATAACGGTATTGGTATCGTTACCCTTCTGATCCATGAACATAACGTCGGTCAGCTTGCCGTCTGCATCAACGGTGATCTCAGCGTAAGCTGCGCTCTTGTTCAGGTAATCCTTCAGGTTGGTGCCCTTCATGATACCATCATAGTCAGTGTAGTTCATGGTCTCGGTGCGGCTGCCAACAGAGTATTCCTCAGTGTCGTTCTTGCCGTCGTAATCCATTACAGATACGATATCGTCGAAGTCCTTCTTCTCAGCAGAGGAGATGGTCTCAACCTTGCCGTTGTAAGCAACGTCGATGGATACAACATCGTTCTTGTCGTAGGATACGTTGGTAACCAGACCAACCTTGGTGGAACCAGCGTTGAACTTGTTGAAGCTGTCAACGCCCAGAATTGCAGCAGAAACGTCCTTGTTCTTGTCAGCGCTCAGAGCAACCGTATACTCTGCATAGTCATTCGCGTCATTAGCAATCCACGAATCATCCTGTGCACCTGCAACGGTATCCAGAACTTCAGGCTCGGTGTCGCCGCCAGCCTTGATATCCGGAATATCGGACTGCTTAACTGCCAGAACGTCAGAATCATTAACCTTCAGGCCAGCATAATTTCCGTTAATCTTCTCTTCCTTGATATAATCACCAATAACAGCAAAGATTACATCAGCGTCTTCCAGAGCATAGGACTCGCTATCATCAAGGGTCAGACGATCGTTCTTAGCAACGTAATCGTAATCAGTTGCCTTCTCATCATTAACGACTTCCTGCATCTTGGTGATCTGGCCATCCTCGTTGGTCCAGTACTTGTATACATTACCAACAATCAGGGACTCGTTGAAAGTACGGTCGCCATCGTCGTAAGCGCCGGTCTCGGTGCGGCCGTCGTCCTTCAGGACACGAGCGCTGGAGGTCAGCTCAACATCCTTGTGCAGCTTGTTGTCTGCAGAGATGAAGTCAACAACAGCCAGCTTACGGTCACCGGTCTTGTCGGAACCGTCAGCGGTGTTCAGAACCATCATGTAGTTGGTGGACTCGGTAGCGTAGTCAGAGTAAACGATGAAGCCGTTGCGGTCGGTCCAGATGTTGAACTCGGTGCCCAGCTCTTCCTCGTCGAAGCCAATGTACTTGGACGGGTTAGCCGGAACGATGGTGTCGCCGACTTCCTTGTTCTGAGCCAGCTCCATGGTCTCGCCGTCGAAGGTCAGAACCAGGTTATCCTTGGTGGAAACCTTATCCAGCTCATGGGTGTCAGCCTCAACCTTGGTTACGGTAGCGGTAACAACCTCAGCCTTCTCGGACTTGTCGTAAGCGGTGGTGTAGGTAACCTCGATGATGTCACCCTCAGCCAGATCTTCCGGAGCCTCAACCTTAACCTTGTAGTCCTTCTCGTCGTTCAGGTCGTCGAGCTTCCAGGTCAGGGTCTTAGAAGTGGTGTTCTCCTCTTCGTCCTTGCCCTTGGTATCCATGTAGGAAACGGTCAGGCGCTTAGAGGAAACGGAATCAACCTTGTAGTAGTTAGCGGTGCTTACAACTGCCCAGTCGATGTCGCCGTCGGAATCCCAGTCAACCAGCTTGTACTGAGCGCCGTCACGGATGTTCAGAGCCTTCTCAACCTTCTTGTCGTCGAGCTTGGTCTCGCCGTGGTAGCCCTCGTACAGGTACTGATCAACAGACTGAACCTTCTCAGCGTCGTTTGCGTTGTCAGCAACGGAATCCAGCTTCAGGGTCTCTTCGCCGATAACGATCTCGCCGTTGTCGCGCTTGGAGTCAGCCATGGAAGCGTTGTAATCATAAGCCTTCTGACCCTTTACGGTCTTGATAGCCTTGATCTCCCAGTTGTCAGACCAAACGTACTTGTCGTTCTTGCTCTCCCACTCAGGCTCACCGTGGCTGCCTTCGCCCCACAGCTCTACCTGGTAGCCAGCAACTGCATCAGCGTCACCAGCGTACTTGAAGGAGTAAACCATCTTATCCTTGTTGTCGGTGTACAGATCGGTGCTGTCATCCTCGATTGCGTAAGCAATGATGTGACCCTCAGCGGTCGGATCAGCGCCCAGAACTACCCAGGTATGAGCCTTGCAGTACTCCAGAGTAGCGGTCTCGTCGTCCTTCTCCTTCCAGGTACCAACAGCTGCGCGCTCCAGACCCCAAACGGACTCAGCCAGGGTCGGGTAAGACTCAACAGAGGTGCCGTGGGTGGTGTTAACCAGCTTAGCGCCACGAGCGTAGTCTGCGAACAGAGCGTTGTAGATAACCTGAGCGTCCTCACCACGCAGAGCGTCGGTGGAAGCTACCATGTTGGTGCCGTCCAGCAGGCCGATCGCCTGAGCGTTGGACATGTAGGAGAACGGATAGTTCTGCTTCATGTCAGCGGTCTCATAACCCATTGCACGAACAACCATGGTTACGAACTCAGCATCGGTGATTGCACGGTCCGGCTCGAACTTGTTGTTGCCAACACCGATTACGATGCCGTTGATGTAGCAGTAGCCGATTGCGGAATCCTTCCAGGAGCCCTTTGCAACGTCGGTGAAGGACTGAGCGCCAACGTACTGAGATACGTTCGGGTCGCCAGTCATCAGACGAGCGATCATTGCGCAAGCCTCTGCACGGGTAATAGTGTCTTCCGGATGATACTTGCCGTCGTCCTTACCCTGGATAACGCCCAGGTCGGACAGCATGGTGATAGCCTCGGAGTAATCGGAGCCCGCCGGGACATCCTCAAACACCTTAGCGCCAGCGAACATGCTGAAAGTGCATGCAAACGCCAGTACCATAGCAAGAACCTTCTTCAGATTCTTCATAGGAATATTTCCTCCTTTTTGATCTCGCGGGACATTCCTGCCCCGCCTCTTTTATGGATACATCATAACAGTCTTAAAACGCAAAGTCAATGTGACACCCCGAGACGTAACACAAGTGTAATATTACACAGGTTTTGTGACAACACTTTGTTAAAAAATCCCCCTTGATTACACAGTGACCGATTTTTCATCCGTCACCGTTCAAGGGGGATTGTCTCTTTTGGTTCAGTTTTCCGCGATCGACAGCACGATCTTGGCAAATTCCGCCCGCGTAAAGGCGTCGGACGGACGCAGACCGTTCTCATCGCCCTGCACAAGTCCGGCTCTGACACAAATCGCTGCCGCACGGCGGCGGTTTGCCGGCACGCGCTCGGCGTCCGGGAAGTGCGAAATGTTACTCATAACCTCGTTCGCGCTCATCTCCGTGCCCGCGCGTCCCTGGTGCGTCAGCACGTTCGCCAAAAGCTGCATCGCGTCCGCGCGCGTCATCACCGCTTCCGGGTCGAACCAGTACACGTCGAAGCCGTCCAGCAGTCCGGCCTCGTACACCGCGCCCAGCTCGCCCGCGTACCACTTGCTCGCGTCTACACCCGGCATCGTGCCGTCGGGCAGTTCAAGCACGCGCGCCACCGTCGCGCAGACCTCGCTCGTCAAAATCGGACTTTCCGGACGGAAGCCGCGCTCGTCGCCCGTCATCAGTCCCTTGGACGATACCTCGGCTACGTAGTCAAACGCCCAGTGGCTATACGGCACATCGGCGTACACCGTGCCCGTAAAACCGGTCAGCGCACGGTAGCACGCGCCGTCAAAGTTGATCGCCTCGGCCAGCTGGTCGAACGTCAGATGCATGCTCTCGGTGTACGGCTGCGCCGTGCCCGTCGCCGGGTAGTCACGGAAAAATGTCACGCCGTCCTTGTCCATGCGCGGCGAGCCGTAGTACGGTGCACTCTGCGGCAGCAGCTTGCTCGTGACCTCCAGCAGCTTGTCGTTAAACAAGTCCTTGTCGGCTGTGTAGCGCGCGCCCGTGTTCAAATCCAGACCGATCGACGTATCCCAGATGGTCGCCGCCTCGCCCAGGTCGCTCACGCCGCTCGCCCATACCACCAGTACGTCGCCTTCCACCGACATGCCGTAGGTCGCCGTCAGTGCAATGCGTCCGGACTGGCCGCTCGGCCCTGCCGTGAAAAATGCGCGGATGCTGTCGTTGATGCGCGTCTGCACCGCCTCGTTCTTCATCCCGCTCAGGCGCGGGTACTCGATGTGCCAGCCGTATTCGGTGCCGTCCTCCTGCATGCCCAGGTACTTCTCGTAGGTCTCGGTCGTCACGTGGATGCCGCCCTCAAGATCGTATTCGCGTACATTATTATATAAGGTACGGCCATTGTAAATGTTGATGTACTGGGTCGTGCCGTCCTTGTACACCTTGGCGACCGTCTCCGCGACGATCTCCGGCGTCTCGATGCCCGACACCGTCTTTTTCAGACTGCCCGACGCGTTGAAGAATACCACGTCGCCGTCCGCCGTGCCGTGCCACGAAATGCCGTACCGGAAGGTCTGGAAACCGCCCGCGTAGGTGTCCGTACGGTAAATTTCCTTGCCGTTGTGGTCGATGACCGACGCGCCCGCGTCCACGCCGCGCACGGCGTACAGGCCGTCACCCATATAGCTCATATACGGGTAGGTCGGTTTGACTGCCTCGGTGCCGACCACGGTCAGCAGTCCCCAGTCGGTGCCCACACGCGCCATCGCGCGGTCTTCGTGGAACGGTAAAATCTCATCATACGAATAACTGGTCGCAAAGCGCATGTCCTCGACCGAGTACAGCGCGTACTTATCAGCGCGGTTATACAGGATGATGACGCAGTCATTATAGATGGTCAGCGTCGCCGGGTCTGCACCCGCAGGCAGCGCGGCCAGTTCCCTGCCGTCGGTGCCGATCAAATGGCAGTTGCCCTGCAAGTCGCGCACCAGCGCGCGGCCACCCGAAAACTGTCCGGCCTCCAGATACACCGGTGCAATGACCGACGTACCGCTCAGGTCGACGTATCCGTATCGGGCCTCCCTGCCCTCTCCGGTCTTGACGCACACGCGCTCATTGACCGGAAAACCAATCGCGCCCGGATACTCACCGATGCGCGTGCCCGAAGCAGTGAAAAAGATCGTGCGGTCGGTATACCGGAAGGCTGCGATGCTGTTTTCATACTCGATCGACTGCGGTGCAGTCTGCCAGCCGGTCAGAACCTTGCCCTGTGCGTCGATCAGTGCCGCCCGTCCGGCGTCATCATACACCGCCGCAACGCCCGACTCGTCAAACGGTTCGGCCGCCGCGTAGGTACACTCGATCACAACCTTGCCCGTTCCGTCCATATAGCCCCAGCGCTCTACGCCGTCTATACCGGTCTTGGGTACGGCAAACAGAGAACCCGCCGGTGCTGCCGCCAGCGCTGTACCAACCGTCACAAGCGCAAGCGCACAGAAAAATACCACGATGCGGGATATTTTGCGCAGCATAGAAATGAACACCTCCATTTGCAGATTTTATGCTTATCTCCAGTATAACGAACGCACATCAAATGGACAATAGGACGGTGGCAAATGAAATATATTTGTAAAAAAAGTCGCCAAACCGGAAATTTTTCCCGGGTTATTGGCGGGAAGTCTGAGC
>CALWXT010000183.1 GCA_944385575.1 uncultured Flavonifractor sp. | reverse complement strand
GTCTCTCAGATGCAGCCCTCCGCTTCCACCGGCAGCGGTTCTACCATATTTACCATTACCGGCTCCGGCTGGGGCCACAACGTGGGTATGAGTCAGTGGGGCGCCTACGCTATGGCGCAGCAGGGCTATACCTATCGGGATATTCTGAACTTCTACTATACTGGAATCGAGGTGCGCCAACCATAAAAACTTCGGATTTTGATTTTTACCTGCCTGAGGAGCTGATCGCTCAGACTCCGCTGGAGCGCCGGGATGCCTCCCGGCTGCTGGTTCTGGACAAGGAAACCGGAGCCACCAGGCATATGCACTTTTATGAGCTGCCCACTCTGCTGCGGCCAGGCGACTGCCTGGTGCTCAACGACTCCCGGGTGTTTCCGGCACGGCTGATCGGCCATCGGGAGCCGGGCGGCGGTGCTGTAGAGGTGCTGCTGCTCATCGACCGGGGAAACAAGACCTGGGAGTGCTTGGTGCGCCCCGGCCGTAAGATGAAGCCGGGCACCAGGGTCTCCTTTGGCGACGGTGCTCTGACTGCCGAGGTCACCGAGGTGTTGGAAGGCGGCAACCGCCTGGTCCGGTTCGAGTACGAGGGAATTTTTCTGGAGAAGCTGGAGCAGCTGGGCAAAATGCCCCTGCCGCCCTATATCAAGGCTGAACTCAACGACCCGGAGCGCTACCAGACCGTCTATTCCCGGGAGGTCGGTTCTGCCGCCGCCCCTACCGCCGGGCTCCATTTCACCAAGGAACTGCTTAAGCAGGTGGAGGATATGGGAGTGCGTCTGGCCTATGTGACCCTTCATGTGGGCCTGGGTACCTTCCGGCCGGTGAAAGAGGAGGATATCCTGGATCACGAGATGCACTCGGAATATTGTATGATCTCTGCTGAGACCGCTGAGATCATCAACCGTACCAAGCGGGAAGGGGGCCGGGTGATCTGTGTGGGCACTACCTCCTGTCGCACGATAGAGTCCTGGGCGGCAGAGGACGGCACATTGAAGGAAAGTGCCGGGTGGACCAATATTTTCATCTACCCCGGCTACAAATTCAAAGTGCTGGACTGCCTTATCACCAACTTCCACCTGCCGGAATCCACCCTCATTATGCTGGTGTCTGCTCTGGCGGGCCGGGAGCATATCCTGGCCGCCTATCGGGAGGCGGTGGAACAGAAATATCGGTTCTTCTCATTCGGCGACGCCATGTTTATCACATCTGACTGAGCAGCTCCACATTCCCTGCCAGTCTGGGATCGGCGGGTGCCAGCGCCAGCGCCTTTTGCGCTTCTTCCAGCGCAGGCTGTATCCGCCCGGTGCGATAGTAGGCCTGACAGCGCAGATCGTGGGGGAGGGGACCCCAGGCGGCTGCCTCGCAGATATAGGTGTCCGGCCGGTCGCTGATCGCCAGCGCACCGCCTGTGAAGTAGAGCACACCCTCCCAGTCTTCCTGTGCGTAAAGAAGCTGGGCCATTTCCATCCATGGCTCCCGCAGGTGGGGGGCCTGGGCGATGGCCTGCAGGAACCAGTTCCTGGCCTGATCCGGCTGCCCTTTCTGAAGATATGCCTGACCGATATAGCGCATGGATGCTGCCCGCTCATCCGCCCAGGTGGCGGTGGGCAGGCTCAGGTGACGTTTCAGTGTGGTGATACAGTCATCCCACCGCCCGTAGAACAGGTATTCCCGGCCCAGATAGTGTACGTTTCGGTCGTCGTCAGGAGCCTCCCGGACGGAGAGCTCCAGCAGTGGCAGATACTGTCCTCTGGACTTGGTGGGATCGGGGTGGTGGTCCAGCTGCACACCGAAAGCCGTCACCATAGGACCCGGACAACCGGGTCCTTCCCATTGCAGGACCTCGTGGACGGGATGTACCCAGCGATAGCCGTGGCGCCGGTGGATCTTTTCGCACCAGAAAACCACGCCCTCCCGGCCGTCGGGCTGAAAGGACCAGGTATAGCGGTAGCGGGCCTGGCCGGCATTCGGAAGCCAGGCGGCCTCCAGTGCCTGGCGCCAGCCGGGATGGAATACCTCGTCAAGATCGGTGCACACGCAGATATCGGCGTCCTCCGGAACCAGTTCCAGCGAGCGGTTGCGGGCGGCGTCGAAGCGCCAGGGTTCAATACATTCGACAGTGACCAGGGCGCCTCTGCTCCGAAGAAGATCTGCGGTTTCATCGGCGGAGCCGGTGTCCAGAACTACAACCTGGTCTGCCTCGGACATGGAATCCATCCAGCGATGCACAAAGTTCGCTTCATTTTTACTGATGGCATACACAACGATTTTCATAATACCTCCCGCTGCTATGACCGGAAAGCCGAACCCTAAAGGGTTCGGCTTTCCGTTTTTGTCAGGATGAAAGATCGCCCAGTCTGGTGACATTCAGCGTAATGGCTGTGGGAACTTGATTGGCACCCTGGGCCACCACCTGAAGGGTAGTCGGGACACTGGAGATGGAGAGGGGAATAGAGAAGGATATAGGCACGCTCTCCGTGCTGTTTTGGAAATTGTGAGGGATCGAGGCACCGGGTACGACGGCGCCATTTTGCTGCAGGGATGTGACAATATTTACGGGGAATTTGGAAGTTGAGGCTGCCGACAGCACACCATGGAAATTTGCCTGGTAGAGGCCGGGCTGATTGATGGTGAAGGTTCCGCTTCCAGCAGTGTGGGAAATTGCATTTCCGTAAGTTACCCCGTTTTGATCGAACAGCATGGGAGAGCCGGATGCGATCGGCTGGCTTGGCGTGGAATACGCAGACAGTAGGGAACTGGTCTGCGTTGAACCAGTGGCGCCTCTGGGACCGGTAGGTCCAGTGGGTCCGGTAGGCCCAGTAGCACCGGTAGGTCCAGTAGCGCCGGTAGGTCCGGTGGCGCCGATAGGTCCGGTAGCGCCGGTAGGTCCGGTGGCGCCGATAGGTCCGGTAGCACCGGTAGGTCCGGTAGCACCGGTAGGACCAGTGGCACCGGTAGGACCAGCGGCACCGGTAGGTCCAGTGGCACCGGCAGGACCG
>CALWXT010000182.1 GCA_944385575.1 uncultured Flavonifractor sp. | reverse complement strand
ATTATTGCATGATGTTGGACACGGACCATTTTCTCATGCCTTTGAAGATGCGGGAATTAATAGAGATACATTTAGTCATGAATACTGGACTAAAAGAATTATTACTTCTAAAGAGACGGATATAAATCATACATTGCGAAAAGTATGGGGAGAAGATTTCCCAGAATTAGTTATGAGTTATATCGACTGTAGAAACGAAGTTAAAGATGGAAAGTTTGAGCAAAACAGATATTCTAAAAATGGGTTGAACTTAAAATTTATTTTTGCATCATTAGTTTCTAGTCAATTAGATGCGGATAGAATGGACTATTTACTTAGAGATTCTCGGGCGTGTGGAGTTACTTATGGTCAGTTTGATCTTGATCGCTTGATTGAAGGAATGTCTATAGCCATTAATTCGGACGGAGAGTTGAAGGTAGGCGTAGAAGAGGAGTATGTTAGTAATGTGGAAGAATATTTTTATGCTAGATATTTGATGTATAATAATATTTATTTCCATCCTTTTAAAGTTTTAACAGAGAGATTACTTCAAGATATTTTACGTGAGGCATGTGATTCATACATTAAGGGGACTTTAAAACCTCATGAATTGCCTCCGATATTGGCTGAGATATTTAATCATGCGACAATGTCTTTAGAAGATTTTTGTGATTTAGATGATCATGTAGTTATGGGAGCTATGCAAGTGTGGGCAAATTTAAATGGAGCAGGTACGGAACGCTTGGCAATACTTTGTCAATATTTTTTGCATAGGAGAGGGTTCCAAAAGTTAGATATAATTAATCCAAAGGCATTTTTAGAAAAATTGAGAACTCTAACAAAATGCAATATAAGGGATTTTGAGGTAAATAGAAATGATTTTATTTGTTGTAAGAAAAAAATAAAAATGTATAAAACAGAAAAAAAGGGTGATGTGTATATTATAAAAGCAAATGGTACTATAGTTAGTCTACAGGATATAAAAAATATTGCAAATCAAGAGAATGAAGAAGAGGTAATATATCATTCTCTGGAATTAACTGAAAAATTTTATTCGGATGATAAGCAGTTAGTGGAACAACTTATTCGAGAATTTAGTGTTAATAACTCTGTGGAGATTGAAAAGAAGTATGTATAATCAAAAAATGTGAGTAAAGAAAGAGTAATTCAGGACATTCTTGATATTGCAAAACAAAAGGATTATCTTATCAACAGTGGACAACCTAAAAAGCAAGAAGATGTGTATTTTGATACGGATAACGGTATTCTTGAGAAAAGCAACTTTTCCATAAGAATAAGAAATTGTGGTGATAAAAAATATATTACTTGTAAATATAATGTAGCAAGTGAATCTAATGGAGAAGGTGGTCAATTAGAGCGATATGAGGCGGAACGTATCATACAATCTGATAATTTGATGGATAATAAAGAACATATCGATAGTTCCGTTTCTACTCTTTTAGAGAAAGAAGGATATGATATTAATGATTTATCACCGTGCATTAAAGTTATTAATACAAGGCAGAAATATATAATTTATAAAGATGGAAGTAAAGAGGGTCGAGTCGATGAACGATATGAGTTGGTTCTTGATGAAGTAATTTATCAAAATCTAAAAAATAAAAATACGGCAAAAGAAATACAAATTGAGATTGAATTAAAATCTGGATATGAAACAAGAATTAATATGAAAGAACTCACGGATTCGATAGAAACAATCAATGGTATTACAAGTATAACGAAGTCTAAATACACAAGAGCTTTAATGTTAACGAGTGAAAAATAATAAGAAAAGGAGTTTAAAGAAGAAACAGATCATCAATTTTTAAGGGTTCATAGTGATTGTCAAAAAGAACAGGGAAGTATTTCAGGCACAGTAGTTTGACCATTCCTGTTACGATGTGCACTTAGAGGCGCACGTTTCTAAAGGGGGAAAGTCTTAAATCAGTCGCTTATAACCACAAAGCTGGAGACAATTCAATTTTCCTCTATTGTGTTATCTGTATCTGTGACAAATCTTTTCAAGATGCTTAATTAGCAGGTCCTCATTATAAATATTCTCCTAAATATGAAAATTGGGAAAATACGTAAGTGGTAATTTTGAGGTGAATAAAAATATGGCTACATTTTGGCTACATAAATATTATAGACGAAATGGATAATGCATATAAAATAATAAAAATCGAACAAAAAGCGAATTGATAGTGCGTATTATTTATAGACGTACAAATATAAAAGTGGAGTATGAAGAATAGAAAAAAGAGAAGAAGGGGGCTGGCTGTAAAAATGGCTGTCCTGATCGCCGAAGGCGTCTGTATCTGCCTTTTAGTTCTGGGTGTTTTCCGGTATCAGCAGATGAAGAGTAAAGCCCAGGAAACAGACGAAAAAGAGGAAGTGGTGCAGACCATAGAAGAACAGGAGACCCAACAGGAAGAAAAGCAGTCAGAAGAAGAAACTGAACAGGAAGAAACGCTGTCGGAAGAGGAGATTCTGCAGATGAAAATTGAAGAGATCATGGAAGGAATGTCTCTGGAGGAGAAGACGGCGCAGATGTTCATGATTACACCAGAAGCACTTACCGGAGTGGGACAGGTTCTGGAAGCAGGAGATATGACCCGTGAGGCGATCAATGAATATCCGGTGGGCGGACTTATCTATTTCACACAGAATCTTCAGGACCCCGAACAAGTCCGGAAGATGACTGGAAATGTCCAGAACTTTTCTGAGGAGCGGATTGGACTGCCAATGCTTTTATCTGTAGATGAAGAGGGTGGGACAGTCACCCGTTTTGGAGGAAATGCTGCCTTCGACTATGACGCCTCGGCAGACATGGACGCTATCGGTGCATCGGGGGATACCCGGCTGGCCTATGAGCTGGGGGAGAAGATCGGGAGTTTTCTCCACAGCCTTGGAATCAATATGGATAACGCGCCGGATGCCGACGTGCTGAGCAATCCGGCAAACGCTGTAGTGAAGGACCGATCAGTTGGATCAGA
>CALWXT010000181.1 GCA_944385575.1 uncultured Flavonifractor sp. | reverse complement strand
CAACCGGTAACCATCTTGCCGGAAGAAGCCATGTAGTACCAGTTGCCGTCAACCTTTTCCCAGCCAGTCTTCATAGCATTGTTGCCCTTGAAGAAGTACCATTCGCCGTCAACTTTAGCCCAGCCAGTAGCAGCGCCGCAGTTGGAGTTGAACCAGTACCAGGTACCGTTGTCGTTCAGCCATTCAGACTGTTTAGCGGTGCCGTCTTCATTGAAGTAGAACCAGGTCTTGCCGATCTTGTTCCAGCCGTTGGACAGGTAGCCTTCCTCGGTACCATACATCCACTTGCCAGCTTCGTTCTTGGACCAGCCCATAACGATTTCGCTGTAGTTGATAGCAGCATCGATGTCAGCCATAGCGTTTTCTACATCAGAAACAACATACTGGTCTTTATCGCCAACCAGAGCTGTTGCGACATGGTTTACAGACTGAATATCTGCATCATAACGAGTAACGGTGCCTTCGTACAGATCAACAATGTGCTGTGCAGCGTCAATAGCCTTGTTCAGAGCATTGACCTGAGCTGCATTGTAGTCAGAGCTATTCTTAATAGCTTCCAGAGCGGTCTTACCAGCGGTAATAGACTCTTCAAGTTCTTTCATCATGTTCTTGGTAACAGTGACCTGAGTGCCCTGGTAGGTCAGAGCTTCACCGGAAACACCAACGATCATAGCAGCAATTCTGGTCTGCCACAGACCTTCAGCGGTATTTTCAGCATAATCATAAGCCTGTTCATACTTGCCATAGTAGCCTGCATCGTAGTCAGACTCAATCTTGCCTTCATACTTGGTCATAGCGTCTTCAACAGCGCCAAGCTCAACAGAGTTGGGGGTACGGGTGACAGCCAGATCAGCAACAGCAGCGTTCAGAGCATCATTAACAGCGTCAACAGAACCCTGTTTGGTATTACCGGAAGAACCGCTTCCCAGAGCGTTCATGTTAGCAGCCAGTTCATAAACATTCAGGAACCATTCGTATTCATCGGTGGTAGATACACCGTAGTTGGTACCAGCAGCGCCATTGCCCGGATACTGCATAGCGGTGTTGTTAGCCTGCAGGTAATCCAGTGCCGGATACAGCGAGTAGTAACCTCTGGACAGAGAATTGCTGAAACCAAGGCTATTGGGAATATTGTTGGTGGTGATGATACCAACATTAAATGTGTTGTTCAGCGCTGCAACATAGTAGTTGTAGTTGTAGTAATCAACATTGGTGCTCTGATTAGAGGGCAGAACGCTGTATTCAGTAGGAACATTTCCAACGTTGAAGAACAGACCTTCCAGAGTGCCGCCCAGAGTAGCTTTATCAGGAGCAGAAGCAGCTCTGAACTTGCTGTTGGCACTGGTCAACAGGCTGTACATGCCAGCTTCAACTCCACGAATCATATTGACGGTGGTAGCCATCTCATATGCATCGCGCAGATCTTCTACTTCGTTCTGATATTTTCTGTATTCAGATGCGCTTCTGAAGTCAGACTCGGTAGCAGCATCCAGAATGGACAGAAGCAGATCGCCCCAGTCGTCAGAAGTAACTTCAGCTTTATCGATGTAGTTACCGATGTACTTATCATACTGCTGCATCAGGTAAATCAGCTGAGAGGTGTTTGCCTGATAGTAGTCATCTTTTTCATGTAACTGCCAGATATCCCACAGCAGACGTTCGATGTTGTAAAGGTCTACATCGACATAGTCAACCAGTTCGCCGGTCCAACGATCGAATACCGGGTCAGAGTAGAACATATCCAGGTAGTTACCGCGGAATTCGGTCCAGCCTTCGCTGTAATGGAACTCGTCATTCAGTGCAAGTTCTTCCATGAAGTCTTCCCAGTCGGTAACAACGTCATAACGGATACCAACGCCAACTTTACCACGACCAGTCTCTGCTTTCAGAGCCTTAGTAACAGTTCCACTGGATACCAGAGTATTAGCAACAGCTGCTTCAGTAGAATTAGGATTGTTCCATGCAGAAGCAATTGTACTTGCAGAAGACTTGGTATCGTTTGTAAACAGATAGTCATAAGCATAAATGGTAGGAGTCTCTGTTTTAACAATATCCAACTTGCCATCTGTACCAATGCTAGTGGAAACTGCATAAGGTTCTACATCAACTTCACCAGTCAGGTCAGGGTTGAAAGTCCATTCATTCCACTCATTCCAAGCATCATTGTTGTTGGGAGTGACCTCAATTTCATTTTGATTATTGCCAGGTGTAGTCTGCGTGGTAGTTAAAACATTTCCAGCTGCAGCATATGCATCATTGTCAACATAAGGAGTTGCAGCAATTAAATTTGCTTCAGTTGCATATTTAGGAGCCTTGGCACTATCGACTTTATGAACATACATGCTTGGTACTGTTTCAGGGTAAGATGTATCTCTTACTGCGGTAATAGCTTCTGCCAACGAATTGTAATTATCGTCACCAACAAAGTAGATATTACCTTTCTTTTCAATACCTAAATATCCCCAAGTAGATTTATTCAAATCAACTAACGTTCCATTATTATCCTTAACTCCAACAATCTGCTCATTGTCGTCAGTTACGTAAAATACTGTTCCATCGGCTGCTGCTTTAACCGCAAAAACTTTTTCGTAGTTGGAACGAATATCCCACTTGTAAGACAGATAAGTATTCAGTGCTTTTTTGCTACCTGCACCTGCTCCCGTGCCAGTCCAATCGGGAACAGCTTCAAAAGTACCATCACCGTCGGTATCAACCAAATAAATAGTGGTTGTTTCTGCAGAAGTACCAGCAGAAGCAGTAATAGTAGTTGCTACAGGGTTATAGCTCTGATAAGCATCAACATCGTAAAGGGTATCGGTGGTATTGTTCTGATCCCACGCATTTGCGCTCAGGGCAGAGCCGAAAACAGAAAAAGCGGTAGTTCCGGCGAGAGCCAGAGCGAGAATTCTCTTTTTCATTTCGAATTTCATCCTCCATAAATA
>CALWXT010000180.1 GCA_944385575.1 uncultured Flavonifractor sp. | reverse complement strand
TGGAGTATCGGATTGAGCACGACACCATGGGTGAAGTGCGGGTACCAGCGGAGAAATACTGGGGCGCCCAGACCCAGCGGAGCTTTGAAAATTTTAAAATCGGTGTGGAGAAGATGCCTGCGGAGATCATCCGGGCCTTCGCCATTCTCAAGCACGGCGCAGCCATGGCCAATCACCAGCTGGGCAAGCTGGACGACCGCCGGTATGAGCTGATCGGCCGGGTATGCGGCGAGATCCTGGAAGGCAAGCTGGAGGGCCACTTCCCCCTGGCCGTGTGGCAGACGGGCAGCGGCACCCAGTCCAACATGAACGTCAACGAGGTCATTGCCAATCGCGGCAACGAGCTGGCCGGTGAAAAGCTGCTCCACCCCAACGACCACGTGAATATGTCCCAGTCCTCCAACGACACCTTCCCCACCGCCATGCACATTGCCGCGGCCACGGAGCTGGAGGACAGGCTTCTCCCCGCCCTGGACGCGCTGGTGAAGGTGCTGAAAGGCTTGGAGGCGGAGAACGCCGACGTGGTCAAGAGCGGCCGCACCCATCTGCAGGACGCGGTGCCCATCACCCTGGCCCAGGAAATCAGCGGCTGGCGCTCCAGCCTGGAGCAGGACCGCACCCTGATCGAGCTGGCCCTGCCTCCCCTGCGGCAGCTGGCCCTGGGCGGCACTGCCGTAGGCACCGGCCTCAATGCCCCCAAGGGCTTTGACACCGCCGTGGCCCAGGCGGTCAGCCAGCTGACCGGCAAGGCCTTCGTTACCGCCCCCAACAAGTTCCACGCCCTCACCAGCAAGGACGAGTTGGTGTTCGCTCACGGCGCCCTCAAGGCTCTGGCCGCCGACCTGATGAAGATTGCCAACGATGTGCGCTGGCTGGCCTCCGGCCCCCGGTGCGGCCTGGGCGAGATCCACATTCCGGAAAACGAGCCCGGCTCCTCCATCATGCCCGGCAAAGTCAATCCCACCCAGTGTGAGGCGGTGACCATGGTGGCCGTGCAGGTGATGGCCAACGACGTGGCGGTGGGCATGGCGGCCTCCCAGGGCAATTTTGAGCTCAACGTCTTCATGCCGGTATGCATCTACAACTTCCTCCAGTCGGCCCGCCTGCTGGCCGACTGCATGGACTCCTTCCGGGTCCACTGTGCAGAGGGCATTACCGCCAACCGGGACAAGTGCCGGGAGAACCTGCACAATTCCCTGATGCTGGTCACCGCCCTCAACCCGTACATCGGCTACGAAAACGCCGCGAAGACCGCCAAGAAGGCCCACGCCGAGGGCATCTCTCTCCGGGAGGCCTGCATCAGCCTGGGCTTCCTCACCCCCGAGCGGTTTGACGAAGTATTCCATCCGGAAGAAATGGTATAACACCAGAAAGAAGGAGCAGAAAATGGACGTAAACGAGCAATCCCTGGAGCTCCACCGCCAGCTGGCGGGCAAGATCGAAGTGGTGGCCCGCAAGCACATCGAGACCCGGGAAGACCTTTCCCTCATGTACACCCCCGGCGTGGCCGAGCCCTGCCGGGTCATCGCCAAGGACTATGAGCAGTCCTTCCGGCTCACCCGCCGGGGCAATCTGGTGGCCGTCATCACCGACGGCTCCGCCGTGCTTGGCCTGGGCGACATCGGCCCCGCCGCCGGCATGCCGGTGATGGAGGGCAAGTGCGCCCTCTTTAAGGAGTTCGCCGACGTGGATGCCTTCCCCATCTGCGTGGACACCAAGGATGTGGACAAGCTGGTGGAGACCATCTATCTCATTTCCAAGAGCTTCGGCGGCATCAACCTGGAAGACATCGCCGCCCCCCGCTGCTTCGAGGTGGAGCGTCGGCTGAAGGAGCTGTGCGACATCCCGGTGTTCCATGACGACCAGCACGGCACCGCCATCGTGGTGGCCGCCGCCCTGCTCAACGCCGCCAAAGTCACCGGCAAGGAGATGGGCAAGCTGAAGGTGGTCATCAACGGTGCGGGCGCCGCCGGCATTGCCATCGGCAAGCTGCTGATCTCCATGGGCTTCGGCAACATCGTCATGTGCGACATCCACGGCATCATCTGCGAGGGGGACGAGGGCCTCAATCCCGGACAGGAGGAGATCTCCCACATCTCCAACCTGAACCACGAGCACGGCACCCTGGCCGACGCGCTGAAGGGTGCGGACGCCTTTGTGGGGGTGTCCCGGCCCAATCTGGTGACGGCGGAGATGGTGTCCACCATGAAGGACGGCATCGTGTTTGCCATGGCCAATCCCACCCCGGAAATCATGCCCGATGAGGCCAAGAAGGGCGGCGCCGCCGTCATCGGCACCGGCCGGTCCGACTTCCCCAACCAGATCAACAACGTGCTGGTCTTCCCTGGGGTGTTCAAGGGCGCGCTGGCCGTCCGGGCCAAGGAGATCACCGAGGAGATGAAGGTGACGGCCGCCAAGGCCCTGGCCGGTCTGGTACCGGCTGACAAGCTGAGCGCGGACTACATCCTGCCTTCCGCCCTGGACAAGAGCGTGGCAGACACCGTGGCAAAGGCGGTAGCCGACACCGCCCGGGAGCAGGGGAT
>CALWXT010000179.1 GCA_944385575.1 uncultured Flavonifractor sp. | reverse complement strand
CTGGGTCTGGGCGCCCCAGTATTTCTCCGCTGGTACCCGCACTTCACCCATGGTGTCGTGCTCAATCCGATACTCCAATTGTGCTCATCCTCCTTCTTCCGCCCGGACCGGGCGGCTTGCTGCATAGTGCTCATTATACACCAGTCACTACGCAGAAACTATCTTGATTTGAAAAATTAAGAAAAGATATATCCTGGGCAAAACAACGCATTTTTTTCTGTTTAAATTGGAAGCCCGGATTTTTGGACGAAATGAATTTATTTTCCGGAAAACTGGACTTTTGAAATGCCAAATCCAAATGCAGAACAGCTTGAATGCCTGTATGTCCAGGGTTTTCCGGCTTTTTGAAAAGTTGGCATCTGATATGCGGAATTGTGAGAGTGACACCGACAAGGAGGTCTGGGTTTATGGTTGAGACGAAGCAAGGAACGCTGTTTTTTGACGGCTGTGACGTGACGGAACTGGCCAGAAAGTACGGGACTCCACTGTATGTCTATTCCGAGTCTGTGATTGAAAGCCACTTTGAGGAGCTGCGGCGGGATTTTCTGGACCGCTGGCCCGGAAGCCGGGTGGCCTACGCAGCCAAGGCTTTCTGCACACTGGGCATGTGTCGTCTGGTGCGGCGGGCGGGGCTGTGTATCGACGTGGTGTCAGGGGGAGAGCTCCATACGGCCCTTGCCGCAGGCTTTCCGCCGGAGCGGATCGAGTTTAACGGCAACAACAAGCTGCCTCAGGAACTGGAATTGGCCATATCCGCAGGCGTGGGGCGGATCATTGTGGACGGCGCGGGTGAGCTGGAGCGGATCGAGCGCCTGTGTGCGGCCATGGACCGGCGGGTTGCCGTTCTGCTTCGTATTACTCCAGGCGTCAAGGCGGACAGCCATGATTATATTGTAACGGGGAAAAAGGACTCCAAGTTCGGCTTCCCTCTGGATGAGGACGTGCTCTACCCCGCTGTGAAGCGGGCAATGGATGCCCCGCATGTGGATTTTTTGGGATTTCACTTCCATATTGGCTCCCAGCTGTTTGACCGGGTGCCCTATATCCAGGCCACGGAGGCCATGCTGGACGTAGTGGGGCAGGTCAGGGAGCGCTTTGGCGTAACCGTGTCCGAGCTCAATCTGGGCGGCGGCTTCGGTATCACCTACACCGACGAGGAGCGCAAGCCATTCCGCTATTATCTGGACCCCATGCTGGAACGCATCAGCGCCCGTTTCGACCAATGGAAGGAGCCTCGCCCGGCGGTGGTCATCGAGCCGGGACGCAGCATTGTGGGGGATGCGGGCATGACCTTGTATACCGTGGGTGAGATCAAAGAGATCAAGGGTGTGCGCAAGTATGTCTGTGTGGACGGCGGCATGTCGGACAACATCCGCCCGGCGCTCTATCAGGCGGTGTACCGGGGCGTGCTGGCCAACAAAATGGATGCGGAGGACCGGGAACAGGTAACGGTTTGCGGCAAGTGCTGTGAAGCGGGGGACATTTTGGTCCGGGACATCTCTCTGCCGCCGGCGGAACGAGGGGATATCTTCGCGCAGTTCTGTACCGGTGCCTATGGCTATGCCATGGCCAGCAACTACAACAACAACCCCGTGCCGGCGGTGGTGCTGGTCAGCCGGGGACGGGATGAGCTGATGGTTCGCCGGCAGAGCTATGACGATATTATCCGCTGTCAGCTGATCCCCCGGTCCCTGGACTGAGCGGGAAGCGAAAGGAATGTGGTGACAGGACCATGAATCAAAAAGAAACCAAGTATCGTTCCGAGCACGACTCCATTGGGGAGCGCACTCTGCCCAAGGACGTCTATTACGGGGTTCAGTCCCTGCGGGCGGCCGAAAATTTCCATATTACCGGCCTGACGATGCATCCGGAGATCATCAATTCCATCGCAGAGATCAAAAAAGCCTCCGCTATTACCAACTATGAGATCGGCCTGCTGGACAAACGGGTAGCCGATGCTATTGTGCGTGCCTGCGAGGAGATCGCCGAGGGCAAGCTCCATGAGGAATTCATCGTGGACCCCATCCAGGGCGGGGCGGGCACCAGCCTGAACATGAACGCCAACGAGGTCATTGCCAACCGGGCCATTGAGCTGCTGGGGGGCGAAAAGGGCGACTACACGCTGGTCAATCCCAACGATCACGTCAACTACGGCCAGTCCACCAACGACGTCTTTCCTTCCGCAGGGAAAATGGCGGTGCTGAAGCTGCTGATCCGGGCTCAGATCCAGCTGGAGCGGCTGTACAAGGCCCTGACTCAGAAGGCGGAGGAGTTTGACAGCGTCATCAAGATGGGCCGCACCCAGCTGCAGGACGCGGTGCCCATCCGTCTGGGGCAGGAGTTCCGGGCGTACAGTGAGGCCATCCGGCGGGACATCGTCCGCCTGGAGCGGGCCCAGGATGAGATGCGCTGCCTCAATATGGGAGGTACCGCCATCGGTACCGGCATCAATGCAGACGAGGAGTATCTGCGCCGGATCGTGCCCAACCTGTCCAAAGTCTCCGGCCTGCGGCTGATCCAGGCCTTTGACCTGATCGATGCCACCCAGAATCTAGATGAATTTGTAGCCGTGTCCGGCGCGGTAAAGACCTGTGCG
>CALWXT010000178.1 GCA_944385575.1 uncultured Flavonifractor sp. | reverse complement strand
ACTTCCAGGCGGGTATAGTCGATCTGCCCGACCAGCTGGTCCAGCTCCTCCGGGCCGGGCACCCGGTATTCTCCCGTGGGGAATCCCCAGGCCTCCACCGCCGGATAGGCGGTGATGTCCAGAGCCCCGCCGGTGACCCGGCACAGCTCCAGGGCCTGCTCCAGCAGCTCGGCCGTCTCGGGGGAGAGGGACACCGGCTGTCCCTGGGCGTGGTTCAGCGCGTAAATCTCGCTGTCCTCGTCGGTGGCGGACATCCGGTCCTCCAGGCCGTGGATGATCTCTCCCAGTTCGCCCAGAGTGTCCTGCAGCGCCTGTGTGTCCCCCTCTCCGTTGAGGGTGAAGGACATGACCGTATCCATGGCGAACAGAGAATTCTGAACGGTCGCCGCTCCGGACCCACAGCCCGTCAGCAGCAGCGCCAGGGCAAGGGCGGGCAGGGCCAGACGCCGCATCTCAGCGCACCTCCCGGTACATGGCGGCCGCGTCAGCCTTGCCCACATTGTCGGCCACCACCAGCACCTCTACCTTCACGACAGTCTCGCCGAACTTCAGCTCCAGCTGATCGCCCACCTTCACCTCATAGCTGGCCTTCACCGGCCGCCCATTGGCCATAACCCGGGCGTTGTCGCAGGCCTCGTTGGCCACCGTGCGCCGCTTGATCAGGCGGGAGACCTTCAGCCACTTGTCCAATCGCATGAAAAATCGCTCCTATTTTGGAAATGAAAGGGGACGCTGTGTCACAGCGTCCCCTGATTCGTCGGAAACTTACTTGGACACCGCGTCCTTCAGAGCCTTGCCCGCCTTGAACACCGGGGCCTTGGAGGCGGGGATGGGAATGGGCTGCTTGGTCTGAGGATTGCGGCCCATGCGCTCGGCGCGGGTCTTCACCTCGAAGGAACCAAAGCCCACCAGCTGGACCTTCTCGTCCTTGCAGAGAGCCTCCGTGATGGCCTCAACGGTGGCGGTAATGGCCGCCTCGGCATCCTTCTTGGACAACTCAGCCTTCTCGGCCACAGCAGCGATCAGTTCAGTCTTGTTCATGCTATTTTCCTCCTGTGCAGTTTTTGGCGGCCGTACCGAACAGCCGCCGCTCCTATATACTTAAAGCCCGAGGGTACTGGGCCTTTAAGTTCCTGTCTCTTCCCGCTTGGCCCGCCGCCACAGCTCCTCCAGCGCCGGCAGGTCCAGCTGGTCCAGGGGCTTGTCCGCCAGAGCCTCCACCCTGCGGAAGCGGCGGATGAACTTTTCGCAGGCGCCCTGGAGGGCGTGCTCGGGGTCCACGCCGGCAAAGCGCCCCACCTTGGCGGCGGCAAAGAGCAGGTCGCCCAGCTCCTCCTCCACATTGGTGCCCTCCGCCACCGCGCGCCGCAGCTCGGACAGCTCCTCCTCGGCCTTGTCCAGGGCAGGGGCGATGTCCGGCCAGTCGAACCCGGCCTTGGCAGCCTTGCCCTGCAGCTTCTCCGCCCGCATCAGGGCGGGCATGGCCCGGGCCACGCTGTCCATGGCGTCCGCCGTGGTGCGCTGCCCCTTTTCCCGGCGCTTCTGGGCGTCCCAGGCGGACAGAGCGCCCTCCGGATCTCCGGCCGTCTGGGCGCCAAACACATGGGGGTGGCGGAAGATCAGCTTCCGGCAGATCCCGTCCACCACGTCGTCGAAGGTGAACCGGCCCTCCTCCCGGGCCATCTGCGCGTGAAACACCACCTGAAGCAGGACGTCGCCCAGCTCCTCCCGGAGATTGTCCACATCCCCCCGGTCGATGGCGTCGGCGGCCTCATAGGCCTCCTCCAGCATATTCTCC
The DNA here is from genome assembly GCA_944385575.1 of uncultured Flavonifractor sp. GTDB lineage: Bacteria > Bacillota > Clostridia > Oscillospirales > Oscillospiraceae > Flavonifractor. Next base: position 842 of record CALWXT010000178.1, on the reverse strand, counting down.
CGAATGGACTGGTGGGTCTGCGCCCGGTCCCAGGGACAGCCGTCCGGGGCGCGCAGCGCCTCCATAATCCGGCGCAGGTCCTCCACCGTATAATGAGATGCATATTGAAAATCTACCACAGTTTTTCTTCCTTATCAAGCTATTTTTCTATTTTTCCCGGGAAACAGGGAAATTCTCCCCCTCCCCCGCCTTAATTACGACCAAAATGTGGAAAACAGAGTCACAGACGCAGCAGCCGGGCCAGCTTCTCCCCCTTGGGCATCAGGGCCAGATCCTCCCGGGAAATGGCCCGCAGCAGCACGATCAGCACAGCATACACCGCCACCGCCGCGCCGATGGCGACCAGAGTGGCCACCGCGTTGCCCGACCAGCTGAGCACCCGCTCCGTCTCTCCCTCGGGAACAACAGACAGCACCCGGCTGAGCAGGCCGTACACCGCCCACGCGGTGCCGCCCATGAGAGCGGAAGCGGCCAGCGGCTTGGCAAAGATGGGCAGAAACCGGGGATGGTGGGGAACCACCCGGGCAATGATGGCCAGATCCAGCGCCAGGCACAGGGCAAAGCACAGCACGCTGCCCACCGGAGCGCCGTAGATGCCGATCTCCCCCATGCCCACAAGAGTATAGTTGGTGACCACTTTGACCACGCCCCCCAGCACCATCACCACCACGGGCAGGGTGACAAAGCCGTAGGCCTGGAGCACGGAATTGCACACCAGGGTCACGCAGGAGAAGATGGCGGTCAGCCACAGGGTGGACAGCAGAGAACCGGCCAGGGGGGCGTTCAGACTGGTAAACAGCAGGCGGATGATGGGCTCGCCCATGACAAACAGCCCCAACCCC
>CALWXT010000177.1 GCA_944385575.1 uncultured Flavonifractor sp. | reverse complement strand
ATCTGGAGCACGCTCTTTTTCTTGCCCTCGGACAGCTTGTTGGGGCCGTACCGCTCCAACCGGCCCCGGGCCTGCTGATCCGTCAGGCCCTTCCGGTCGGCCTGCTGGGCCTCCAGCGCCTGGGACGTGGTCTTGCTGTAATACGGTTCTGTCATAAGATCCCTTCCCTTTGTTGATATTCAGCGAGAGGGCAACAAAAAAAGACCTCCCGCCAACCGTCGTCCAGGACGACAGTTGCCGAAAAGTCTTGTTACCACATCGGGCGCGTACCGCCAGGCCGGCGACCGGCCGTGATGTTGACGGAACGACTTTCAAACTACTCCCTTTTCAACTGCCGGTATCATATCATACTCCTGCCGCCAAGTCAATTCCTTTTCCAGTATTCCCCCGCTTTTCAGCATTATTCCCGGAACGGTTGACGGGGCGCGCCCCTTCCGTTATACTTTTTTCAGCAGCCCCGATCTGGAAAGGAGCCGTTTATGAAAGCAAAAGCCGTGTATACGCTGTTAAAGACTGCCTGGGTGTTGGAGCTGGTCATCGCCGCCTTTATTCTGATCGTCACTGTGGTGCAGATGGTGCTGACCGGGAAGGATTCCCTGACAGCCCTGCTGGCGGGACAGTTTGATCTGGACCAGTTTCTGGTAAGCGCTATGAACATCATCGTGGGCCTGGAGTTTATGAAAATGCTGATCCTCCACACCCCGCGGGCCGTCACCGATGTGCTGTTGTTCGCCATTGCCCGGCAGCTGGTGGTGAGCCACGCCTCTCCGGTAGATACCCTGATCGGCGTATCTGCCGTGGCTCTGATTTTTGTCATCAAGAAGTTCCTTCACACCAAAGAGGATGACCTCATCCCCGGCGCCCAGCCGCCCCACCCTCCGGCCTCATAATTCAAAGACCGCGGAAGCCCCCGGCTTCCGCGGTTTTTTTACCCTCTGTGAAGAATCCGGCCGCCCTCAATCGTATTCTGGGTGAAAGCGCTTTTCATTCCCTGCGGAAAGGATGTGACAGACATGGCTCCCACATTGGACCGGGCGGAGGCCCGGCGGCTGGTGGAGACTTACTCCGATCTGATCCTCCGGCTGAGCTATACCTATCTGGGCAGCACTCACGACGCCCAGGATATCTGTCAGGACATTTTTCTCAAGCTGCTGCAGCATCCCCGGAAGTTTGACAGCCCCGAGCACGAGCGCGCCTGGATCATCCGCTCTGCCGCCAACCTGTGCAAGGACCACCTGAAAAGCCACTGGCGGCGCACCACGGTGGCCCTGGATGCGGCGGAGGCGGTGCCCGCGCCCCAGTCGGAGGAGGGCAGCCTGCTGGCAGCGCTGGATCTGCTGCCCCCCAAGTACCGGGCCGTCATCTACCTCTACTACTACGAGGGCTACTCCGCCAAGGAGATCGGCGCTCTGCTGGGGGAAAAGCCGGCTACCGTCTTTACCCGTCTGGAGCGGGGCCGGCAGAAGCTGCGGACCTATCTGGAACAGGAGGAACTGACATGAAGCGTTATCACGATACGATGGATCAGCTCCGCTTCACCCCGGAGCAAAAGGAAGATATGGTAGACCGGCTGATGGCGGCAGAGGCAGCCGCGCCCCGCCGGGTCCTGCCTCTCCGCCGCCTGGCTGCGGTGGGAGTTGCCGCCGCCCTGGTGCTCAGCCTGGGGGCGGCGGGTGCCACCGGCGCGCTGGGGGACGTGGGGGCGGCCTTCTCCGCCATTTTCGGCTCCTCCGCCCAGGCCGAGGTCATCGACCGGATCGGCTACCCCGTGGGGGCCTCCGACACCGACAACGGCATCACCATCACCGCCGACGCCATCGTGGGAGATACCTACAGCTATGCAGTGGTGTACACCATCCAGCGGGAGGACGGAAAGGCCCTGGTAGGCGACGACATCCTGGCCCGGGCCGCAAATCCGGAGACTGAGGCTCTGCCTCTCTCCTTCCAGTTCCATGATACCACGCCTCGCGGCTATAAAGGCGGCAGCCATGCCAGCAGCTGGTTCTACGACGCCGACCCCGCCGATAACGCCATCCAGTTCGTGGAGCTGCGCACCCAGAGCGCACCCATCGAGCCGGGAGAGGTCACCGTGCAGCTCCGGGATCTGGAGCTGTACAACGAAGACTACACCGCCCGCACCACCCTGGCAAAGGGGAGCTGGACACTGAAGTTCCATCTGGACTTTGAGAATTCCTCCCGGGTCCTGCCCTGCGGGCAGACCTTCCGTCTGGACGGGGCGGAGGCCGTGCTCAACACCGTCACCCTCTCTCCCCTGTCCATCCAGGTGGACTACACCGTCTGCGGGGAGGGCGATCCCAGCCTGGACTGGATCGAGCCGCTCTCCCTGTCTCTCACCTATACCGACGGTACCACCCTGGATCTGTCCCACGCCGGCGGCACCAGCGCCTACGGGGAGGACGCCGTCAACTGCCAGAAAAGCATAATCTTTGACCAGATCCTGGCTTTGGATGAGGTGGCTTTTGTCACCGTGGGGAATGTGGTCATCTCCGTCACACAGTAAGGAAAAACCGGGCCCGCCATACGGCGGGCCCGGTTTCCTTATCGCTGATACTCGAATTCCAGGTTGTACAGGGAGACGATATCCCCGTCCTTGATGCCCATTTCCTCCAGCCGGTCGAACAGGCCGGACTGGCGGAGCATCTT
>CALWXT010000176.1 GCA_944385575.1 uncultured Flavonifractor sp. | reverse complement strand
GTGGCTTCCTACGGTATCGTGGGCGACCTGTACAAGGTCACTCCCATGCTCATCGAGGCCATCCGTGCCGCCAAGGCTGCGAAGTAAGAAAAAACAAAGCGGGCTGCCATTGGCAGCCCGCTTTGTTTTTCTTTCCTTAAGCCTCCCAGTCGGCGTAGTCCTCCGACTCGTCGCAGCAGCAGCAGGAATCCTTACAGCCAAGCATTCCCTTCAGCTTGCACACCAGCTCCATAATCTTATCCCAGTAAAGAACGGCGGCGTAGACCAGCGCGCCCAACACGGCCAGCAGAGCAAACAGCTTGGCCAGAACGCAGATCAGCTTCTTCATAGCGGCAAACAGCCTCCTTTTCTTTCCACTTATTTGCGGATGTCATCAGTGTACACGTTTCCGGTACAAAATACAAGTATCCTGTCCCACTTTCCCGAAACTTTTTCCCTTGTAATTTTCCCAAAAATAGAATACAATAGAGTGACAAAATATGAATTTAAGGTTCCCCGGTTAAACGGGTATCTGCATCGGTCCGGCTTGCCGGATCCACTCCCAGGAAAGGAAGGGATGCATCCATGAAATTCCAGACGGAACAGGGCGAGATCACCATCAGCAGCGAGGTGTTTACCAATATCACCGGCGCCGCCGCTACCAACTGCTACGGCGTGAAGGGCATGGCGGTACGCTCCAAGGCCGACGGCCTGGTCCACCTGCTGCGGCGGGAATCGATGGGCAAAGGCGTCAAGGTCACCTATAATGAGGATTCCTCCGTTTCCATTGAACTGCACATCATTGTGGACAACGGCGTGAACCTGATGGCGGTAAGCCGCTCCATCATGAGCGAGGTCCGCTATATCGTGCACCGCACCACCGGCGCCGAAGTGCGCAATGTGGACGTGTGCATCGACTCCATGGTCATCGGCTGACCGACCGCCATCGAAAGGAAGGAACACAGACATGAGAGAGCGTATTGACGGAGCGTCTTTGGCCCAGGCGCTGATCCACGCGGCCGCCTCCATCAATTTACAGAAACAGCAGATCAACGAGCTGAACGTATTCCCCGTACCTGACGGGGACACCGGCACCAATATGAGCCTGACCATCTCCACCGCCGCCACCGAGCTGAAGAAAAAGCAGCCCCGCACGGTGGGCGAGGTGGCTGCCACCAACGCCTCCGCCCTGCTGCGGGGCGCCCGGGGCAATTCCGGCGTCATCCTGTCCCTGCTGTTCCGGGGTTTTTCCAAGGCAGTGAAGGACAAGGACACCATCGACGGCCGGGATCTGGCCATCGCCCTGGATTTCGGCGTGGCCGCCGCCTACAAGGCGGTGATGAAGCCTGCTGAGGGCACCATCCTCACCGTTTCCCGACTGGCCGCCGCCCGGGCGGCCGACGCCGCCCGCAAGAATCCCAACGACCCGGAGGCCGTATTGGAGGCCGCCATTCAGGAGGGCCTGGTGGCCCTGGAGCACACCACTGAAATGAATCCCGTGCTGAAGAAGGCGGGTGTGGTGGACGCCGGCGGCAAGGGCTTCCTGGTCATCCTCCAGGGCATGCTGGACTCCCTGCGGGGGGTGCCCCTGCCCGACGGAGCGGAGGACGTCAAGACTGAGACCAAGACCGACTATGCCGCCATCGCTGCCGAGGAGATCACCTTCACCTTCGACACGGTGTTCATCGTGCGCAAGACCTCCAACAAGGGTCTGGAGTCCTTTGAGGCCTATCTGAATAGCATCGGCGACAGCCTGGTCATTGGCGAGGACGACGACTGCTTTAAGGTCCACGTCCACACCGACATTCCCGGCGCTGCCCTGACCGAAGCTCAGAAGTACGGTACTCTGGAGCTGGCCAAGATCGAGAATATGCGCACCCAGGCCGAGGATCTGGCTGCCGGCCGCCATATCCAGAGCACCGACGACCTGGAGGACGACCACGACCACCAGGATGGCGGCCGGAAGATCGCCGCTCCCGAAAAGAAGTATGGTGTGGTAGCGGTAGCCGCCGGCGACGGCCTGGCCGCTGTATTCCGGGATCTGGGCGCTGACGGTGTCATTAGCGGCGGTCAGACCATGAACCCCTCCACCGACGATATTATGAAGGAGATTGATGCCACTCCGGCGGAAATCGTCTTCGTGCTGCCCAACAACGGCAACATCATCATGGCCGCCCAGCAGTGTGTGCCCCTTGCCGAAGGCAAGAAGGTGGTGGTCCTGCCCACCAAGACAGTGCCCCAGGGCATCTCCGCTCTGATGGTGATGGACCCGGAGGCTGAGGAGGAGGCCAACGTGGCCGCCATGACCGAGGCCATCGGTAACGTCCACACCTCCGAGATTACCTACGCCGCCCGGGATTCCGACTTTGATGGCTTTGCCATCAAGCGGGGCGACTATCTGGCTCTTACCGAGCACCAGCTGTTCGGCACCGACCGGAAGCTGGAGAAGCTGCTGCGCCGGCTGGCGGAGGATGAGAACCAGCAGAATGCGGAATTTATCAACATCTTCTACGGGGAGGACGTGTCGGAGAAGGACGCTCAGAAGGCCCTAGAGCTGTTCACCGAGTGCTGCCCCAACGCAGAGATCACCCTGCTGTCCGGCGGACAGCCCGTCTACTACTATATGATCTCCGCGGAATAACCAAATACAATGAACACATCCACCAGCGAAGCTGGTGGTTGTCACTGTGCGGGCATAGCCCTTTGTTCCTCGCGGACGCGTG
>CALWXT010000175.1 GCA_944385575.1 uncultured Flavonifractor sp. | reverse complement strand
CATACTCCGCGGAAGTTACCTCATCTCTGAGCAATCTCCCGCATCATCGCACAATACGCCCTAAACAGGCGCTTAATAATAATAGTACAACTTTCTCCCAAAGTCAAGGGGGATTTTTGAATTTTTCCATCTTTCTTTATAGCAGGCCGGAGAGCACTTTTTTCATGGCTGCGGCGTTGATTTCGGTGCCGGTAAAGTGCTCCAGAGACAGCACCGCCTGGTTGACCAGCAGACCGAAGCCGTTGACGGTCTTGTGCCCTTTCTGCCTGGCCCGGCGGAGCAGTTCGGTCTCGGCCGGGGCATAGATCAGGTCCACCACCGGAACCCCGGGCTTCAGGCCGTTCAGGAAGGAAAAGTCCTCGAACTGTCCCTTCGTCCCCGCCATGCCCAGCGAGGTACAGTTCACCAGTACATCACAGCTCTGTGCCTTATTATATAAGGTAGCAGTATCAAAACCAGCCGGATAGAGATGGGCCGGGTCGTGGTCACAGATGGCCTGCGCCTTATCGACAGTACGGTTGCACACCGTCACTTCCGCCCCGGCCTGGGCCAGCTTGAGGCAGACCGCCTTGGCGGCCCCGCCGGCTCCCAGTACCAGAACATGCTTTCCTGCCGGGTCGATACCTTCGTCAGCCAGGGAACGGAGGAAGCCCTCTCCGTCGGTGTTGTAGCCCCAGGCTTTGCCGTCGCGGATACAAACGGTGTTGACCGCACCGATAAGGGCTGCGTCAGCGTCCAGCTCATCCATCAGAGGTACCAGCTCCTCCTTGTGGGGCATGGTGGCATTAAAGCCGGCGTAGCCGGCAAACTTGGCGCAGTCCAGCCATTCTTTGCACTTGCCCCGGGGCACCGGCTGGCAGAGGTAGAGGTAGTCCAGCCCCAGTTCCCGGATCATGGTGTTCTGGATCAGCGGGGACTTGGAGTGCTCCACCGGGTCACCGATCACGCACAGCTTTTTTGTGGTGTTGTCCACTTCCACTTTCATATCGCACTCTCCCCTCTGCCCTTCCGGCCGGTGATCCGGCAGGGCGGCGTTGATTCCCAGAGCGATCAGCAGTCCCACAATGGTCTCGATGATCCGGGCGGCGGCGTAATAATACCGTGTGGCACCGGTCAGGCCGGTGATGAGAATGACGCAGGGCAGGATGCAGGCCATGCCGCAGGCGGTGGGCCGCTTGATGAGCAGGCAGATCCACACGCCCGCCACGCACACCGCCCCCAGCACCAGCGTCTTGACCCAGAGATTCTCCAGGGCGGTGCCCAGCAGCAGGGTGGCGGTGCCCAGAGCGCCGCCCACGATCACGCCGATGAGCCGGGAGATCCCCTGCTGGAAGGTCTGGCCCAGAGTGCTCTGAGTGCAGATAATGCAGGCGATGCAGGCATACAAAGGCCCCATCTGGCCCAGCACGCCTCCCAGCTCCTCCCGGTAGGTGAGGCCGAAGGGGAGGAACAGGGCGTAGGACACCATGACCGCCACAGCGGTTTTGATTACCCGCATGCCGATGCGGGGCAGGGGAACCGGATTTTTCATAGAAACTCCTTTTAATTATCCACGAAAGCTCTCTTTGGTTACGTTCTCTCTCGAGAGAAAGTAACCCATGGCCGCTTCATAGCCATAAAAGCCCAGGCCGCAGATCTGGCCCACGCAGGCAGGGGCGGTAACACTCTTGTGCCGGAACTCCTCCCGCTGGTGGACATTGGAGATATGCACCTCAATGCAGGGCACATCCACCGCCTTCAGGGCGTCCAGAATGGCGTAGGAGTAGTGGGTGAAGGCGCCGGGATTCATCACGATGGCGTCGTACTTTCCCCGGGCGCCGTGGATGGCCTCGATGATCCCACCCTCATAATTGGACTGGAAGCACTCCGCGGTGGAATCGTGGGCGGCGGCAAAGTCTTTCAGCCGCTTGCACAGGCTCTCATAGGTATTCTCCCCGTAAATGCCGGGCTCACGCTGACCCAGCAGGTTCAGGTTGGGCCCATTGATCACCAGAAACTTCATGCCTTCAGCACCTCCAAAATCCGCTCTGTAGTCTCCACTGGAGTGGGCTGCACGTCCACCACATGGTCGGCCCATTCCAGATAGATAGGCTCCCGGGCGGCGTACCGTTCCAGGAACGCCTCTCTCCCCTGCCGGCCCAGGGGCCGGTCTTTCATTGAGACATTGTCGTAGATCTCCCCCGGGTCCCGCCGGAGGAAGATCACCGTGCCGCTGTATTTTAAGCTGGCGATGGAATCGCACCGGGTGGGCAGGCCTCCGCCGCAGGCGATGACCTGCTTTTTCCCCAGGGCCAGTTCTTCCGCAGCGCCCAGCTCCCAGTCCCGGAAAACGGCCTCCCCCTCCTTGGCAAAGATATCGGGGATGGTGCGGCCCATGGCCGCCTCGATGTACTGGTCGGTGTCCACGAAGGCAAAGCCCAGGCGCTTGGCCAGAAGTGCTCCCACCGTACTCTTGCCGCAGCCCATCATGCCGATAAGCACTACATTATCCTTCATCCCTCGTACCCCTTATAGTTGCCCAGGATGCGGAACTCCGCCGCCAGCTGGCTCAGCTCATGAAGCACCCCGTCCATGCCATCCATAGACAGGTCGCCGGTGAAATCCAGGAAGAACAGGTACTCCCACCCGTGGCCGGGGATAGGGCGAGACTCGATTTTCAGCAGGTTGAGGCCCTGGACGGCGAAGATGGTGAGGATCTCGTGGAGGGAGCCGCTCTGGTGGGGCAGGCGGAACATGGCGCTGATCTTGT
>CALWXT010000174.1 GCA_944385575.1 uncultured Flavonifractor sp. | reverse complement strand
ATGGTCACATACAGGGGGGCGGCCTTCACCCGGTTCATGGTGTACACCGCCGCCGCCACGCAGGGCTGCTCGGACACAATGAGGGCCAGGTCCTTTTTACCCTCCAGCACCTCGGGCATCTTGCTCATAGCGGGCTGGTTGCCGTCGCCCTTTCCCTTCTTCACGCCGCAGTGGACGCCGGAAGCGGTAAATCCCTTGGGGGCGGTCACGCCGCCGGGGATCTGTTTCATATCGTTCACTCCTTTTCCTTACAGCGCCAGGCCGCGGGTCATCTCAAAGCCCAGCATCAGGTTCATGTTCTGCACCGCCGCGCCGGAAGCGCCTTTGCCCAAGTTGTCAAACCGGGCGGTCACAATGCTCTGCCCCTCATGGCCGCTGACGGTGAGCTCCAGCTTGTCGGTACCCGCCAGGGCGTTGGCCGCCAGATAGGCCGGCTCCTCCGTGTAGGGAGCCACCGACACCAGAGGCTGACCGGCGTAATAGGCCATCAGAATCAGGCCCAGCTCCCGGGCGGTGGGCTGCCCCACCAGATAGCGGTTATGGAGATAGATGGTGGTGGCCATGCCCTTATAGTAGTCATCCACCACCGGCGTGAACACCGGCGGGTTATCCAGGCCGGAGATCTTCTGCATTTCGGGCAAATGCTTGTGCTTCAGAGTGGTTCCATACACCCTCGAACTGTAAAGGTCTTCTCCCTTATCCCCGCTCTCATACTGGGCAATCATTTTCTTGCCGCCGCCGGAGTAGCCGGTGAGAGAACAGCAGGTCAGGGGGTAGTCCTTGGGCAAAATCCGCATGGAAACCAGCGGAGCCGCCGAAGCCAGAAAGCCGGTGGCATGGCAGCCGGGATTGGCTACAAACCTAGCTTTCCCAATGGTTTCCTCCGGTTTCTTATACAGCTCGGGGAAGCCGTACACCCAGCCGGGCGCGGTGCGATGGGCGGTGGAGGCGTCGATCACCCGGGTATGGGAATTTTCGATGAGGCTCACCGCTTCCACCGCCGCGGCATCGGGCAGGCAGAGGAATACCAGGTCGGCAGCGTTGATGAGCTTCTTTCTCTCTGTTAAGTCTTTTCGCTTGTCAGAATCAATGACCAGCAGCTCGATATCGTCCCGGCCGGAGAGCCGCTCGTGGATCTGCAGCCCGGTGGTTCCCTCCTGACCGTCAATAAATACCTTGGGCTTACTCATGGCTCCGCGCCTCCACAAATGCCTGGATATTGGCGATCTGCTGCTCCACGGCCTCCTTGGCGGGGCCGCCGTAAACCTTCCGGCCATTGACGCAGGTCTTCAGCTCCAGGGCCTGATACACGTCGGCGTCAAACAGGTTGGAGATGGAGCGGAAATCCTTCAGAGGCAGGGTGTCCAAAGTCTCCCCCGCCTTGATGCACATGTTCACCAGCCGGCCCACGATCATGTAGGCCTCCCGGAAGGGCATGCCCTTCTTGGTCAGATAGTCGGCGCAGTCGGTGGCGTTGATGAAGCCGCCGGAGGCCGCCTTTCTCATGTTGTTGGGCAGGACGGTGAGGGTGTCCAGCATAGCAGCAAACACCGGCAGGCACATCTCCACGGTGTCGATGGCATCAAAGACGCACTCCTTGTCCTCCTGCATATCCTTGTTGTAGGCCAGCGGCAGGGCCTTCATGACGGTGAGCAGGGTCATGAGGGAGCCGTACACCCGGCCGGTCTTGCCCCGGACCAGCTCGGCCACGTCGGGGTTCTTCTTCTGAGGCATGATGGAGGAACCGGTGGAATAGGCGTCGTCCAGCTCCACATATTTGAACTCCCAGGAGCACCAGAGGATGATCTCCTCGGAGAACCGGGACAGATGCATCATCAGGATGGAACAGGCGGACAGGAACTCAATGGCGAAGTCACGGTCGGACACGGAGTCCATGGAGTTGTCGGTGGGCTTTTGGAAGCCCAGGGCGGCAGCAGTCTGGAACCGGTCCACCGGATAGGTGGAGGTGGCCAGGGCGCCGGCACCCAGGGGGCACTCGTCCATCCGTTCCAGACAGTCCTCCAGCCGGGTCACGTCCCGGCGGAGCATGTTGGCGTAGGCCATCATGTAGTGGGCGAAGGTGGTGGGCTGGGCCCGCTGGAGGTGGGTATAGCCCGGCATAACGGTCTCCAGATTGGCCTGGGCCTTTTTGATGAGCACCTTCTCCAGATCCAGCACCATGTTGATGATCTTGGGGATCTCGCCCTTCACATAAAGCCGGAAATCCACGGCCACCTGGTCGTTCCGGCTGCGGGCGGTGTGGAGCCGCTTACCCGTGTCGCCGATGCGCTGGGTCAGCATGGTCTCGATGTTCATGTGGATGTCCTCATTCTCCATGGAGAACTCCACCTGCCCGGCCTCGATGTCGGCCAGGATCACCTTCAGACCCTCGATGATCTTCTCGGCCTCGTGCTCCTCAATGATGCCCTGCTTCCCCAGCATGGCGGCGTGAGCAATGGAGCCGGCGATATCCTGCTGATACATCCGGGCGTCAAAGGTAATGGAAGAGTTAAAGTCGTTCACCAGGGTATCGGTCTCTTTTTGGAACCGTCCGGCCCAAAGTTTCATAATCAATCGCTCCCTATTTGGATTGCGGGCGGCTACAGACTGCCCCTACGGTCACGGTAGGGGCGGCCTGCGGCCGCCCGCAGAAAGATGGTGGTTCCGCTTACTTATTCAGCTTGCCCTGATCCCGCAGTGCCAGCACAGTGTCCGGCAGGCCCCACAGGTTGATGAAGCCGGTGGCGTCGT
>CALWXT010000173.1 GCA_944385575.1 uncultured Flavonifractor sp. | reverse complement strand
GGGACTGGGGCGGACGGTTTTTGCGGCCTCTTGTCACACAGAACGATATTTGATATAATAAAGGGTAATTTTGAGCATGGAAGGGTGGTGCGGCCCAATGAAATACAAACAGTGGAACCGGGCTGCCTGCCCGTCCGGCAGCAGGCAGGCCATGGAGGCGGCGGGCATCCCGCCCCTGGCGGCCATGGTGCTGTGCGCCCGGGGCCTGGACACCCCGGAGAAGGCGGCGGCCTTTCTGGATGCCGGCCTGGGCCAGCTGCGGGACCCGCTGCTGATGAAGGATATGGACAAGGCCGCCGCCCGGGTGGCCCGCGCCCTGGCGGACGGCGAGACTATCGCGGTCTACGGCGATTACGACGTGGACGGCATCACCTCCACCTGCCTGCTCACCGACTTTCTGCGGAGCGAAGGGGGACAGGTCATCCCCTACATCCCCGACCGGATGGAGGAGGGCTACGGCCTGAATACAGACGCCCTGGACACCCTGAGCAGGGAGGGCGTGAGCCTGGTGGTGACGGTGGACTGCGGCATTACCGCCGTGGAGGAGGCCGGCCACGCCCGGGCGCTGGGGGTGGATCTGGTAGTCACCGACCACCATGAGTGCAAGGCCGACCTGCCCCAGGCTGTGGCGGTGGTGGACCCTCACCGCAGCGACTGTCCCTACCCCTTCAAGTGCCTGGCGGGGGTGGGTGTGGCCCTGAAGCTGGTGCTGGCCCTGGGCGGGCCGGGCCGGCAGCGGGAGCTGCTGGAGCGGTACGCCGACCTTGCGGCCATCGGCACAGTGGCAGACGTGATGAACCTGACCGGGGAGAACCGCACCATCGTGCGCCTGGGCCTGGAACGGCTGCGGCACACCGCCCGGCCGGGGCTGAAGGCCCTGCTGCGGGAGGCGGGCCTGGAGGAGCGGCCCCTTACCTCCGGCACCATCGGCTATACCCTGGCGCCCCGTATCAACGCCTCCGGCCGGATGGGCTGCGCCGCCCTGGCCGGGGAGCTGCTCCTCACCGACAGCCCCGTCCGGGGAGAGGAGTTGGCGGCACGGCTGTGCCAGCTCAACCGGGAGCGGCAGGCCATTGAGGCGGAGATCTATGAGGAGTGCCAGGCCCTGGCCCAGGCTCTGCCTCAGCAGCAGCGGTATGCGCTGGTGCTGGCCGGGGAACACTGGCATCAGGGCGTTGTGGGCATTGTGGCCTCCCGCCTGGCGGACAAATACTCCTGCCCCACCTTTATGATCTGCCTCCAGGACGGCAAGGGCAAGGGCTCCTGCCGGTCCTTCGCCGGCTTCAACCTGTTTGCCGCCCTGGAACACTGCGCCCCCCTGCTGGAGGGCTTTGGCGGCCATGAGCTGGCGGCGGGCTTCACCATTCTGGAGGAAAACATCCCCGCCTTTACCCAGGCTATGAACGACTATGTCTGCTCCGCCACCGGCGGGGAGGAGATGGTCTCCGTGCTGGATATCGACGCCGAGGTGGAGGACCCCGGCCTGCTCACCCTGGACGGGGTGGAGGGCCTGGATCTGCTGGAACCCTATGGTTCGGGCAATCCCAAGCCGGTGTTCTCCCTGTCGGGCTGCCTGATCACTGCCCTCAGCGAGGTGGGAGGGGGGCGGCACCTGAAGCTGAAGCTGGCCGCCGCCGGACGGAGCTTTGACGCCATCTTCTTTTCCGCCACTGCCGCCCAGGCGGCTGTGGCCGTGGGGGACCGGATAGACGTGGCCTTTACGCCCCAGGTCAACGAGTACCGGGGCTGGCGCACCGTGCAGCTGCAGGTGTGCGACCTGCGCCCCGCCCTCACCCGCGCCCAGGCCGAGCGGGCCCTGTATGAAAAATTCCGCCGGGGTGAGGAGCTGACCCCGGTTGAGGCGGAGGCGCTGCTGCCCAGCCGGGAGGAATTTGTGGTGCTCTGGCGCTACCTGAAGGGCCACGCCCAGCCGGCGCCCCTGGAGGAGACCGCCCACCGGCTGGCCCGGAGCATCGCCCGCTCCGCCGGACGGCGGGAGACCGTGATGCGCACCCTGGTGTGCCTGGAGGTCTTTGACGAGCGGGGCCTCATTCATCTGGAGCACACCACCGACCACCTGCACATCGCCTTGCAGGCGGTGGAGGGCAAGGTGGACCTGGAGGATTCCTGGATACTCCGCCGCCTGCGCCAGATGCGGGGATAAACCGGAATAAAGATTGGAACGACGAAGGAGGTGCCTGTATGGACCCCATTCTGGAGCGGTATCAGGCGCTTGAAGATAAGATCAAAACCTACAACCCGGCCCTGGACGCTCAGCGGCTGTATAATGCCTTCACCTTTGCGGACAACGCCCACTCCGGGCAGCTGCGCAAGGATGGTTCCCCCTATATTACCCACCCCCTGGCGGTTGCAGAGATCGTAGCCGAACTGGAGCTGGACACCGACTCCATCATCGCCGCCCTGCTCCACGACTGCATCGAGGACACCGGGGTGACCCATGAGGAGATCGCCAAGCTGTTCGGCGCACCGGTGGCCGACCTGGTGGAGGGCGTCACCAAGCTGACAAGAGTGCAGTATACCTCCAAAGAGGAGGAGCAGATGGAGAACCTGCGCAAGATGCTCATGGCCATGGCCAAGGACATCCGGGTGATCCTCATTAAGATCTGCGACCGGCTGCACAACATGCGCACCATGGAGTACCAGTCTCCCAAGAAGCAGAAGGAGAAGGCCCTGGAGACCATGGAGATCTACGCCCCCATCGCCCACCGCTTAGGTATGCAGCGCATCAAGTGGGA
>CALWXT010000172.1 GCA_944385575.1 uncultured Flavonifractor sp. | reverse complement strand
CACTTAAAGCCCGCCGCCGACTATGACAACCTGTACCACTCCGCCCGGGCCCGCAGCGTGGCAGACTGGGTGGTGGGCCTCAATGTTACCCGGGCGTTGACCTGCAAGCACAACGCCCAGCTCTCCGCCGGGCGGGTTCAGACCCCCACCCTGGCCCTCATCGTGGATCGGGAGGAGGAGATCCGCTCCTTCCAGCCTAAAGAATTCTGGACGGTACGGGCGGGCTTTGACGGCTTCACCGCCACCTGGCGGGACAAAAACAATCAGGCCCGCACCTTTGACCGGGAGAAAGCGGAGCGCCTCGCCGCCGCGCTCACTGGCGGCACGGGCACCCTCATTGAGGTGAAAAAGACCTGGAAGCAGACCCCGCCCCCGGCGGCCTACGACCTGACGGAGCTCCAGCGGGACGCCAACAAGAAGTACGCCTACTCCGCCAAGGAGACCCTCAGCATCATGCAGAACCTCTACGAGGTCCACAAGCTGCTGACCTATCCCCGGACCGACTCCCGCTATATCTCCGACGACGTGGTGCCCACCCTGCCCGAGCGGCTGCGCAGCGTGCTGGTGGAGGAGTACAAGCCTCTGGCCCAGCAGATCCTGATGAACCGGTCCCTCCAGACCCGCTACCTGGTGAACAACGCCAAGGTCAGCGACCACCACGCCATCATCCCCACCGAGGAGCAGCCCGAGCTGTGGCGGCTGTCCGGCCCGGAGCGGAACATCTATGACCTGGTGGTGCGCCGCTTCCTGGCGGTGCTGCTGCCGCCCTTCCAGTATGAGGAGGTCACCCTGAAGGTGAAGGTGGGGGACGAGGTCCTCCACGCCAGGGGGAAGATCGTGAAGGAGCAGGGCTGGAAGGCGGCCTATGACCGCTCCTTTGCCCTGGACGAGGAGGACCCCGACGAGGACGAGAAGGAGCAGACCCTCCCCGAGCTACGCCAGGGGGATAAGCTGCCCGTCCGGTGGGCCAAGACCCAGCAGGGCCAGACGGCGCCGCCCAAGCGGTACACCGAGGCCACCCTATTGACCGCCATGGAGCATCCGGCGGCCCAGGTGAAGGATAAGGACCAGAGCCGCATCCTGGAGGAGACCGGCGGCCTGGGCACCCCCGCCACCCGGGCGGATATCATCGAAAAGCTGTTCTCCGCCTTCTATATCGAGCGCCGGGGCAAGGAGCTGTGGCCCACCTCCAAGGGCATCCAGGTGGTGGGGCTGGCGCCCTCTGATTTGCGGTCGGCTTCCCTCACCGCCCAGTGGGAGAAGCGGCTGGGAGACATCGCCCAGGGGAAGGAACAGGAGAACGCCTTCGTGGCGGAGATGCGGGACTTTGCCTCCCGGCTGGTGAGCCAGGTGAAGGCCAGCGAGGACACCTACCGCCACGACAACCAGACCCGCTCCCCCTGTCCCGACTGCGGCAAGTACCTGCTGCGGGTCAAGACCCGCCGGGGAGAGATGCTGGTCTGTCCCGACCGAGAGTGCGGTTACCGCCGCAGCGTGAAGCAGGTGACCAACGCCCGCTGCCCCAACTGCCACAAGAAGATGGAGCTGCGGGGTGAGGGGGAGAAGCAGATGTTTGCCTGTGTCTGCGGCTACCGGGAGAAGCTCAGCGACTTCAAGAAGCGGCGCTCGGAGAAATCGGCGGGCAAGGGGGATGTGCGCCGGTATCTCCAGCAGCAGGCCCAGCAGGAGGAGAAGGGGAACTCCGCCATGGCTGAGCAGCTGAAAAAGTGGCTGGAGCAGAACCAATAAATAAAGAGAGAAAAGAGGAGAGCGTGTGGAAATCATCATCAATTTCATCAACTGGCTGGACGACTTTATCTGGGGCCTACCCATGATCGTGCTGCTGTTCGGCACCCACGTGTTCATGACCGTGCGCACCGGCGTCATCCAGCGCAAGACCTGGACAGGCATCAAGCTGTCCATCACCCGTGACCCGGAGGCTCCCGGCGACGTGAGCCAGTTCCAGGCCCTCACCACCGCCCTGGCGTCCACCATCGGCACCGGCAACATCGTGGGCGTAGGCACTGCCATCTTCCTGGGTGGACCGGGCGCCGTGTTCTGGTGCTGGATTGCCGGCGTGTTCGGTATCGCCACCAAGTATGCCGAGTCCCTCATCGCCGTCAAGTACCGGGTGCGTACCCCCGACGGCAAAATGCAGGGCGGCGCCATGTACGCCCTGGAGCGTGGTCTCAATATGAAGTGGCTGGGCGTCCTCTTTGCCGCCCTGGCCGCCCTGGCCTCCTTCGGCATTGGCTGCGGCACCCAGATCAACGCCATTGCCGAGGTCATTGAGAACAACATCCCCATCGGCATCCCGCCCATTGTTATCGGCATCGTTGGCGGCGTCCTCACCGCCATCGTCATCATCGGCGGCATCAGCGCCATCGCCAGCGTGTGCGAGAAGCTGGTGCCCTTCATGGCGATCTTCTATGTCCTGGGCTGCTTCATCATCCTGGGCATCAACTACGACTTCATCGGTCCCGCCGTCTCCGCCATCCTGTCCCTGGCTTTCAAGCCCGGCGCGGTGGCCGGCGGCCTGGTGGGACAGGGCCTGATGGTGGCCATGCGCTTCGGCGTGGCCCGCGGCCTGTTCTCCAACGAGTCCGGCCTTGGCTCCGCTCCCCTGGTGGCCTCCGCCGCACAGACCCGCAACCCGGTGCGCCAGGCACTGGTGTCCGCAACCGGCACCTTCTGGGACACCGTGGTGGTGTGCCTCATGACCGGCCTGGTGCTGGTGTCCACCATCATGAAGAACCCTGA
>CALWXT010000171.1 GCA_944385575.1 uncultured Flavonifractor sp. | reverse complement strand
AAGGAGAAGGCCCTGGAGACCATGGAGATCTACGCCCCCATCGCCCACCGCTTAGGTATGCAGCGCATCAAGTGGGAGCTGGAGGACACCTCCCTGCGCTATCTGGACCCGGTGGGCTACAAGGAGATCGCCGATGAGCTCTCCGCCCGCAGCGCCGCCCATGAGGAGTTCATGGCCTCGGTGCAGAAGCGCATCCAGGACCGCCTGGACGCCGAGGGCATCCGCTGCACCATCTACGGCCGGGTGAAGCACGCCTACTCCATCTACCGCAAGATGTACGCCCAGAACAAGACCATGGACGAGATCTTCGACCTGTACGCCTTCCGGGTGATCGTGGACGACATCCCGGAGTGCTACAATGTGCTGGGCGTGATGCACGACATGTTCAAGCCGGTGCTGGGCCGGTTCAAGGACTATATCGGCACCCCCAAGCCCAACGGCTACCAGTCCCTCCATACCACCGTGTTCGGCCGGGAGGGCATCCCCTTTGAAGTGCAGATCCGCACCTGGGACATGCACCATACGGCAGAATACGGCATCGCCGCCCACTGGAAGTACAAGCAGGGCATGGCCAACGCCAAGCTGGGCACGGAGGCCGCCTTCGAGTGGGTGCGCAAGCTGCTGGAAAGCCAGCAGGACGTGGACGCCGAGGAGTTCGTGCGCACCATGCGGGTGGACCTGTTCTCCGACGAGGTTTTCGTGTTCACCCCCCGGGGCGACGTCATCAACCTGCCCGCCGGAGCCACCCCAATCGACTTTGCCTATAACATCCACTCCGCTGTGGGCAACCACATGACAGGTGCCAAGGTCAACGGCCGGATGGTCACCTTTGACACCCAGCTGAAAAACGGCGACATCGTGGAGGTCATCACCTCCAAGTCGGCCCACGGCCCCAGCCGGGACTGGATGAAGATTTGCAAGTCCAACGAGGCCCGCAACAAGATCCGCCAGTGGTTTAAGAAGGAACGGCGGGAGGAGAACATCGCCACCGGCCGTTCCTCCTTCGAATCGGAGCTCAAGCACATGGGACTGTCTCTGGCCGCCATTACCGCTGAGGATGTGCTTCCCTTTGTGCTCAAGAAGGTGCGCTTCGGCACTCTGGACGAGCTGTATGCCGCCATCGGCTATGGCGGCATGTCCGCCCAGAAGGCGGTGGTGCGGGTAAAGGATGAGCTGACCCGGCTCAACCGTCTCCACGCCGAGCAGACGGCGGCCGAGCGGGAGGCGGCGGAGGCCATCCATCCCGCCACCGGCAACCCGCCCCCTGTGCCCGTCAAGACCGGCAAGCACGACCAGAGCGGCATCATCGTGGAGGGCATTGACAACTGCCTGGTGAAGTTCGCCAAGTGCTGTACCCCCGTGCCCGGCGACCCGGTGGTGGGCTTTATCACCCGTGGCTTCGGCGTGTCCGTCCACCGCTCCGACTGTCCCAACGCCGCCCCCGAGCGGCGCAAGCCGGAGGAGGAGGGGCGCTGGATTCACGTCCACTGGGCGGAGGGCGAGCTGTCCGCCTATCAGACCAGCCTGGAGATTGCCGCCAAGGACCGGGACGGCCTGACGCTGGATGTGGCCATGGCCCTGTCGGCGGCCAAGGTCAAGACCACCAGCCTGTCCGCCCGCTCCATGCCCGACGGCTATGCCACAGTGAATATCGTGCTGGAGGTCAAGAACCAGAGCGAGCTTACCGCCGTCATCAACAAGCTGGGCCAGATCCAGGGCGTGTATCAGGTCAAGCGTGCCGCGGGATAAAGGAGAGAAACCATGACCAACCAAACCAATACCATCGACCCCAGCCTGGACGAGCTGGTGTCCCGGTGTTTTCAGGGCGGTGAGCGCCTCCTGCGGGAGCTGCGGCTTACCCCCGAGCAGGCCCGCCGTCTGGCGGCGGACTATCCGGCCCGGGTGATCCCCCTGGGCCAGGATTGGTATGAGATCAGCTTTCAGGAGGCGCAATATCTTTATGTCAACTGAATTTGTGCCCGTGCTGCTGGGCGCGGACATCAACGCTTACAGCATGGCCCGGGCCTTCCACGAGGCCTACGGGGTGAAGAGCATCGTGTTCGGTATGTTTGCCGCCAGCGTGTGCGCCGGCAGCAAGATCATCGACTACCGTATCCGGCAGGGCAATGACACCGTGGAACAGGTGCTGAAAAACGTCACCGAGGTGGCCAAAGAGTACCCGGATAAGAAGATCCTGGTGCTGGGTTGCGGGGATAACTACCTCAACGCCATTTCTGCCAACCTGCCCCACTATCCGGAAAACGTCATCGCACCCTATGTGGACCTGGCTACCCTGGAGGGGCTCATCCACAAGGAGAAATTTTACGACCTGTGCGACAAATACGGCATCGATCACCCTGCCACCGTGGTGTACCATAAGGGTATGGGCCATGATTTCACCCTGCCCTTCGACGGCCCCTTTGTGGTCAAGCCCGCCGAGTCGGACACCTACTGGAAGCACCCCTTCCCCACCCAGAAGAAGGCCTACGTCCTCCAGACCCGGGAAGAGGTGGACCAGGTCATCGACCAGATCTATGAGGCGGGGTATGAGGACTCCCTGATTTTGCAGGACTTTATCCCCGGGGATGACAGCTACATGCGGGTGGTGACCAACTACTCCGGCGCCGACGGCAAGGTGCGGCTCATGTGCGTGGGCCACGTCCTGCTGGAGGAGCACACCGGCCACGCCATCGGCAACCACGCCGTCATCATCACCGAGCCGGAGCCCGAGCTGTGCGAGAAGCTGAAAAACTTCCTGGAGGCCATCCACTTCACCGGCTTCTCCAACTTCGACATCAAGTATGACCAGCGGGACGGCAAGTTCAAGGC
>CALWXT010000170.1 GCA_944385575.1 uncultured Flavonifractor sp. | reverse complement strand
CGGAAACCGCCCGCACTGCGGGCGGAAGTGACCGCCCAGGCGCTATAAAAGCGCCAGGGTTTTCTCCTGCTATACTTCCAACCGGTGGGTTCACTCTCGGTTTTGGGGTGAAAGCGTGTTCTGGCGGCAGTCCCCGCCTTCCGCCACACGGCCTCGACAAGGGCCGTAAGAGGGTTTTTGTGGGCAACGGGGATGCCTCCCCGCCCCATCCGCCCCACACAGCGGCTCACACGGCCAAACAGGGGTGATTTTCTCTTCTCTCTGTCCTTCGGCCCTCGGGCCGTCCAAAGTGGGTGTGGGCGTCAGCCCGCAAAAAGCGTTTGGCTGCCAGTGGCAAGCCAAACGCTCTGCTTGCCCTGCCAAAAGGCAGGAAATCTCCGCCCGGATACTATGCAAACAGCATACTTGAGTTCCTCCCGGAAAGGAACTAAGATGGTCTTATCGACCAGATGGTTTTATGTGGAGGGATGATATGGCTGAGCGGAAAAATCTCTGCTACAACTGCTTCCAGGAGCGGGAGGCCCCGGAGGGTCCCTGCCCCTACTGCGGCTTCGATTTGGCAGAGAACGAGAAAAAATTCCCCGTGGCCCTGCGGGCCGGGACTGTGCTGAACGGCCGCTACATCGTGGGCCGGGTGCTGGGCCAGGGCGGCTTCGGCATCACGTACCTGGCCTGGGACACCAAGCTTGAGGCCCGGGTGGCGGTGAAGGAGTTCATGCCCAACGAGATCGCCACCCGCGTGGGCGCCACCGTCTCCGTGGCAGTAGAGAGCCGGACGGAGGACTTCACCTACGGCGCGGAGCGCTTCCAGGAGGAGGCCCGGACTCTGGCAAAGTTCATGGGCCAGCCCAACATCGCCGGTGTCACCGATTATTTCGACGAGAATGACACGTCCTACTTCGTCATGGACTACATCGAGGGCATCTCCTTCAAGACCTACATCGCCAATCACGGCGGAAAGGTCAGCGTGGAAGAAGCCCTCAATGTGATGATCCCCGTGCTCCGAGCTCTGACCGCCGTCCATGCGGAGGGATTCATCCACCGTGACGTAACGCCGGACAACATCTACATCACCAAGGACGGCATCGTGAAGCTGCTGGACTTCGGCTCGGCAAGATACTCCATCGGTGACAAGTCCAAGAGCCTGGATGTCATCCTGAAAGTGGGCTACGCGCCCAAGGAGCAGTACATCCGCCGGAGCCGGCAGGGACCCTTCACGGACGTGTACTCCTGCGCGGCCTGCTTCTACGCCGCCATCACCGGCTTCCTGTCGCCGGAGGCGCTGGAACGGCTGGAACATGATGAGCTGGTCCCCATCTCCCAGTGCGGCATCGAGATCCCGGAGTATCTGGACAAAGCCATTCTGAAGGGTCTTGCCGTCCAGCCGGAGGACCGGTTCCAGTCTGCGGCGGAGTTCCTGGGCGCCATCGAGTCCCAGCAGGTGGTGGAGGTGCCGGTGTCCGGCGCCGCGGCGGCGCCCGCTCCGGAGAAGAAAAAAGCCAAGCCCGCGTTGATCGCGGGTTTGGCGGCGGCGGTGGTCGTTGCTGTGGGCATCGGCATCGCCATCGGCGGCGGGGGCGGCCAAACAGCGGTCGATGCAGACGGCGAGAAGATCCAACTGGTGGAGGCGGAGGTGCCCTCCATCACCATCCAGGGCGTGGAATATAGCACCGATTTGACCGAGCTGGACTTGGGTGAGCTTGACTTGACTGACGCAGACATCGAGCCGCTGCAATATATGGTAAATCTACGGGAGCTGACGCTGCCCGCCGCCAGTGAGATCAGTGATCTGAGCCCCCTGGCCGGCCTCACACAGTTAGAGCAACTCGGGTTCTATGAGTACAGTGGAAACATGAACAGTTCCATCACAGACTTGACCCCCTTGGCATCGCTGACAAATCTGGTAAACCTGCAGCTGAGCTGCATGGCAGAGGACCTGAGTCCGTTGTCTGGCCTTACCAATTTAAAAGCATTATCTCTTTATCTCCCCATCACTGTGGACGATATCAGCTTTTTAACGAACCTGACCAACCTGCAAAACCTGCACATTCAGGATAACGGCAGCAATAACACCCATATTATACTGGACGATCTGACACCGCTGTCCGGGTTGACGCAACTCCAGGAACTGAGGCTGAGTGTCAACGGCATTGCAGATTTTGACTGGGCACAGAATCTCACGGAATTGCGTGTGTTGTCCTGTTGGGGCAATGAGGCCACCTACACAGACCTGGACGGCCTGAAAAATCTCACCAAGCTCCAGAGTCTGACCCTGCCCTATCCTGCTATTGTGGGCAACGAGGAACTGGATCCAGAGCCCTACGATATCCAAGGTCTGGCTGGACTGACGGATCTGACGTATCTACAAATGTATGCCGGTGTCAAGGATCTGTCTCCTCTGGCGAACCTGACAAAGCTACAGGCCCTCTACATCTACAACGGCACTACCAAGCCATCGGACACATCCTTGGAGCCTCTGCGGAATCTGACGGAGCTGAGGGAGTTCTATTTCTATGCCTATGGAGAAAATGTCTCCGTGGATCTCTCTCCCCTGGCCGAATTGACAAAGCTCAATGTCCTTTCCATCACTGCACAAAGTTATTATGACAGTCCCAATCCGTCTGTCACAAATCTCTCCGCATTGGAAAACCTGCAGGATCTGCGGACCCTGGAGTTAGACTTCACCAATGTCAGCGATATCTCCCCCCTGCGGAATCTGAAAAACCTGCAGTCTGTTACCATATACAGCGGCGGGCACACCACGGTCACCGACTGGTCCCCGGTGGACCACGTGCCCAATGTGACGAAGGGCTGATCTCCCTCTGAGAAGGCCGGAGTAGCTGACCCAGACCCTGACCCAGATCGCTGAAAATCGCC
>CALWXT010000169.1 GCA_944385575.1 uncultured Flavonifractor sp. | reverse complement strand
GTCAGAGCACCGGCAGCCAGGGAGCCGTGAACGGTACCGGCGGCACCGGCCTCAGACTGCATCTCCACCACGTTGACGGTGGTGCCAAAGATGTTCTTGCGGCCCTGAGCAGCCCACTGGTCCACGTTGTCGGCCATGGGGCTGGACGGAGTGATGGGGTAGATTCCAGCGACTTCAGTGAAGGCGTAGGACACATGAGCAGCAGCGGTGTTGCCGTCCATGGTTTTCAGCTTTCTCGCCATTGAAACGATTCCTCCTTTTCGTTTTTCCAGGGCAATGGGAATCCGTCCCCGTTTCCCCTCAGAACCGGGCCCGATTCCCATTACCCTGGCAGTTCCCATTTGTTTACAGAGATATGCTCCTAAAACGCCTTCATTTTATCACCATCCAATCGGTTTGTAAATCAATTCTTACTTTAAAACAAAAATTTTCTATTCTGCCCCAAAAATGGGGTTGAATTTGTGAGTTTTGCTACGGAAAAGCGGAAAAACAAGGGGTACGACCCGGTCGGAAAAGGAAACTGTATGTACTGAAACGAGCAGTTTAAAAAGATCTGCTAATGACACAATAAGCACGGTTGAATCAACGAAAAAATCGGCGCTGCCAGGAAGACTTTCCACCAGGCCTGGGATGTGATATAATCAACCATCAGAAACGACGGAAAGGGCGGTGGTCATGTGCTGTGCGAGGTGCGCTCATTGGGGCTGTCCGGCGTCTCGGGCTACGAGGTGAGGGCCGAGTGTGACCTGTCCGGCGGCCTGCCCGCCTTTGAGATCGTGGGCCTGCCCGACGCGGCGGTGAAGGAGGCACGGGACAGGGTGCGTGCCGCCGTAAAAAACTGCGGCTTTGCCTTCCCTGTCTCCCGCATCACGGTGAACCTGGCCCCCGCCGACCGGAAAAAGGGAGGCACCATGTATGACCTGCCCATCCTGGTGGGGATCCTGGCCGCCGGAGGACAGCTGAAGCCCCCCGACCCTTATAGCGCCTTTGTTGGGGAGCTCTCCCTGTCCGGCAGGCTGAGGCCGGTGCCCGGTATGCTGCCCATGGCCCTGGCTGCCCGGGCGGCAGGCATCACTACCTTATATGTACCCGCCCCCTCCGCCGCTGAGGCCACCCTGGCCGGGGGGCTGACGGTGTACCCGGTGGAGGATGTGGGCCAGCTGGCTGCTCACCTGCGGGGGGAGGTCCTCCTCTCCCCTGCCGAGACCTGGACGCCCGGGGCGGAGGATCTGGCCTGTCCCGACTTTGCCGACGTGAAGGGCCAGGAGAATGCCAAGCGGGCCCTGGAAATCGCCGCCGCCGGTGGGCACAATATCGCCATGGTTGGCCCGCCCGGCTCGGGCAAGTCCATGCTGGCCCGGCGCCTGCCCTCTATCCTGCCCGACCTGTCCCGAAAGGAGGCCATGGAGGCCACCGCCGTCCACTCGGTAATGGGTCTCACCGATGCTCAGCATCCCCTGCTGCTCAGGCGGCCCTTCCGATCCCCTCACCACTCCATCTCCGCCACCGGCATGGCGGGGGGCGGTTCCCCCATTCCCAGGCCGGGGGAGATCTCCCTGGCCCACAATGGGGTGCTCTTTCTGGACGAGCTGCCCGAATTCCACAAGGACGTGCTGGAGGTGCTCCGCCAGCCCCTGGAGGAGGGCCAGGTGGTCATCAGCCGGGCGGCGGGCAGCGAGAAGTTCCCCGCCCGCTTCATGCTGGTGTGCGCCATGAACCCCTGCAAGTGCGGTTGGTACGGCTACTCGGACCGGTGCCGGTGCTCGGCCCAGTCGGTGGAAAAGTATCTGGGCAAGCTGTCGGGTCCCCTGCTGGACCGGGTGGACCTGTATGTGGAGGTGCCCCCTCTGGAATTTGACGAGCTGTCCCGGCGGCCCCAGGCCGAGTCCTCCGCCGCCATCAAGGCCCGGGTGGACGCCGCCCGGGCGGTACAGGCCGCCCGCTTTGGCCCCGACGGTCCCGCCTGCAATGCTCAGATGGGCCCCAAGGAGCTGGGAGAGTACTGTACCCTGGACCAGGGGGGCACAGCCCTCATCCAGGGGGCCTTTGACCGGATGGGCCTCACCGCCCGCAGCTATGACCGCATCCTGCGGGTGGCCCGCACCATCGCCGACCTGGACGGGGCGGAACAGATCGGTGTAGAGCATCTGGCCGAGGCCATCCAGTACCGGGAGAGCGCCCTGCTCCGGCGGTAACATGTTTGCTTTATAAATAAATCATCATATTTTATAAAAGGAGACCTACCATTGAACGAGATCATTTTGTTAAAGCTGGGCGAGTTGGTGCTGAAGGGCCTGAACCGCCGCACCTTTGAGGACCGGCTGATCGCCAACGCCAAGCGCCGCCTGCGTCCCCACGGGGATTTTAAGGTGAACTCCAAGCAGTCCACCATGTATGTGGAGCCCAAGAACGACGACTGCGACTTGGACGGGGCCTGGGAGGCCATGACCAAGCTGTTCGGCGTGGTGGGTCTCAGCCGGGCCCGGGCCTGCGAGAAGGATGCCGACGCCATGCTCAATACCGCCATCGAGTACCTGGGCGACAAGCTGGCCGCCGCCCACACCTTCAAGGTGGAGTCCAAGCGGGCGGACAAGAGCTTCCCCATGACCTCCATTCAGCTGTCCCAGTATGTGGGCGGCGAGCTGGACGAGAAATATCCCAACCTGAAGGTGGACGTCCACCACCCGGAGCTGACGGTGTATCTGGAAGTGCGGGACTACGCCGCCTACGTCCACGCCGACCCGGAGCCGGGCGCCGGCGGTCTGCCGGTGGGCGTGGGGGGCCGGGCGGTGAGCCTGCTCTCCGGCGGCATTGATTCCCCCGTGGCCTCCTGGATGATCGCCAAGCGGGGTATTGCCCTGGAAATGGTCCACTTCTTCTCCTACCCCTACACCTCTGAGGAGGCCAAGCAGAAGGTGCTGGA
>CALWXT010000168.1 GCA_944385575.1 uncultured Flavonifractor sp. | reverse complement strand
GGCGGGCCGCTACCACCTGATGGACGCCCAGAATCCGGTGTGGATTTTCTCCGGGGAGGGGCGGGTATGAGCGCCCCACGGCTGCTGCTGTGCGCCCCTGCCAGCGGAGGGGGCAAGACTACGGTGACCTGCGCCATCCTTCAGGCGCTGATGAACCGGAACCTGAACCCCGTGGCCTTCAAGTGCGGCCCGGACTATATCGACCCCATGTTCCACAGTGAGATCATTGGAGCCAAGAGCCGGAACTTAGACCTGTTTTTCCTGGGGGAGGACAAAACCCGGTACCTACTGGAGAAAAACAGCGCCGGCAGCGGTCTGGCCCTCATCGAAGGAGTCATGGGCTACTACGACGGTATCGCCATGAGCCATGAGGCCAGCGCCTACCACCTGGCCCGGGTCACGGAAACGCCCGCAGTGCTGGTGCTGGACGGGCGTGGAAGCGCCCGCACCATTGCCGCGGTGGTGCACGGCATGAAAACCTTCCGGCCTGACAGCGGCATCCAGGGCGTGATTTTGAACCGGGTGTCCCCCATGCTCTACCCCCGGCTGAAGGAGTGCATTGAGGCCGAGACCGGCCTTACCGTGTACGGCTATCTGCCCAACCTGCCTGACTGCGCTTTAGAGAGCCGCCACCTGGGCCTGGTTACCGCCGCCGAGGTGGTCAACCTGAAGGAAAAGCTGAAAAAGCTGGCCGCCCAGGCGGAAAAGAGCCTGGATCTGGACGGCCTGCTGGCTCTGGCCGCCTCCGCCCCGGCGCTGAACCCCAAGCCCGTGGAACTGCCCGACCCGATGGAGGGGCAGCCCGTCATCGCGGTGGCTAAGGACAAGGCTTTTTGCTTCTACTACGCCGACGGCCTGGAGCTGCTGGAGCAGATGGGGGCGAAGCTGGTGGAGTTCTCACCGCTGGCGGACGAGACCCTCCCCGAGGGCACCTGCGGCCTCTACTTGGGAGGCGGCTACCCGGAGGAGTTCGCCAAAGAGCTGGCGGACAACCACAGCCTGCTCCGGGAGATCCACGATAAAATTCTGCACGGCCTGCCCACCATAGCCGAGTGCGGCGGATTTCTCTACCTCAACCGCCACCTGGGCGATGCCGACGGCCGGTATGACTGGCACATGGTGGGGGCCTTTTCCGGGGACGCCCACAACACCGGCAAGCTGGGCCGGTTCGGGTACGTTACCCTGACGGCCCAGAAGGACGGCCTGCTGTGCCGGGCGGGGGAGAGCTTCCCCGCCCATGAGTTCCACTACTGGGACAGCACCACTCCCGGAACCGATTTCCACGCGCAGAAGCCCCAGAGCGACCGGGGCTGGGACTGCGCCTTCCATACCCCGACGCTGTACGCCGGATTTCCCCACTTCCATTTCTGGGCCAGACCCGAGCTGGCCCGTAATTTTGTGGCGGCAGCCCGCCGCCAGCAGGAGGCATTGTTATGACACTGGAAGAAGTGGTACGTTCCATTATCCCCGCCGACCAGAAGGCAGCCGCCGCGGCCAAGGCCCGCTGGGACTCCATCGCCAAGCCCCTGGGCAGCCTGGGCGCTTTGGAGGACGCCGTCATCCGCATGGCGGCCATGATGGGCACCCCCGATGTGGATATCTCCAAGCGGGCGGTGGTGGTAATGTGCGCCGATAACGGCGTGGTGGCCCAGGGCGTCACCCAGACCGGCCAGGAGGTCACCGCCATCGTGGCGGAGAATATGTCCTCCGGGGACACCAGTGTGTGCGCCATGTCCCGCCACGCCGGGGTGGAGGTGGTGCCGGTGGATATCGGCACGGCCACGCCCCTCAAGGGTGAGCGGATTTTGCAGAAGAACATCCGCCGGGGTACCGCTGACCTGACCCAGGGCCCCGCCATGACCCGGGAGGAGGCGGAGCGGGCGGTGCTCACCGGTGTGGAGATCGCCAAAGATCTGTGCGACAAGGGTGTGAAACTTCTGGCCACCGGCGAAATGGGCATCGGAAACACCACCACTTCCTCCGCCGTGGCCTGCGTGTTTTTGAACAAGGAGCCGGTGGTGATGACCGGCCGGGGCGCCGGCCTGTCCAGCGAGGGTCTGCAGCGCAAGATCCACGCCATCAAGACCGGTATCGCGGTGAACCAGCCCGACCCCAATGATCCCCTGGACGTGGTGAGCAAGGTGGGCGGCCTGGATCTGGCGGGCCTGGCCGGCGTGTTCCTGGGCGGCGCCATGTGCCATGTGCCGGTGATGGTGGACGGCTTTATCTCGTCGGTAGCCGCCCTCATTGCCGCCCGGATCTGCCCGGACTGTAAGGACTACATGCTGGGCTCCCACGCCTCCGACGAACCGGCCAGCAAGCTGGTGCTGGCCGAGCTGGGCCTGGAGCCCTTCCTGTACGCCGGCATGCGGCTGGGTGAGGGCACTGGTGCGGTGGCGGTGACGCCCCTGCTGGACATGGGCCTGGCGGTCTACCGGGAGATGACCACGTTCGAGGCCACTGATATCGAGGCCTATCAGCCCCTGACCTGAGGTAGCGTCATGCTGATTTTGGTATCCGGTGGGTCGGGCAGCGGCAAGTCGGAATTTGCCGAGTCCCTGGTGGTGTCCTCCGGCCTGAACGAGCGCATTTATCTGGCCACCATGCAGGTGTGGGATGAAGAAAGCGTCCGCCGGGTGGAGCGCCACCGGCAGATGCGCTCAGGAAAGGGATTTGCCACCCTGGAGTGCCCCACCGGTCTGGACAAGCTGGAGGTGCCCGCCCACTCCGCTGTCCTGCTGGAAGACCTGTCCAACCTGTCCGCAAACGAGTATTTTGCTCCTGAGGGGGGCGGAAAGGCGGCCTTTGACCGGGTGCTGGCGGGGATCGAACAGGCCGCCGCCAGCGCGGAACTGCTGGTGGTGGTCACCAACGAACTCTTTTCCGACGGGATGCGCTATGACCCGGAGACCGCCGCCTATCTGGAATTGCTGGCCGGTCTGAACCGGGCCATCGCCGCCAAAGCGGATCAGGTATATGAAGTGGTGTG
>CALWXT010000167.1 GCA_944385575.1 uncultured Flavonifractor sp. | reverse complement strand
CGGCGCCATCGCCAAGGGCTCCGGCATGATCCATCCCAACATGGGAACCATGCTGTGCTTTGTTACCACCGACTGCGCCATCACTCACGAGATGCTTACCGATGCCCTCCATGAGATCGTGCTCCGTACCTTCAATCGTGTGACGGTGGACGGGGACACCTCCACCAATGACATGTGCGTGGTGCTGGCCAACGCCATGGCGGAAAATGAGCTCATCGAGTGGAAGGACGACAACTATACCGTCTTCTACAAGACCCTCTATTACGTGTTCGAACAGCTGGCCCGGAATATCGCCGCTGACGGCGAGGGTGCCAGCAAGCTCATCACCTGCACCGTGAAGAATGCCCGCAGCGAGGAGAGTGCCGAGCGCCTCAGCAAGGCGGTGGTGGGTTCTTCCCTGGTGAAGGCCGCCATGTTCGGCTCTGACGCCAACTGGGGCCGTGTGCTGTGTGCCATGGGTTATTCCAAGGCCCCCTTCCGCCCGGAATTCGTGGATGTAAAGTTTGCCTCCGCGGTGGGTGAGATCCTGGTGTGTGAGCAGGGCGCCGGAGTGGACTTTGACGAGGTGTCCGCCAAGAGCATCCTGTCCCAGGATGAGGTCATCATCGAAGTGGATCTCCACGAAGGGGAGCACGAGGCCACCTGCTGGGGCTGCGACCTGACCTACGACTATGTGAAGATTAACGGCGATTACCGGACTTGACGGAGGCGAAAACCATGTCTGACGCGCATGTGGAGCAGCGGGCCAGGGTACTGGCCGAGGCTCTGCCCTATATTCAGAAGTACAACGGCAAGACCGTGGTAGTAAAATACGGCGGAAATGCCATGATCTCCGACGCCCTTCGTCAGGCGGTCATTTCCGACATCATCCTGCTCCACCTGGTGGGTGTGCGGGTGGTGGTGGTCCACGGCGGCGGGCCGGAGATCACCGAAATGCTGAACAAGATTGGCAAGGAGTCCAAGTTTGTGGATGGTCTGCGCTATACCGACCAGGAGACCATGGACATCGTCCAGCAGGTGCTGTGCGGCAAGGTGAACAAGAACCTGGTAGCCACGCTGAACAGCCTGGGCGGCAGGGCTGTGGGCCTGTGCGGTATGGACGCCGGCCTGTTCCAGGCCAAAAAGCTGGACGAGAAATACGGCCTGGTGGGTGAGATCACCGCCGTAGACCCCCAGGCAGTGGAGGACTGCCTGGAGAAGGGATATATCCCGGTGGTCTCCACTGTGGCCCAGGGCGTAGACGGCGAGACGGCCTACAACATCAACGCAGACACCGCGGCGGCCAAGCTCTCCACCGCCCTGAAGGCGGAAAAGCTGATCCTGCTCACCGACGTGCGGGGCCTGATGATGGACCCCAAGGACGAGAGCACCCTGCTGCCGGTGGTGCGACTGTCTCAGGTGCCCGGACTGGTGAAGGACGGGGTCATCAAGGGCGGCATGATCCCCAAAGTGGACTGCTGCGTGGAAGCGGTGCGCTCCGGTGTGCAGAACGCGGTCATTCTGGACGGCCGCATTCAGCACTCCATCCTCATTGAGCTGCTCAGCGATGAGGGCATCGGCACCATGCTGCTGTAAGGAGGGAGACAGACCATGGATCATAAAGAACTGGTAGCGCTGGACCACCAGTATACCATGCAGACTTACGGCCGCTTTGACGTGGATATCGACCACGGCAAGGGCGCCACCCTGTACGACCTGGCGGGGAAGGAGTACATCGACTTCTCCTCCGGTATCGGCGTCAACTCCATCGGGTATGCCAACGAGAAGTGGGTGGCGGCCATTACCGAGCAGGCAAAGAAGCTGGGTCATATCTCCAACCTGTTCTACTCCCAGCCCTATGCCCAGCTGGCGAAAAAGCTCTGTGAGCGTACCGGCATGTCCGCAGCCTTTTTCGGCAACTCCGGCGCCGAGGCCAATGAGGGCATCATCAAGATGGCCCGCAAATACTCCTTTGATAAGTACGGCAAGGGGAGAGGCACCATCCTTACCCTGAAGAATTCCTTCCACGGCCGCACTATCACCACCCTGACCGCTACCGGCCAGGACGTGTTCCACAACTATTTCTTCCCCTTCACCGACGGCTTCCGGTATGCCGAGGCGGGCAGCATCGACGCCATCCAGGAAGTGGCGGGCCACGATGTGTGTGCCGTGATGCTGGAGCTGGTCCAGGGTGAGGGCGGCGTTTATCCCATGGACCCGGAGTACGTCCACGATCTGGCGGTGCTGTGCGCCGAGCGGGACTGGTTGCTGCTGGTGGACGAGGTGCAGACCGGCGTAGGCCGCACCGGCACCCTGTTTGCTTTCCAGCAGTACGGCATCATCCCCGACGGGGTGTCCTTCGCCAAGGGCATTGCCGGCGGCCTGCCCATGGGCGGCTTCCTGGTGAATGAGCGCTGCCGGAACGTAATGGGTCCCGGCACTCACGCGACTACCTTCGGCGGCAACCCCATCTGCGCCGCGGCAGCTCAGGTGGTGCTGGATACCCTGGATGAGGACGCCCTGGCCGCTGTAACGGAGAAGGGCAAGTACATCCGGGCCCGCATCGAGCGGATGGGCCTGTCCAGCCTGGGGGAGACCCGGGGCCTGGGCCTGATGATCGGTGTGGAAGTTAAGGGCGAGGAGAGCAACAAGGTGCTGGCCGCCCGGCTGATCCAGCACGGCCTGCTGGTGCTTACCGCCGGGTCCGCCCTGCGCCTGCTGCCCCCGCTGACTATTACCATGGCTGAAATCGACAAGGGCCTGGCGATTCTGGAAAATACCCTGGCCTGATTTAATTGAGGTGAACTGAAATGGAAAAAGATCTGCTCAAACTGCTGGACCTGTCCAAGGCTGACATCGTAAAGATCCTGGACACCGCCGACCAGATGAAATACAATCAGAAGCATGGACTGACCCACCACTATCTGGAGGGCAAGACCCTGGCCATGATCTTTGAGAAGAACTCCACCCGCACCCGCGTCTCCTTTGAGACCGGCATGTTCCAGCTGGGCGGCCACGCCCTGTTCCTCTCCGGCAAGGAGAGCCAGATCGGCCG
>CALWXT010000166.1 GCA_944385575.1 uncultured Flavonifractor sp. | reverse complement strand
CTGTGGGGGTCCCCCTCCAGCACGCTGCGGTCCATAAAGGCCCCCGGGTCCCCCTCGTCGGCGTTGCAGCATACATATTTCTGCACCTTGCCCCGGTTCCCGCTGGCAAATTTCCACTTCAGGCCGGTGGGGAAGCCCGCGCCGCCCCGGCCCCGCAGGCCGGAGGCCAGAACCGTTTCGATGACCTGGTCCGGGGTCATGGTGGTCAGCACCTTCTCCAGGGCGGCGTAGCCGTCCCGGGCGATGTACTCGTCAATGTTTTGGGGATCAATGACGCCGCAGTTGCGCAGGGCGATGCGCAGCTGCTTCTGATAAAAAGCGGTCTCTTCCAGACTGCGCTGGGTGCTGGTGGCCTCGTTTTCGTCATAGAGCAGCCGGGAGACCCGCCGCCCCTTCAGCAGGTGCTCGGAGACGTTCTCCGCCACGTCCTGAGTCTGCACATGGCTGTAGATGGTCCCCTCCGGGAAAATGGCCACGTTGGGCCCGCTGGAGCACAGCCCCAGACAGCCGCCCTTCATAACCTGGACTTCCTTGCGGAGACCGGCCATTTTGATCTGAATTTCAAATTCCTCGGCCAGCTTGCCCTGCTTTTCCACCGACAGGGCACAGTTGGGTCCGCCGCATACCATCACATAGCTGCGATACATCCCCGTCACCTCCTGTTCTGGGCTGCGCCAATGGTAAACTCAGCCAGAGGATTGCCGCCCTGAATATGCTGCTGGACCATGCGGGCGCCCCGCTCCGGCGTCATACGCACATAGGTGGTCCGCACATGGTCCGGGCTGTACACCTCCACCACCGGCTCAAACTGGCAGATGCCCACGCAGCCGGTGGCCTCCAGAATCACGCCCTGCAGATGCAGTGTCTCGATTTCCTGCCGGATGGCGTCATATACCTGCTGGGCGCCGGCCGCCTGGCCGCAGGTGCCCAGCCCCACCACAATGCGGGTGCAGCCCGCCGTCCGGTCATTCATCTTTCTGCGGATGTTTTCCAGATCCGAGCCGCTTCGGATCTTCACCGCATCCATCCCTACCTTTTTCATCCTGTCCTCCTTACTGATACTTGGCCAGAATCGCGTCCAGCTCCTCGCCGGTCAGATTTCCGTATACGTCGTCGTTGACCATCATCACCGGGGCCATGCCGCAGCAGCCCAGGCAGCGGCAGGCGTCCAGGCTGAACCGGCCGTCCGCGGTGCAGCCGCCGTCCTCCACCCCCAGCTTCTCCTGGAGCAGCTGGTAAATGCGGTTGCTCCCCTTGATGTAGCAGGCGGTGCCCAGACAGACGCTGATGCGGTTGCGCCCCTTGGGCTCCAGATTGAACTGGGAGTAAAAGGTGGCGACGCCGTAAATCTCGGTCAGCGGCTTGTTCAGGAAGTCGGCGATGATCTGCTGGACCTCCCGGGGGACATATCCGTAGATCTCCTGGGCCTTCTGCAGGGCGGGGAGGGCCACGCCGGGCATCTCCCGGTTTTCCTCCAGCCAGTCCAGGAGAGCCTGCGTCTGTTCTTTGGTGCCGTAGATGGGAACGCTGGTCTTCTTCATGTGGGTTGCTCCTTTCATCATCCTTCATTGCAGTGTGTACGGAATGCGCCGCCGGTTCCGCCGGCGTTGCCGGGCCCCGTCGGAGGCGCCGGAGGAGGCGGAGCGTTCCGAAAAATAAAGAGACTCGCCTGACAACAGGCGGAGGTCGGGCCGCCTGCTTCCAGTCAGGCGGATCGGTATTTTGGTATCAGTATTTTTTCATCATAGCGGACTTCGTGCAAAAAGTCAATTTATAATATTAATTGATCAGGGCATTCTGTTGAATTTTTCCAACTCTGTGTGGAGGAAGCCCGTTTCGTCCCCGCAGGAACTGCTCGAAAGATGGAAAAAGGGAGCCCGCTTCCCGGTGGGAAGCGGGCTCCCAGTCTGAGGGAGGGACCGAAGATCGGGCGCAGGTCAGCGCCAGTTTTCCGTCCCGCTGCGCTTGGTGTAGTCGTGGGCGTTGGTGGCCTCCATGATCTGGTAGTAGGCCCAGTGGCTGCTGCTCAGGTCGGTGAACTGAACCAGCTCATCCTGGTAGTCGTCCACATAGTCCCGGTCCGCCGCGCGGCCCAGCATGTTGTTCACAATGGTGGTCACCTGGGCGCGGGTGATGGGGTCGTTGGGACCGAAGGCCCCGTTGGTGTAGCCGCCGATCCAGCCGTAGCTGGCCGCCTGGGCCACATAGGGATAGAACCAGTCGCCCCAGGACACGTCGGTGAAGGAGCAGGAGGCGTTTTCCGGCTCATAGGCGAAGGCCAGAGCGATGACGCAGAACTCCGCCCGGGTGATGGGGTCGTTGGGCCGGTAGTTGCCGTTCTCGTCGCCAGACACCATGCCAAGGGAGGCCAGGGTGTTGACGGCGGTGGCGTACCAGGCGTCGGCGGGCACGTCGGAGAAGGTGCGGGTGACGGCCACGTCCTTGTCCAGCAGCAGGGCGTAGAACATCTGGGCCACCTCGGCGCGGGTCATGCTCCGGTCGGGACCGAAGGTGTTGTCGGGATAGCCGGAGAGATAGGCCATGTGGTCGGAGGTGTTCAGCCAGCGGGCCACACCGGTGACGGTGGTATCGGCCACGGTGACGGCGCGGGCGGCGGTGAACTCCGCCTCGTTCATGCCGGTGTGGATGACGCCCTCCTCGCCGTCGGCCGTGTAGGTGTAGCCGTCGGGAGTCTCGAGGATGACCTCATACCGGGTGCCCTCGGGCAGGTTGCGGATGACGATTTCCTCCCCGTTCTCCAGGGTGATCTCGCCGCCGCTGCCCACGGTGCCGGTGTAGTCGCCGTTGTAGTAGAACTTGTTCTCCAGCTCATCCCCGTCCTCGTCGGTGAAGATGACGGTGAAGGTGAACTCATCGTTCCCGGCGCTGCCGCCCAGGGAGATGGTCAGGCTGCCGGTGGGATCCCGGTCGTTGTCATGGTTGCCGCCACCCTGATTACCGCCGCCGGGGTTAGGGTCGGGATCGGGGGTGGGCTCTGTCGTAGTCTCCCACACCAGGACAAAGGGGGAGAAACCGCCGGGATTCACGGTGAAGAAAATGCCGTTTGCTGTGGTGGTAACTTTAACATCGTCAATCGTGCTGTCAGCAATGTCGTCGGGGTCAAAGCCGGTGGTGTCGTTACC
>CALWXT010000165.1 GCA_944385575.1 uncultured Flavonifractor sp. | reverse complement strand
CCTGCGAGATGGACGTGCAGTGCCACAAGTGCGGCGGCGTGGGCTGCCCCACCTGCAAGGGCGAGGGCTGGATCGAGTTGCTGGGCGCCGGGATGATCCATCCCCGGGTGCTGGAAATGAGCGGCATCGACCCCAACGTGTACTCCGGCTGGGCCTTCGGCATCGGCCTGGAGCGCACCGCCATGCGCCGGTTCAAAATCGCCGACCTGCGGCTGATCTTTGAGAACGACGTGCGGTTCCTGGAGCAATTCTGAGAAAGGGGTGGAGAAACCATGAATCTGAGCAGAAAATGGCTGAATGAATTTGTTACTGTAACTGCCTCTGACAAGGAATTTGCCGAGGCTATGACCCTCTCCGGCTCCAAGGTGGAGCTGACCCACGACCTGGGCGAGGAGATCTCCAACGTGGTGGTGGGCCGCCTGCTGTCCATGGAGCGGCACCCCGACTCCGACCATATGTGGGTCTGCCAGGTGGACGTGGCTCAGGATGAGCCCATCCAGATCGTCACCGGCGCCTGGAACATCCATCCCGGTGACCTGATGCCGGTGGCTCTCCACAAGTCCACCCTTCCCGGCGGCGTGAAGATCCAGAAGGGCAAGCTGCGCGGCGTGGTGTCCAACGGTATGTTCTGCGGCCTCTCGGAGCTGGGCCTGGACACCCGGGACTTCCCCTACGCCGTCATCGTCCCCGCCGCCATCCTGGGCGACTACAAGCCGCTGGACAAGGAGAAGCCCTCCATTCCCGCTGACATCCAGCCCGGCCACAAGATCTACGGCCCCGTGGTTGCCGCCAAGGTGACCGCCGTTGCCGTCACCGGCTATTCCGCCTATGACGTGACCCTGGACACCGGCGACAGCACCGCTGCCGTTGCCACCACCTGCCCCAACCTCCACGAAGAGGATCTGGTGGCCTACAACACCAAGTCCAACTCCATCTGCACCCTGGAGGGTCTCCACGCCCAGCAGGCCGAGTTCCCCCACTGCATCCCCGACGGCATCTTTGTGCTGAACGAGGACTGCAAGCCCGGCGACGATATCAAGCCTGTTATCGGCCTGGACGACCACGTGGTGGAGTTTGAGATCACCCCCAACCGGCCCGACTGCCTGTCCGTCATCGGCCTGGCCCGGGAGGCCGCCGCTACCTTTGACGCTCCCCTCTCCCTCCACCAGCCGGTGGTGAAGGGCGGCGCTGAGGGCAGCCTGATGGAGCTGCTGGACGTGGAGACCCCCGCCAGCGACCTGTGCCCCCGGTACACCGCTCGGATGGTGCGCAACGTGAAGATCGCCCCCTCCCCCAAGTGGATGCGGGAGCGGCTGCGCGCCATGGGCGTGCGTCCCATCAACAACATCGTGGACATCACCAACTACGTCATGCTGGAGTACGGCCAGCCCATGCACGCCTTTGACTACCGCTACGTGAAGGGCGGCAAGATCATTGTCCGCCGTGCTGAGGAGGGCGAGGAGCTCACCACCCTGGACGGCCAGGTGCGCAAGCTCAACGCCAACCACCTGGTCATCGCCGATGAGATCCGGGCCGTGGGCCTGGCCGGCATCATGGGCGGTGAGAACAGCGAGATCGTCTCCGACACCACCGACGTGGTGTTCGAGTCCGCCTGCTTCGACGGTACCTGCATCCGCAAGGGCGCCCTGGCCCTGGGCATGCGCACCGAGGCTTCCGCCAAGTTCGAAAAGGGCCTGGACCCCATGAACACCCTGCCCGCCGTGGACCGCGCCTGTGAGCTGGTGGAGCTGCTGGGCGCCGGCGAGGTGCTGGACGGCACCATCGACATCCTCAACTATGTGCCCCAGCCCCGGGTGCTCAAGCTGGAGCCTGAGCGCATCAACGGCCTGCTGGGCACCGACGTGGCCGAGGACGAAATGGTTGCCATCCTGAAGAAGCTGGACTTCCAGGTGGAGGGCGATCAGGTCACCGTGCCCTCCTGGCGCGGCGACGTGATCGGCATGGCCGACCTGGCGGAGGAAGTGGCCCGGTTCCACGGGTACAACAACATCCCCTGCACCCTCATGCGCGGCCAGACCACCCTGGGCGGCTACGGCAAGGAGGAGCTGCTGGAGCGGCAGCTGGGCAGCATGTGCCGGGCTATGGGATATGACGAGATCATCACCTACTCCTTCATCTCCCCCACCTGCTATGATAAGATACGCTGGGCTGCCGACGATCCCCGCCGCCAGTCCTTCAAGATCCTCAACCCCCTGGGCGAGGACACCTCCATCATGCGTACCACCGTACTGCCCTCCATGCTGGAGATCCTGACCCGCAACTATAACTACCGCAACCAGAACGTGAAGCTGTACGAGGTGGGCCGCACCTACCTGCCCGGCGGCGAGGACGGCCTGGCTATTGAAAACAAGGTGCTGTCCATGGGCGCCTACGGCAGCGATATGGACTTCTACACCCTGAAGGGCGCTGTGGAGGCCATTCTGAAGGACCTGCGGGCTGAGGATATCCGCTTCCAGGTTCCCAGCGTGCCCAATCCCTCCTACCACCCCGGCCGGGTGGCCGACGTATACGCCGGTGAGCACCGCATCGGTGTTCTGGGCCAGATCCACCCCCTGGTGGCCCAGAACTACGGCGTGGACGCCGAGCTGTACTGCGCCGAGCTGGAGCTGAACGAACTGGCTGCGGCCAAGGGCGCCGACCCCGAGTACGTCCCCCTGCCCAAGTTCCCCAACCTGACCCGCGACATCGCCGTGGTGTGCGAGGAGAAGGTCACCGTGGGCCAGCTGGAGGACTGCATCCGCTCCGCCGGCGGCAAGCTCATCAAGCAGGTGTCCCTGTTCGACATCTACCGCGGCAAGGGCGTGGACGAGGGCAAGAAGTCCGTGGCCTTCAACCTGGTGCTCCGTGCCGACGACCGCTCCCTCACCGGTGAGGAGGCTGACGCCGACGTGAAGAAGGTGCTGGAGGCTCTGGCCAGCCAGTTGGGCGCTGTCCTGCGCTGACAAAAACCATAGAAAAAAGCCCCGTCGGCCGACGGGGCTTTTTTTATTCCGTTATACCTGTTCCACCACGCCTACAAAGAGGATGGCGCTGCCGTCCCGGATGATAAAGAGGAAGGGACGGTTCAGGTCCATGACGCAGATCTTTGGGTCCTCCGGCGGAGCACTGGCGCCGGCATTCGCCATCAGAGTGACGGCGGCGGCCTCCACTCCCTTCTCGTCCACCTTCACCCGGGCGATCTGCTTGGCCTGATCCAGCCACACCGG
>CALWXT010000164.1 GCA_944385575.1 uncultured Flavonifractor sp. | reverse complement strand
GTATCAAGAGCAATATGGACGGGCAAAAAAGCCTGTATTCATGCGGGTTTGCGCCGTTTTGAGCGTCATTCCCACTCGATGGTGCCGGTGGGCTTGGGCGTCAGGTCGTAGAGGACACGGTTGATGCCCTTCACCTCATGGGTGATGCGGTCAGTGATGTGCTGAAGCAGCTCAAAAGGCACATTCTCCACCGTGGCGGTCATAGCGTCCACGGTGTTGACGGCCCGGATGATTGCCGGCCACTCGTCGGCGCGCTTGCCGTCCCGGACGCCCACGCTCTTCACGTCTGGCACCACGGTGAAATACTGCCACACCTTGCCCTCCAGGCCGTTCTTGGCAAACTCCTCCCGGAGGATGGCGTCGGACTCCCGCAGAGCCTCCAGCCGGTCACGTGTGATGGCACCCAGGCAGCGCACTCCCAGGCCAGGGCCGGGGAAGGGCTGACGGTACACCATATTGTCGGGCAGGCCCAGGGCCTTGCCGCAGGCGCGCACCTCGTCCTTAAAGAGCATCTTCAGGGGCTCCACCAGTTCGAAGTCCAGATCCTCAGGCAGACCGCCCACGTTGTGGTGGCTCTTGACCGCCTTCACGGTCTTGGTGCCGGACTCGATGATGTCGGGGTAGATGGTACCCTGGCCCAGGAAGGAGATGCCCTCCAGCTTGCGGGCCTCCTCGTCAAAGACCCGGATGAACTCCTCACCGATGATCTTGCGCTTGCGCTCGGGATCGGACACGCCGGCCAGCTTGTCCAGGAAGCGGTCCACCGCATCCACATAGATCAGGTTGGCGTCCATCTCGTGGCGGAACACCTGCACCACCTGTTCCGGCTCGCCCTTGCGGAGCAGGCCGTGGTTGACGTGGACGCAGGTAAGCTGCTTGCCGATGGCCTTGATGAGCAGGGCGG
Source organism: uncultured Flavonifractor sp. (assembly GCA_944385575.1). Taxonomy (GTDB): domain Bacteria; phylum Bacillota; class Clostridia; order Oscillospirales; family Oscillospiraceae; genus Flavonifractor. The sequence goes on along the minus strand of CALWXT010000164.1, from coordinate 2,450 downwards.
CCACCACGGAGGAGTCCACGCCGCCGGACAGGGCCAGCAGTACCTTCTTGTCCCCCACCTGCCGACGGATCAGCTCGATCTGGTCGGCGATGAAGTTCTCCATGTTCCAGTTGGCCTGGGCACCGCACACGCCGAAGATAAAGTTGGACAGAGCCTGCTTGCGCTCCTCAGGATCGGCAGGCCAGGGGGCGTCCCCCTTGTGGTCGGCCAGCAGCACCGGCACCTCGCAGTTGTAGATGTCCTTGGAGACGTCGATCTCTACCCCGTCTACCACGCGGTTGGGGCCGCCGTTGAGGATGATGCCCTTCACGTTGGGCAGAGCGTGCAGCTGCTCCAGCGTGATATCGTGGGGATGGATCTCGCTGTAAACGCCCAGCGCGCGAATTTCACGGGCCAGCTGTGCGTTCTCGCCGCTGCCCAGGTCCAAAATAAGGATCATGTCCTGCTTCATCCCAGTTCCTCCCTGTTAAAATTTCGGTAAGCATCATTATAGCACACTTGCAGGGCAGATGCATCCCCTAACTTCCAGAATTCGACGCTTCCTCCTCCGGCACATACTCCAGCAGATCCCCGGGCTGGCAGTCCAGAGCCTTGCAGATCGCCTCCAGGGTGGTGAAGCGCACCGCCTTAGCGTGGTTGTTTTTCAGAATGGACAGGTTGGCCAGGGTGATATCCACCTTGGCGGAGAGCTCATTGAGGCTCATTTTCCGCTTGGCCATCATCACGTCCAGGTTGACAATGATCGGCATAGCTCCACCCCCTAAATGGTGAGATCGTTTTCCGCCTTCAGCTCCGCCGCCTGGCGGAACAGGGCGGACATCACCAGGCAGAGCAGCCCCGCCATAAAAAACACAGGGACAAACAGGGCGTTATAAGACAGCAGCGGCTCGATGGTACAGTAGTACGCCAGGCCCCAGATCAGGCGAACCAGGGCAGCGGCGGAAATCAGGAAGCTGCACACCGCAGCCAGCCGGAGGCTTTTGCTGTTCTTCTCCTGAAACGGCATACCCTCCAGCACGGTGTCCAGCACCCGTCGTGCCTGCCACAGCACCACCGCGGTACACACGCCGCAGAACAGCAGGAACAGCGTCAGGACAAACGTATAGGAAAAGTTTTCCGTCCAAGCGCCTGCCACCACTAGGCACAGCTTCATACCGGGAGAAAAATAAGGCCAGTCCTCCCCCGGGGCGGGCGGCACGGCCGTCAGGGAATCCAGCAGTTCAGGCAGCGGAATCCCGCAGCCAGCGGCTGATACCAGAAGCGGCACCAGCGGCAGCACCAACAAATTGCACACAAACGTGATGGTCACCAGCACCTTCAGCGCCGCCGCCAGCTTCTGTACGGCAGTCTTTTCCATGGTATCTCCCCCTTTGGGGAGAGTATACCATTTCTTTTATCGTTTTTCAATAAAAAAGTGAAGGGCGTCCCAGGGACGCCCTTCTGTTATACCCGAATGGCCCCCAACACCTCGCCAATGGGGCCGCTGATGACCAGATCGGCCTCCCGGTCATAGGGGGTGGGGCTTTTGTTGATGAGGGTCAGCTTGTTCCCCCGGTAATAGCGGATGAGCCCCGCTGCCGGGTACACCGCCAGGGAGGTACCGCCGATAATGAGCATGTCCGCCCGGGAGATGGCCAGCACCGCAGCCTCAATGGTCTCCTGATCCAGGGATTCCTCATAGAGCACCACATCGGGCTTGATGGTTCCGCCGCACACCGGACAGTGAGGCACGCCCTCGCTTTTCACCATAAAGTCCAGGTCATAGAACTGATGGCACTTCATGCAGTAGTTGCGGTGAACGGAACCGTGGAGCTCATACACGGTAACGCTGCCCGCGGCCTGGTGAAGCCCGTCGATGTTCTGGGTCACCACCGCTTTCAGCTTCCCCGCCTGCTCCAGCTCCGCCAGCTTCAAATGGGCGGCGTTGGGTTCGGCGTCGGGAAAGAGCATCTTATTGTGGTAAAAGCGATAGAATTCCTCCGGATTGCGCTGAAAAAAGGTATGGCTGAGAATAGTCTCCGGAGGGTATTTGTACTGCTGATTGTACAGTCCGTCCACACTGCGGAAGTCTGGGATGCCGCTCTCGGTGGACACCCCGGCTCCGCCGAAAAAGACGATGTTGGAGCTTTCGCTGATCCAGTCCTGGAGCTGTTTGCGTTGGTCGTCCATGAGAGAGATCCTCCTTTTACTTTGTTTTCCGGTGGCGGCAGTAGGTATGGGGACAGCTGGAGCAGCCGCCGCAGTCGCACCCCCGCTTGCCCTTCAAGCTCTGATGGAAGCGGTAAATGAGATAGACCGCCGCCCAGATGATGAGGGCGGCCACCCCGATGTAGATCAGGATCTTGAGCATAGCATTACCTCAGAAACAGGGAGCCGATCTGGTACACCAGGAAGGAGCCCAGCCAGGCGGCGCACAGCTGCCAGCCGATAGAGGCCAGGGTCCAGCGTAC
>CALWXT010000163.1 GCA_944385575.1 uncultured Flavonifractor sp. | reverse complement strand
CGCAGGTGGTCGGCGATCTCGCTGGCGTTCTCAAACCGCTCGGGCTTCACCAGCACCACCTGCAGCTGGGTGGTGGTGTGGATGTTGACCACCTTGTTGCTCCGGCGCTCCGGCTCGGCGGTGAACAGGCCGGCGCTGGTGTCCTGCAGCTTGGCGCTGCGCCGCTCGGTCCGGTCGCCGCCGGTGCGGTCCATCCGCTCGCTGCGGGAAACAGGCTCGAAGTCGTCAAACTCCTCGTCTTCCTCCTCGTCCTCGTAAGGACGGGCCAGACGCTTCAATTCATCAAAAAATCCCATTTCGGTTTACCTCCCGAATTTTCTGTCCCGGGTCAGCCCTGTTTCATCGGCGGGCGGGGGCCAAACAGGGCGGTTCCCACCCGAACCAGGGTGGCGCCCTCCCGCACGGCGTCCTCATAGTCGCCGCTCATGCCCATAGAAAGACAGTTAATATCAGCCTCATTATGGGCCAATTTCGTTCTTATGTCAACATAAAGCTGATACATTTTTGCAAAAAAAGGTCGGTTTCCGCCGGGCTGGGCCTGGACGGGGGGAATGGCCATCAGGCCCCTCAGCCGCACATGGGGACAGGAAGCCGCCTTTTCCGCCAGGGCGGGCAGCTCCTCCGGAGTGACGCCGCTTTTGGACTCCTCGCCTCCAATATTTACCTCCAGCAAAATATCCTGCACCAGGTCCAGCTTGGCGGCCTGGGCCTCGATGGCGTCCAGCAGATGCTCCGAGCCCACCGACTCAATAAGATCCACCCGGCCCACCACCTGGCGCACCTTGTTGGTCTGCAAATGGCCGATAAAGTGCAGGGCGGCGCCGGCATAGGCGTCGTCATCCAGGTGGGCGGTCATCTCCTGTACCCGGTTCTCCCCGCAGATGGTGACGCCGCCGGCGATGGCCTGCCGGATGGTGTCCGAGGTCTGCACCTTGGTGGCCGCTACCAGGGTAATTTCCGCCGGGTCACGGCCCGCCTCCCGGGCAGCCCGGGCAATGTTCTCCTTCACCTGGGCGATTTTTTCTTCCAGTGTCATTCAGGACCCCTCCCCATGTTCTTTCTCTATTGGATGACCTTTCCGTCGTACAGATCCTCCGCCGCCACGATGACCAGGTCTCCGGCACGCAGAGACTTTTTCCCGCTGTCGGCGGCCGCCACCAGGGCAAAGCTGTCTCCCTGGCTCAGGATATTGACAGGCTTGAACTCCGCCTGCTCGCCCACCAGGGTGTAGACCCCGGTGACGGACACCTGGGACTCCTCCCCGGTCTCCTCGTCGGTAATGGTCTGCTGGCCCACGCGGATAGCCTCCTTGGGCACCCGCACGCCGGTAATGGAGTCAAACACCAGCTCCACCGTCTGCCGGCGCAGCAGGGTGGTGTCGGAAAGATATTTGTTGGCGGACAGCACCACCGGCGACCGGCCATTCTCCACGTCACCGATACGCTCCACCGTCATGCTCACCTCGCCCGACCAGTCCCGGGAAAAGCGCACGGTGATCTCCCGCCCTTCCACCAGGCGTGCGGCGTCTTCCTCCGGCAGGGAGCAGACAAAATACCAGGTGGTGTCAGTGATGAGCTTGCCCACAGCCGTGGAATCCTCCGCCGGCCGCTCTTTGGCCAGCTGATCCAGCTGAGATGGGGTCACACTCTCCAGCATGGCCGGGGTAAGCAGGCTTTCATACCCGTCCACATAGCCGGAAAAGGTCCCCGGCTGGCTGGCGGTGATGCGGCTGGTACTCTGGGCCGCCTGGGCCGACAGGGCGGAGATCTGACTGTTCACGCTGTCCAGCGCCGCCTGGAGGGAAGCCGTGCTGTCTTCCCCCTCCGCCTCATCCCCATCGGTATAGGTATATTCCCGCTTATACACCAGGCTCTTCAAATCCATGGACTGGCTTTCCAGCCCCGTCAGGTCCCCCTCGGCCACCGAGGCCCGCAGACCCACAATGGCGTCCAGCACCTGCTCGCTCAGCTGGCCGGAATCGCCGCCCCCCACGTCGGAGCGCTCCAGGGCGTACTCCAGCTGCTCCTTTTCCAGCTGCAGCTGCTGGAGCTGCTGCTTCTGCTCCAGGCCGGAGGCATTCTGGTAGAGCAGGGCCACTGTGCCGCCCTTGGTTACCTTTTCTCCCTCCTGGGGGATCAGCTCCACCACGCCTCCGGTGTTGGTGAGCACCTGCTCCTCCCGCACCAGAAAGCCGGTGACTTCCATGCTGTCATCTATGGTATCGGCGTATGTCACCGCCGTGGTGAACGGATCGCGAAAGCTCCGCCAGGCGGACACCGCCAGGTAGACCACCACCGCCGCCAGCAGTGCCAGCATAATGATCCTTCCGTTCAGGGTTCCTTGCTTCATGGGCCGCTCCTTACGTTACTGCGCCTTCTCCTCCGCTTCCAGGGAAATAGCCCGCTCGGGCACCACGGTGGAGATGGCGTGCTTGTAGATGACCTGCTGCTTGTCCCCCGTCATAAGTACCACTACAAAGGCGTCAAAGCCGGTAATCTGGCCCTTGAGCTGATAGCCGTTCATCAGAAACAGGGTCACGTTGGCCCGATCCCGCCGGGCCCGGAGGAGAAAGAGATCTTGCAGGTTGTGTGTCTTTTGCATGTGGATGCACTCCTTTTTTCTCTGAGATGCATCCAATATATACCAATTTTGAGGCGAGTCCTGTCGCTTTCCGTCGCTCAGGCCCGGCCAAAGCGTTTTTCGATCTGGCTCCGGGTGAGTTCGATGGCCACCGGCCTGCCGTGGGGGCAGTATTTTACTTCCCCGGCCATGACGGCCCTGGCCACTTTCATCAGCTCCGCCTGGTCATTCTTCTGCCCGCCCTTGATGGCCGCCTTGCAGGCCATGGTGTGGAGCAGCTCGTCCCGGGCGGCGTCCGGATCGGCAGTGCCGCAGGTCAGCAGCTTGCCCGCCAGCTCCAGCAGCAGGTCGGGGATCTCTCCCGCCGCCACGTCGCTGGGGGCGGAGCGGACGATGATGGTCCCGCCGCCAAAGTCCTCCGCCTCAAAGCCGAAGCGCTCCAGCAGGGGCAGTTGGGCCAGCAGGGCCGCCCCCTCCTCCGCGGGAGGGGTGAACACCACGGGGGTGAGGAGTGCCTGCACCATAGGCTGGTAGCCCTCCGCCTTTAGCTTGTCAAAATTCATCCGCTCATGGGCGGCGTGCTTGTCGATGAGCAGTACCTTGTCCCCCTGCTCCACAATGATGTAGGTGTTCAGCACCTCGCCCGCCATGCGCCAGGGTTCTTCCTCCGGTACGGGCTCCGGCTCCGGCTGGGGAGTAACGGGCGCCGCCGGAGCGGGTGCAGGCTCCGGACGGGGCACCGCTTCGGCTTTTACGGCAGGTGCTGGTGTGGGTTCGGGG
>CALWXT010000162.1 GCA_944385575.1 uncultured Flavonifractor sp. | reverse complement strand
CTCAACCCCGAGTGCCTGGTGGCCGAGGACATCTTCTGGCATGAGACCGAGTACCGCTCCAACTTCAACGTCAAACCCCTGGCTTCCCACCACAAGGCCGGTCCCCAGGGTTAAGACAATTTTTCTCCAGATACACCATGCAAACACACACAGCTGTGGGGCCATCTGTTCAGATGGCCCCACAGCTGTTTCAAACACATTTTTTTGTTGGAAGAAGGCGGACGCTCTGGATGCTGCCCTGATCCTGATGATTGTGCTGCCGGCCTTGGCCGGCGGCATCATACAGTCGGTGACCGGCTTCGGCGCCGGCATTATCATGATGCTCTTTTTCCCCCTTGTACTGCCTATGCTGAAGGCTTCCGCTCTGTCCACCCTGGTCACCCTTTACCTGACGGTCTCCCTGGCCTGGAAGTTTCACAGACACGTGCAACTCTCCCTGCTGATCCTGCCGCTGGCGGTCTTTATCCTTTGCACCACCGCATCCCTTCAGCTGGCCACCATGCTGGATACCCGCAACCTCTCCGTGCTGTTCGGCGGATTTCTCATTATCCTGTCCATCTATTTTATCCGCTTTTCCGACCGTGTCCGGCTCAAGCCCTCCCCGGTGACCGCCGCGGTGTGCTCCGGCCTGTCCGGGCTGTGCAGCGGCATGTTCGGCATCGGCGGCCCACCCATGGTGGTGTACTACCTCTCCGTGCTGGGAAACAGCAAGGAGCTCTATCTGGCCACCACCCAGATGTATTTCTGCGTGGGCTCAGTCTACAACACCTCCATGCGTATCTTCCGGGGCATCCTGACGGCAGACATGCTTCCCCTGGTTGTTCTGGGTGTGGCCGGCATGGCGGCAGGGGAGCGGATCGGGCTGCGCATCCTGCGCCGCATCGACGTGCCCACCATGAAAAAGGCCGTCTATGTATTTCTGGCGCTCTCTGGTGTGATTACGCTTGTCCGAAACCTCATCTGAATAAAAAAAGTGCGTTCCTTTTGGAACGCACTTTTTTAATAACTCAAATCTTCAATGCCTTGGTCACGGTCACAGCCAGGGCACCGGGACCGATGTGGCAGGCCACCGACAGGGAGAGGGGGTCCATATGGATGGGATAGCCGGGGAAGGCCGCCTCCAGCTCACCCAGCCACTCCTGGGCGTCCTCCCGCTTGCCGGTGAAGGCGGCGGCAATGTGGAGCTCCTCCGGGCCGGACAGGCCGGCAAACTGGGTGTCCATGGTGGCGTGGATGGCGTCCAGCATGGTCTTTTTGGCCGCCTTCCAGCCCCGGCACTTGGCAAAGGAGTCCAGCTTCTCGCCCTGGATGCGCAGCACCGGCTTCAGGCCCAGCACCGTACCGATGGCCGCAGCCGCGGGGGTGCACCGGCCGCCCTTCTTCAGATACTTCAGGGTATCCACCGTGATATAGATATCCGACTCAAACTTGGTCTGCTCCAGCAGCGCCTTGATCTCGGCCGCGCCCATGCCGGACTCCGCCAGAGCCTTGGCGTCCAGCACCGACTGCCGCTGGGTCACGGAAATGCGCTGGTTGTTCACCACAAAGACCTTCCCCTCGTAGTCCTGGGAGAGCATCTCGGCGGTCTCCCAGGAGGAGCTCAGGCCGCTGGACATGGGGATATATACAATCTGGTCGTAGTCCTTCAAAATCTTCTCCCACAGCTCGATCACGTCACCGGGGGCGGGCTGGGTGGTCTTTACGTCGGCATCCTCCGCCAGACGCTGATAAAACTGCTCCTGGCTCAGGGTGATATCCTCCAGAAACAGCTCGTCATTGATATAAAACGGCATGGGCAGCACATAGATCCCCAGCTCCTTGCCCTGGGCCTGGGTGATGCCGCTGTTGCTGTCGGTAGCGATGGCAATTCTGCTCATATGTATTCCTCCATCTTCGTTCGTTCCCCGGCGCTCCGGTGTAGGGCCTGGGACAGCTTATCCACCGTCCGGATCAGGCCCGCCGCCTCGTCCTCACTCAGACAGGCGATGGCGCTCTCCGTCAGTTTTTTCCGAAATGCGGTATATCGTTCGCTGGCCTTCCGTCCCAGCTCGGTGGGCGTCAGCCGCACCACCCGCCGGTCCTGTTCGTCCCGGCGGCGGGTGAGGTACCCCTTCTTCTCCAGCAGCTTGACCGCCGAGGTCAGCGTCCCCGCGGTGACCCGCCGGGCTGCCGCAATGGCGGTGGAGCGGTTGTCCAGCCCGCCGTCCACTGCCCGGCAGACGGCCACCAGCAGCCTGGCCTCCTGAGGGGACAGGTCGTCGCCTGACAAAAATCCGGCCTCCGCCCGCTGGAACCGGTCAAAAAGCTCGGTCAGAAAGCCGCTGAGCGTATCTTTGCCCTGTTCCACGTCATTCCCTCCTTATGCTCTTAAGCATTATACTCGCACCGTGGGAAAAGTCAAGATACTTTGAACATCAAACTTTTTCTGTGCGATGGAAAAAGAAAACAGGACAGGCTCATATTTCCCCGGGGCGGCGCATAGGTATGACTATCAAACTACAAAGGATGATGCGACATGAGGGAAAAGATCCTGTGGGGGCGGCTGCTGCGCCGGGCAGCGGCCCTGTTTCTGGCCACGCTGGCGGTATGGGTGCTTCCCCTGTGCACCGGGGCGGGCGCTGCCGGGGCGCTGCGGGAGCTGGGGGAGGACCCGGCCTTCGTGGCGGCAGCCCTGGGGGCGGAGCTGGGTCTGGCGCCGGAGGACGGGCCCCTGGCTGAGCTGGACGGCTGGGGCAGGCTGGCGGTAGGCCAGTCCCCGCTGCTGCTGGCAGGGGGCGGGGGAGAGGTACAGGGGGAGGACGAGGAGGAGACCCTGGATCTCCCCGCCGGACAGCCCGCCCGGGACCTGGACGACATTACGGCCCCGCCGGTCACCACCGCCGCCCCGTCGGACATTGTGGGGCGCACCCTGGTGCCCACCAGCCCCGACGGCTATGATGTGGCGGGCGGCCTGTACCTCTACAATCGCACCAGCCTGGACGTGGATCTGGCCTCCGCGGCCTCGGCCCCGGTACCCATCACTCTGCCTGATGAGGGACCTCAGATCCTCATTGTCCACACCCACGCCACCGAGGCCTACACACCCGACGGCACCGATGTGTACACTCCGTCGGACAACAACACCCGCACTCTGGACAACAACTACAACATGGTTCGGGTGGGGGACGAAATGGAAAAGGTCTTTACCGAAATGGGCCTGGGCGTGATCCATGACACCACCCTCCACGACTATCCCCAATACAACGGGGCCTACGACCGCTCGGCCAAGACGGTGGCGGCCTACCTGGAACAGTACCCCACCATCCGCGTCGTACTGGATGTCCACCGGGACGCCCTCATCGGGGAGGACGGCACGGTGTACAAGGCGGTGACCACTGTGGACGGCACCTCCACCGCCCAGGTAATGCTGGTGCTGGGCTCCAGCGAGGGAGGGGAACACCCCAACTGGATGGAGAATCTCACCCTGGCCTGCAAGATCCAGAACGGGCTGAACACCCTCTATCCCACTCTGGCCCGGCCTATGACCCTCCGCTCCTCCCGGTACAATCAGCAGCTGTGCCCCGGCTCCCTGCTGGTGGAGGTGGG
>CALWXT010000161.1 GCA_944385575.1 uncultured Flavonifractor sp. | reverse complement strand
TCCGGGCGCAGCTTATCCAGCAAAACGGCGGTTCCCAGCAGGACGGCGGTGTGGATGTCGTGCCCGCAGCCGTGCATGACGCCCGGCTTGGCAGAGGCAAAGGGCAGGCCGGTCTGTTCCTGGATCGGCAGGGCATCCATGTCCGCCCGGAAGGCGATGACCGGTCCCGGCCGCCCGGTGTCCAGAGTAGCCAACACCCCGGTACCGCCCACATTTCTCCGCACATCATAGCCCAGCTCCGTCAGTCTTTCGGCCACAAACTCGGCCGTCTCGAACTCCTCAAAGCTCAGCTCCGGGTGCTGGTGCAGCTGTCTGCGCCATTCCACCACCCGTTTCTTTTCCTCTTGCGCCAGCTCCCAAAGCTGCTGCATATCGTCACTCTCCCCGTTTACAGGCGGGCCAGCAGCTCCGCCGTGGTCTCCGAATTGGCATAGATCTTCTTGATACCCTCCAGGGCATTGACCGTGCGGGCCGGGCTCATAGCGGCAGTGGCATCCTCAATCAGATCCACCGCATAACCCAGGTCGGCCAGATCCCGCACCGAAGTGCTGACACACTGATCGGTATAAAAGCCCACCACGATCACGTTACGCACACCCAGATTCCGCAGGATGCGGTCCACCGGCGTTCCGACACAGATGCCGGAGCAGGTCTTCTTCAGTACGATCTCCCCTTCCAGCGGAATCGCGGGAGAGAGGAACTTGGTCGTGGGGCTGTTGGGCGGATAGCACATCCCCGCCGAGGCGTGGAGGCGGCCGGTATCCGCCCCGTCAGGCAGATAGGACTCGATCTTCACATGAATGGGGCGAATCCCCTTTTCCCGGCAGGCGTTCAGTACCTTGCCGATATTGTCCAGGGTGCCGCCGATGAACTGCTCCAGCTCCTCCATTGCAGGCGCCAGGGCCTCCATGTCCATCCCCGCCGCCCGGCAGGCCGCCTCATAGTAGTACCTGGTCAGGCAGTCCTGCACGTCAATCAGAATCAGCGCCGTATCCTCGGGGGATACCGGTACCGGTTTGGCATAGACGGCTGCTCCGGCCATCTGATAATAGGCTTGCGCAAATTGATCCAGGTTCATGTTCATTCTCCTTTCCGCACGCCTTCCGGCTGCTCTGCACATACAAATATGCAAATACCGTGCCAACCGGAATCCCCTGTTGTCCGGCGCTTTTCCTCCATTTGCGCAATATATTGCCGCAATTATTTACAGCAATATATTGCATTTTTATAAGCCCAGCTTTTTGCACTTGTAGTATAGCGTACGCACAGGCAGGCCCAACCGATGGGCCGCCTCGTTTTTGTCTCCGCCGCATTGCTCCAGGGCCTGGCGGATGCAGGTACGCTCGGTCTCCTCCAAAATCTGAGCCAGCGTAGCTCCCATTCCCTGCGGCTCCGGCGGTCTTTCCCGGGCAGCTGCCGTCTGAGGGAGCACAGCAGCAAAGTCCGCCCGGGTCAGCAACTTTTGATCCTCTGGAATACGGATCAACACTCTGGTCACTACGTTCTCCAACTCCCGGATATTCCCCCGCCATGCCTGACGGCGCAGCAACTCCGCCGCTTCCGGTTCCAGATCCTCCGCCTTTCGGTGGTAGAGCTCACTGTACCGCACCAGCAGGCAGCGAACCAGATCTTCCAGATCTCCCGGACGCTCCCGCAGGGCAGGCAGAAAGATCGGAAACACGTTGAGCCGGTAATAGAGATCCTGCCGGAACTGTCCCGCCTCAACCATGGCCTCCAGATCTCGATGGGTGGCGCTTATGATACGTACATCCACTGGTATCGGCTCCACCGCGCCCACCGGCAGGATCTCACGTTCCTGTAGCACACGCAGCAGGCGGGTCTGGATTCTCGGTGAAATATCGCCTATCTCGTCCAGGAAAAGCGTTCCCCGGTTGGCCTGCTGAAACAAGCCGGGCTTACCGCCCCGCCGGGCGCCGGTAAAGGAGCCTTCCACATAGCCGAACAGCTCGCTTTCCAGCAGTTCCTCCGGCAATGCGCTGCAATTTACCGCCACCAGGCGCTCCCTGCGGCGGTTGCTGTGCTGATGGATGGCCTGGGCAAACAGCTCCTTTCCTGTGCCGCTCTCTCCCCGCAGCAGAATAGCCGCCGGCGTGGCGGCTGCACTTTTGGCCTGCCGAACGGCCTGGAGGAGTTTGGGGTCCTGTCCCACAATATCCTGAAAGGTATATTTCGTTTGGAGGGAACGCAGCTTCCGCTCTGTCCGCTCCAACTCGCTGCGGAGACGCCCCAGCTCCGAGACGTCGCGCATCACCTCCACCCGTCCCAGCTGTGTGCCCTCCAATCGGATCACTCCGCTGTCCCGAGCCAACTCTCCATGTGGGCGGCGTTCCAGGTTACGGCAGGCGCGGTTGGCAAAAAGCACCTCACCCTTTCCGTCCAGTACCCGCATCGCATCCGGTATCGCTTCCAGCACTGGCTCCGCCAACCGCACCCGCTCCTTCAGCTCCATCTCTTCTCCCCCCTTCGGTTTATTTTCATTGTAAAAAATCCTATGCGCCTGTCAAGCCCTCTGCCGGAAAAAAGACGGCCTGCCCGCAGGGGCAGACCGTCTTTTCTGATTCAAATGGAACTTACTTTTTGAGGCTCTCCGCCCATGCGGTATACTTGGCCACCTTTTCCTCACTCTGGGCCTTGGTCTGGCCGTTGGCCAGGATGTAGACCTTGACCTTGGGCTCGGTGCCGGAGGGCCGGACGATGAGGCTGGTGCCGTCAGCCATCTCATAGCGCAGCACGTTGGAGCCGGAGAGCTCCATGGTGCTCTTGGTGCCGTCGGCCACGCTGACCACAGAGCCGTCCTTGTAGTCCTTCTGCTGGAGCACCGCCACGCCGGCGATCTCCACCGGGGGCTGCGCCCGCAGGCCGGCCATCAGGTCGGCCATCTTCTTCAGGCCGTCCAGTCCGGGCATCACCAGGTTCAGGGTCTTTTCACCGTAGAAGCCGTACTTCTCGTAGCATTTCTGCAGGGCGTCGTACAGGGTCATCCCCTGCCCGGCGTACCAGGCCGCCATCTCCGTGAGGGACAGAGCCGCAGTTACGGCGTCCTTATCCCGGACGTAATCGCCCAGCATGTAGCCGTAGCTCTCCTCATAGGCAAAGATCACCTTGCCCTCTCCGGCGTTTTCCAGCTTATCCTTCTTCTCAGCCAGGAACTTGAACCCGGTAAAGGTGTCGTAGCAGGCAAGCCCGTTGGTCTCGGCCACCTTCCGGGCCATTTCGGTGGTCACGATGGTCTTGAGGGCCACCGGCTTTTCCGGCATCTTGCCGGTGCGCTTCTTGGCGCCGATCAGGTAGTCCAGCAGCAGCACGCCGGTCTGGTTGCCCGAGATGGTGATATACTCGCCCTGATCGTTGCGCACCATGATGCCCACCCGGTCGGCGTCGGGGTCGGAACCCAGGATGAAGTCGGCGCCCTCCTTCTTGGCCAGATCCACCGCCAGGTAGAAGCCCTCGGGATTCTCCGGGTTGGGAGAGACCACGGTGGGGAAGTTGCCGTCAATGACCATCTGCTCCGGCACGCAGATCACGTGCTTCATGCCCAGGCGGCGCAGGGCCTCGGGGATCAGCTTGTA
>CALWXT010000160.1 GCA_944385575.1 uncultured Flavonifractor sp. | reverse complement strand
GACGCCGCCTTTGTGGAGGCCTTCTGTAAGGAGCGGGACATCCCCTGCGTAGTGGAGCGTGGGGACGTGTACGGCGAGGCCCAGCGCCTGGGCCTGGGTGTGGAGGAGACCGGCAGAAAGCTGCGGTATGAGTTTCTCCGCCGGACGGCGGAGGAGCTGAACTGCGACCGCATCGCCACCGCCCACAACGCCGACGACAACCTGGAGACCCTGCTGCTCCACCTGGTGCGGGGAGCGGGTCTCCACGGCCTGGCGGGCATCCCGCCCCGGCGGGGGGATATCGTCCGGCCCCTGCTCACCACCCCCCGGGCGGCCATCGAGGCCTATCTGGCCGAGCACGGGCTGGGCCATGTGGAGGACTGCACCAATTCCGACGACAGCTATGCCCGCAACCGCATCCGCCATCAGGTGGTGCCGGTGCTGCGGCAGCTCAACCCCCGGCTCACTGAGAGCGCGGCGGAGACCATGGGGTACCTCCGCGCCGACAACGACTATATGAATGCCAAGGCCGCCGCGGCCTGTACCCACGCCCGCTGGGCGGGGGACGACCTGGTGATCGAGGCTCAGTACATTGCCGAGCTTCCCGCCGCCATCGCCCCCCGGGCGGCCCGGCGGATGCTGGAAATGATGGGGGACGGCAACACCGACTGTTCCGCCGCCCACCTGAAGGCAGTGGTGGACCTGGCGGCGGGAGAAGACCCGTCGGCGGTGGTTTTTCTGCCCAACGGGCGGCTGGTGCAGCGGGTATACAGGGACCTGCTGTTTACCACCCAGTCTGATCCCCTGCCCCCCTTTGCCGCCGTGCCGCTGAACCTGGATGGGGAGACGGCGCCGGAGGGCACCGACTGGCGGTGCCGCTGTCGGCCGGTGGATTGCCCCGCAGCTGGTGAGGAGGCCCCCGGGGCCTTCTACCTGGCCCGGGACGCCCTGGAGGGGGAGCTGGTGCTCCGGCCCCGGCAGACCGGGGATGAAATCGCCCTGCCCCGACGGGGCGGGACCAAGACCGTGAAAAAGCTGTTCATCGACGAAAAGGTGCCCCGCCGGCAGCGGGAACGGGTGCCCGTGCTGACCGACAGCCAGGGCGTAGCGGCTGTGGCGGGCTTCGGCCCGGACAAGAGCCGCCTGGCCCGGCCGGGACAGCCGTCCTATGAACTGATTTTTTGGAAGAAAGAGTGAGGAGACGAGGTATGGAACACATTCTGGACAAGGACGTGGAGCGGGTCCTCTTTTCTGAGGAGGAACTGAGAAACCGGGTGGCGGAGATCGCCGCCGAGATCGACCGGGACTATGCCGGCAAGGAGCCGCTGCTGGTCAGCGTGCTGCGTGGCTCCTTTGTGTTCATGGCCGACCTGGTGCGGCAGATCAATCTGCCCTGCACCGTGGACTTTATGGCGGTGTCCTCCTACGGGACGGGCACTTCCAGCTCCGGCCAGGTGAAGATCATCAAGGATCTGTCCGAGCAGATCGAAGGTAAGGACGTCATCGTGGTGGAGGACATCCTGGACAGCGGCAACACCCTGAGCTACCTGCTGCAGATCCTCCAGGCCCGCCATCCGGCCTCTGTGCGGCTTGCGACCCTGCTGGATAAGCCCTCCCGCCGCACCAAGGAGGTGGAGCTCCACTACTCCGGCTTCTCCATCCCCGACTACTTTGTGGTGGGCTACGGGCTGGACTATGCGGAAAAGTACCGCAACCTGCCCTACATCGGCGTGCTCAAGCCCTCCGTGTACGGCGGGGAATAAGCAGATCTTGCCCGGAAAGGACGTGGCCATTTTTTGAAACGAAACGGAAGCTTGCGCGACGCGGGCTTTTACCTGCTGGTCGCGCTCATCCTTGTACTCACCATGTTTGCCCTGCGGGGCGGCCTGAACGACCAGACGGAGCTGACCTACGGCCAGATCCGCCGCCTGCTGGAGGAGCAGCAGGTTTCCCAGGTAAGCCTCCAGAATGACGGCACCCTCACCCTCTGGCTGAAGGAGCCGGTGGACGGTCAGGCCACCGTGCGCTACGACGTGGGCAACCCCCAGTGGTTCTACGACGACTTCAACGCCACCATCGTGGAGCAGCAGCGGCTGGGCATTATCTCTGACTACGATTATCCCAAGGCGTGGGAGCCCCCCTACTGGGTGACCACCTACCTGCCCTGGGTGGCCATCCTGGTGGTCTTCGGTCTGTTGTGGTACTTCATGTTCCTGCGGCAGACCGGCGGCGGTGGCGGCGGCGGTGTGGACCGCACCGCCCGGTTCGGCCGGGCCCGTACCCGCACGGTTGCCGACGAGCAGAAGAAGGTCACCTTTGAGGATGTGGCCGGTGCCGAGGAGGAGAAGGAGGAGCTGCAGGAGATCGTGGAGTTCCTCCGGGACCCCAACCGCTACCTGGAGCTGGGCGCCCGCATCCCCAAGGGCGTGCTGCTGGTGGGCCCTCCGGGTACTGGTAAGACCCTGCTGGCCAAGGCTGTGGCCGGCGAGGCGGGGGTGCATTTCCTGTCTATCTCCGGCTCCGACTTTGTGGAGCTGTATGTGGGCGTGGGCGCCAGCCGCGTCCGCGACCTGTTTGACCAGGCCAAGAAGAACGCCCCCGCCATCGTCTTCATTGACGAGATCGACGCCGTGGGCCGCCAGCGCGGTGCCGGCCTGGGCGGCGGCCATGACGAGCGGGAGCAGACCCTCAACCAGCTGCTGGTGGAGATGGACGGCTTCGGCAATAACGAAGGCGTGGTGGTCATGGCGGCCACCAACCGGCAGGACATCCTGGACCCCGCCCTGCTGCGCCCCGGCCGGTTTGACCGGCAGGTGTACGTGGGCTACCCGGACATCAAGGGCCGGGAGGCCATTCTGCGGGTCCACGCCCGCAACAAGCCCCTGGGTGACGACGTGTCCCTGGCGGAGCTGGCCAAGGGTACCGGCGGCTTCACCGGCGCCGATCTGGAGAACCTGATGAACGAGGCGGCCCTGCTGGCCGCCCGCCGGCACAGCCGGTTCATCGCCATGCGGGACCTGAATGAGGCGGTCATCAAGGTCATCGCCGGCCCGGAGAAAAAGAGCCGGGTGGTCATTGAGCGGGAGCGGAAGCTCACCGCCTACCACGAGGCGGGCCACGCCATCGTCATCCACGACCTGGAGACCCAGGACCCGGTCCATCAGATCACCATTATCCCCCGGGGCATGGCGGGCGGCATGACCATCTCCCTGCCCCAGGAGGACGTGAATTTCCAGTCCAAGCAGCAGCTTACCGAGCGCATCGCCGTCTGCCTGGGCGGCCGGGCCGCCGAGCAGCTGGCCCTGGGCGACATCTCCACCGGCGCGGGCAGCGACCTGCAGAAGGCCAGCTCCATCGCCCGCAATATGGTCACCCGCTACGGCATGAGCGACAAGCTGGGCAACGTGGTGTTTGACTCCGGCCATGACGAGGTGTTTATCGGCCGTTCCATGGCTCAGACCAAGAATTACTCCGAGGAAGTGGCGGCCCTCATCGACGAGGAGATCAAGACCCTCATCGACAACGCCTACGCCCGCTGCCAGGAGATCCTCTCCGCCCGGCGGGAGCAGCTGGAATTCGTGGCCGACTACCTGCTGAAGTACGAGAACATGGACGCCGCCGACTTTGAGCTGGTGTTCACCGATCC
>CALWXT010000159.1 GCA_944385575.1 uncultured Flavonifractor sp. | reverse complement strand
CCGTGCTTGAGGAAGGTCCAGAACACCAGGAACACCAGGGTGCCGGACAGCAGGTAGTAGACCACGTTGGCCTCGGCCACCGGCAGCTCCCCGTCAAAGGAGCGCTGCACCCACCCCATCACCCAGGGGAACAGGAGGACGTACAGGGCAAAAAACACCCAGCCCCGGCCCATTTCGGCCCGGGTCAGCTGTGGCCGCCAGGGGCGGCGCTGCCGGTTGTTCATGGCATGTTCCTCCTTATTTCGTTTGAACGGACCGTTACACCATCTGCTTGAGCTCAAAGAGCAGATTCATGGCCTCGATGGGGGTGAGGGTGTTGAGATCCACCATTTGTAAACGCCGGGTGACCTCACTGCCCCCCATGTCGGTGAGGGACACCTGGTCGGACACCGGAGCCGCCGGTGCTGCAGGAGCCGCCAGGCCACCAGCCTCCAGCTCGGTCAAAATCTGCCGGGCCCGGGAAATGACCTTGTTGGGCACTCCGGCCAGCTTGGCCACCTCGATGCCGTAGCTCTGGTCGGCGCCGCCCCGGACGATCTTGCGCAGGAACAGGATGTCGTCCCCCTTCTTCTTGGCGGCAATGTTGTAGTTCTTCACGCCGGGGATGGCGCCCTCCAGGGCGGTGATCTCATGGTAGTGGGTGGCAAACAGGGTCTTGGCCCCCAGTTTTTTCTTGTCGGCGCAGTACTCCAGCACCGCGCGGGCGATAGACATGCCGTCGTAGGTGGAGGTACCCCGGCCGATCTCGTCCAGAATAAGCAGGCTCTTGCTGGTGGCGTTTTTTAAGAGCTCGGCCACCTCGGTCATCTCCACCATGAAGGTGGACTGACCGGCGCTCAGATCGTCGCTGGCCCCGATACGGGTGAACACCCGGTCCACCACACCCACCCGGGCAGAGCGGGCAGGAACAAAGGAGCCCATCTGAGCCATCAGGACGATGAGGGCCACCTGCCGCATGTAGGTGGACTTACCCGCCATGTTGGGGCCGGTGATAATGGCCACCGTGTTCTCCCCGCCGTCCATGTGGGTGTCGTTGGGGACAAAGAGGGCGGTTTTCAGCATCTTCTCCACCACAGGGTGGCGGCCCTCCACGATCTCCAGGCAGTCGGACTGATCCACCTCCGGCCGGCAGTAGCCGTTTTCGGCGGCCACGTTGGCGAAGGAGGTGAGCACGTCCACCTGGGCCACGGCAGCGGCGGAGCGCTGGATATCGCCCACCCGGGCGGCCACCTGCTCCCGCACGTCGCAGAACAGCTGGAACTCCAGGGCGCAAATGCGGTCCTGGGCGGAGAGGATCTCATGCTCCAGGTCCTTCAGCTCCTGGGTGATATACCGCTCGCAGTTCACCAGGGTCTGCTTGCGGATATAGGTGTCGGGCACCTGGTCGTAGTAGGACTTGGACACCTCGATGTAATAGCCGAATACCTTGTTGAAGCCCACCTTCAGGCTCTTGATGCCGGTCTTTTCCTTCTCCCGGGCCTCAACGCCCGCCACCAGGTCCTTGCCGCCCACGAGAATGTTCCGCAGGCGATCCACCTCGGCATCATAGCCCAGGCGGATGAAGCCGCCCTCCCGAACGGAGAAGGGGGGCTCGTCCACGATGGCGGAGGAGATGAGCTGCCGCAGCTCGGGCAGGTCGTCCAGGGCCCTGGACAGGGAGGACAGCAGTACAGAGGAGGAGCCCTCCAGCAGCTCCCGCAGCCGGGGCAGCTTGCCCAGGCCCACCGCCAGGGACATCAGATCCCGGCCGCCGGCGGTGCCGTAGACGATGCGGCCGATGAGCCGCTCCAGGTCGGTGACCTCCCGCAGGGTGGCGGACAGCTCCTCCCGGCGGATGGGGTCGTTCACCAGCTCCTCCACCGCCCCCAGCCGCTTGCCGATGGCCACAGGGGAGAGGAGGGGCCGCTCCATCCAGGCCCGGATGAGCCGGTGGCCCATGGGCGTGCGGGTCTTGTCCAGCACCCACAGAAGGGAGCCCTTCTTCTCCTTGGAGCGGAGGGTCTCGGTGAGCTCCAGGTTGCGCCGGGCGGTAAGATCCAGCTCCATATACTGCCCGGCGGCCAGCCAGGTCAGGGTGGTGATGTGGGAAAGGTCGGTCTTCTGGGTCTCATACAGGTAGCTGAGCAGGCCGCCGGCCGCCTGAATGGCGCCCTCTGCCCCCTGGGGGACGGCATCCAGCCCGGAAGTGAACTGCTTTTCGGCGGCAGGCCGGGCGGTGTCCGCCCGGAAGCGGGCCTCCCCGCCGTTTTCGCAGCGGCAACCCAGCTTCTGTGTGAGGAACTCCACCAGGGCGGTGTCGCTGTACGCCCCATCGGACAGCATGGCCTCCCGGGGCGCGAACCGGCCCAGCTCATTGTAGAGGTGCTCCTCCCCCTCCGGCCCGGCGGGGAAGAAGGCGGCGGAGAGCTCGCCGGTGGAAATATCGCAGATACACAGGCCGGTGCCGGCGGAATCCCGGTAG
Organism: uncultured Flavonifractor sp.; assembly: GCA_944385575.1. Classification (GTDB taxonomy): domain Bacteria; phylum Bacillota; class Clostridia; order Oscillospirales; family Oscillospiraceae; genus Flavonifractor. Next base: position 1,295 of record CALWXT010000159.1, on the reverse strand, counting down.
ATGGCGCAGATGAAGTTGTTCCGCCCCTCCTCCAGCATGGAGGCGTTCATCACCGTGCCGGGGGTGACGATGCGGATGATGTCCCGATCCACCAGGCCCTTGGCGGTGGCGGGGTCCTCCATCTGCTCGCAGATGGCGATTTTGTACCCCCTGGCGATGAGCCGGGCGATATAGGCGTCGGCGGAGTGGTAGGGCACTCCGCACATGGGGGTGCGCTGGTCCGCCGGCTTGCCCCGGTCCCGGGTGGTGAGGGTGAGATCCAGCTCCTTGGACACCAGCTTGGCGTCCTCCTGGAACATCTCATAAAAGTCGCCCAGCCGGAAAAACAGAATGCAGTCCGGGTGGAGCTCCTTCATTTTTACATATTGGCGCATCATGGGGGTCAGTTCCGACGGCATAGCGGTTCTCCTGTTCTAAACAATAAAATACGGGGCGGTCCTTATTCCGCCAGCTCCCCGCTGAGGGACCACTTGTTGGCCCCGGTAATCTTCACGTTGACAAACTGTCCGATGAGGGCTTCGTCCCCCGTCAGCCGCACCAGCCGGTTGCCGGGGGTGCGGGCGGTGAGGCCCTTGTCGTCGGTGCCGTCCACCAGGCAGCGCACCGTCTTGCCGGTATAGGCCTTGTGCTTCTCCTCGGAAATCTGGTCCTGCCGGTCCACCAGACGCTGGAACCAGGCCGCCTTCTCCTCCTTGGAGACGGGGTCGTCCATCTTGGCGGCGGGGGTGCCCACCCGGGGGGAGTAGATAAAGGTAAAGAGGGCGTCGAACCGTACCTCGTCCAGCAGGGTCATGGTCTGCTCAAATTCCTCGGCGGTCTCGCCGGGGAAGCCCACGATAACGTCGGAGGTGATGACCACGTCAGGGATGGCCTGACGCAGGCGGCGCACCTTGTCCAGATACCCGGCCCGGTCGTACACCCGGTTCATGGCCTTGAGTACCCGGTCGCTGCCCGCCTGGAAGGGCAGGTGGAAGCAGGGTGCGATCTTGGGGGAGGAGGCCATGGTGTCAAAGAGCTTCTGGGAGGCATCCTTGGGGTGGCTGGTCATGAAGCGCAGCAGAAAGTCCCCGGGAATTTCAGAGGCGGCCTTCAAGAGGTCGGCGAAGTCCATGGGCTCATCCAGATCCTTGCCGTAGGAGTTGACGTTCTGGCCCAGCAGGGTGATGTCCTTGGATCCTTCTTCCGCCAGAGCCCGGATCTCCTCCAGAATGACCTCCGGCTGGCGGGATCGCTCCCGGCCCCGGACATAGGGCACGATGCAGTAGGTGCAGAAGTTGTTGCAGCCGTACATGATG
>CALWXT010000158.1 GCA_944385575.1 uncultured Flavonifractor sp. | reverse complement strand
CCGACCTGGCGGAAAAGCTGCTGGCAGCCGGCAGCGTTTTCCCGCTCATATGAAAAAAGCACCCCCGGCGCGAATTGCGCCGGGGGTGCTTTGTCTTTCCGAAGCTGTTTTACTCAGCCACGACCACGCGGACCTTGCCGCCCTCCTCGGGGGAGCGGTCATAGTAGACCGTCAGGTTGTTGGAGAAGGCCAGGGCCAGCTTCAGCCCTTCCTTGCCGTCCCCGTCTTTGACCTCATACCACTCGCCGGTGGCTTTGTTGTAGCACTCCACATTATCCGCCACGGGGATAATCAGGAAGTTGGTGGTAAGGGTCATGGTGTCCAAATCAAACTGGGAGCGATTCACGCCCTTTACCGTCTGGAGAGGCATAAAGGACGCCAGTCTGGTCTGTCCGCCCAGCTTATCCATGGACGGTGCCACACCGCCCATTCCGCCGCTTCTGATGCCGTCCATGTAGTAGGTGACGAAGTCCTGCTCGCCGCTGCTGTTGCGGACCTTAATGGTGTCGTAGGTCACATCGTCCTCAGGTGTAGCCCGCCGATAGAAGATCTCGCCGTAAATGTAGCGGTCGCCGGTGACGTCGTTGAGGACCACCTTATCCGCCCGGCCGGCCCAGTCGTAACCCACATAGGGGATTTTGGTGGCCGGTATGGTGGTCATGGTGATGTCGCTGCGCTCGATCTCCACCAGGGCGCCGTTGCCCACCTGCTCAAAGAACCGCACGCTGGGAGAAAGCTCCTTGCTGCCCATCTTGCCGGTCTCCATGTTGAGGGCGGACGGGGCACCGCTGCCGGTGACCTGATTCAGGGAGAGGTAGCCCTTCTTGTAGGAGGAAACCGTCACCAGCCGGCCATTGAGCTGTTCCGCGGCGGTATCGTTCAGGGTAGTCTTTCCCGTCAGGGTAAGCAGGCCGTCCAGCAGTTCGATGCTGACGCTGTCCTTGGACTCGACCTGCGCCACGCCCACGGCGTTGGACTGGGCCACGCTGGGCGCCACAGCGCCCGCCACCTGCCCGGTGGTGGTGAGGAGCAGGGTGACCTTATCGCCCACGTCGAAGGCCGCCAGATCACTCACCGCGCTGGGCAGCACATCCAGGGTAACGCCCATGATCTTGATGGTGGAGGGGGCAGCGGTGTTGGGGTAGGCATCCTCGTACAGGCCGCTGAGCTTCAGGTCGGAGATAAACAGGGTGTTGGAGGTCTTGTCGTAGGTACCCACATCATACTGCCGGATATCGCTCACCTGGGCAGGGGCGCCGTTCTTGTAGATAGTGGGGGACTTCCCGCCGGTGATAACGGTGAAGGGATTGCTGGTGCCGGTGGGCTTGTTCTTGACCACCATCACATTGTCGTCGCCGGCGACGGCCTTTCCGGAGGGGATATAAATGTAGTCCAGCTTGCCCGAGCCGTTGAAGGCCAGCACCAGGGAGGTGCCGGTGCGCAGGCCGGTCCACTCCTTTTCATAGGTGGTAGCCTCCGCCTTGTCGCTGCGATACACCGGAGTGGTCAGGGTGACGGCGATCTTGTCGCCGCCCACCACGGGGATGGCGTTGGCCTCCGGGCTGCCCATCACGGTAACGCTGCGGAAGGTGGCACTCTCCTCGGGGAGGATGGCCAGCAGCTTCTTGTTCTTGTCCAGCACGATCCGGCCTCTGGTGCCGCACAGCTCATTGCTGAAGGCGGCCCGGTCGGTCTTGTAAGTGCCGGAGGTGGTGAGCACCGAACCGGTGGTACCGTCTTCCGCGGTGGCATCGGTGGACAGTACGATCACATTGTCTTCCAGGCTGCCGCCCAGGCTGGTCAGATAGGGGCTGTCGCTGTCCTTGGGTTTGGTGAACAGCAGGTTGTAGAACAGGATGGCTGCCTGCCCTCTGGTCAGGGTAGAGGCGCCGGAAATGCTCAGCCCGTCGGCCAGGCCGGAGGAACCGGCCAGACCCACATAGCCGTCATACCAGTTGGAGCCGGAGGCCACGTCCTGGTCGCCGTAGCCCAGCACCCGCATGAGCATGGTGACTGCCTCGCCGTAGGTAATGGCCCGGTTGGGCTGGAAGCTGCCGTCGCCCACACCCATGATGAGCCGGGTTCCGGCAGGTGCGTTCTCACCGCCGCCACCGCCGCCGATGGTGATGGAGGCCGCCAGGTTCACATAGCCTCTGGCCCAGTGTTCCGGGCCCACGTCGGTGAAAATGGTACGGTTGCGCTGGGCAGGCTCCTCGCCGCCCCGTCCCAGGATCTCCACTGCCATTTTGCAGAATTCCGCCCGGGTCAGGGTGCCGTTGGGGTTAAAGGTGGAGCCGCCGGTACCGTCCACCACACCCAGCACCCGGAGGGTCTCCGCGGCGTTGGCGACAGCGGAATCCTGGATGTCGGTAAAGCCGGGGTTGGCCGCGGCAGTCGCGGGGGCCAGTGTAACCAGCCCTGCCAGCATCACGGCAGCCAGCAGGCCGGAAATAAATCGTTTCACTCTCATAGTCTCTCTCCTTTATTCCGCCCGCAGGGCGTCCACCGGCTGGAGGCCGGAAGCTTTGATGGCGGGGTAGAGTCCGAAGCCGATGCCCAGGGCCACCGAGATCAGGAAGGCGCCCACGGTAATGCCCGGGCTTGGCAGCAGGATCAGGTCGAAGGACGCCTTCCCCACGATCAGGGTACCGATATACCCCACCGCGATCCCGAACAATCCGCCGATACCGCAGATCATGCAGGCTTCAATGAGGAACTGGGCAATGATGCTCTTGCGCTCGGCGCCGATGGCCTTGCGAATACCGATCTCCCGGGTCCGCTCGGTCACGGTGACCAGCATGATGTTCATGATGCCGATACCGCCCACCGCCAGGGAGATGGCGGCGATGCCGCCCAGGAAGCGCTGCTGCATTTTGATCTGCTCGTTGCCTTCCTCCTGCCACTGGTTGGGGGTACGCACATCGTAGTAGCCCGATCCCTCCGGGATCAGACCTTTGAGAAAGCCCTTGAGCATGGTGATGGCCTTGGTGGTAGAGCTGGCATCCTTGGCCTTGCCCACAAAGGTGTCCATCCGGGTGGAGCTGTTGAGCACCCGGTTCATGGTATAGGGCAGGACGATGTAGCGGTCCATGCCGGTCATATTGTTGGGGTCCTTTTCCTGATAGACGCCGATGACCTCAAAGGGCACGCCGTTGATGGTAATGCTCTTTCCCACCGGGTCCACATAGTTGAACAGAGATGTGGCGATCTTGGAGCCCAGCACGCACACCTGGTTGTAGTTTTCCACATCCAGATAGGAGATATCTCTGCCCTTGGCCAGGGTAAAGTTGTTGCATAGGGAGAATGCCTGGTTCCCCATCACCACCTGGGGGCTCTCCTCCCAGTTGGAGTTGTAGTTGTCCAGTGTCTTGGCTCCGTACTTGATGACGGTCTGGTTATACATCTGCACCACCGGGGTAACGCCCAGCATGTACTCGTCCAGCTCCAGGCAGTAGTCGTACAGCTTGTCGGATATCCCCTTGCTGTCCCAGCTGCTGGCCTGGATGTTGATGACGTTGTTGCCCAGACTCTCATAATAGGCCCGCATCTGCTGGTTCTGGCCCTCGGCGTAGGACACCAGGATGATGACCGCCGCCAGACCGATGATGACGCCCAGCATGGTAAGGGCTGAGCGGGCTTTTTTTGCCGCAATGGATTTGATGGCAATCTTGAAGGCCTGTGTCAGGTTCACGAAAAGGCCCCCTCTCTGTCTCCGTCGTAAAGGATGCGTCCATCGGAAATGCGAATGACCCGTTCT
>CALWXT010000157.1 GCA_944385575.1 uncultured Flavonifractor sp. | reverse complement strand
TTGCCGAAGTCCTGCACCGGCAGGTAGGCGAAGGCGTCGATCTTCACCGCCGCGGCAAAGGCCGCCATCACGTGGACGCCGAAGGAATTCACCAGGCCCTGGACCATGAGGATGCCGAAGTTCATCACCGACTGCTGCACGCAGGTGAGGGTGGAATAGCTGATGATGCGCCGCAGCTCCCCGCCGCTGGTGGCCAGATGCCGCTTTTCCAGCCGGAGCAGGTCCACCCGCCGCCAGCAGTACAGGGCGATCCCGGCGGCGGACACGCCCTGGGCCAGCACGGTGGCAAACGCGGCCCCCGCCACGCCCCAGCGCAGGCCCAGCACGAACCACAGGTCCAGAGCGATGTTCAGCACGGTGGACACCGCCAGGAAAACCAGCGGGGCGGCGGAATTACCCACCGAGCGCAGCAGGCAGGCGAAGTAATTATAGAGGAAGGTAAAGCAGATGCCGAACAGCACCACCCGCAGGTAGGCGTAGGTGTCTGTCCAGGCCTCCGCCGGGGTCTGAAGCAGACCCATGATAGGCTCCAGAAAGACCTGTACCCCCACATTCAGGATCACCGCCACCCCGCCGATGAGGAGGAAGGAGGCGAACAGGCAGCGCTTGAGCTGGTCAGTCTCTCCCGCCCCGTACAGCATAGACCACAGGGCGCCGCTGCCCATACACAGGCCCAGCAGCACCGAGGTGAGGAAGGTCATCAGGGTAAAGGAAAAGCCCACCGCCGCCAGGGCGGTGGGGCCTAAAGCCCGGCCCACGATGAGTGTGTCGGCAATATTGTAGCACTGTTGAAGCAGATTGCCGGCAATCATGGGTCCGGCAAAGAGCAGCATGGGGCGGGTGATGCCGCCCCGGGTCAGATCGATCCGCATGGCACTTCCACTGTCCTTTCCATGGCATGATAACAGGCCTGGGGAAAAAATACAAGAGCGCCCTTGCCTTTTGGCCGGGGAAACGGTAAGATAAAAGATAACAGAAAATCCGTGCGCTTTTTACCAATTCGTGCTATACTATAGATTCGAACCTATTCCATCCGGAAAGGATGCTGACGATGCGAAAAGAAATCCTAGTCCCCGCCGTGGCCGTGATTGGCGGTGGCGTGGGCTTTGCCCTGCGGCGGTGGGGTCTGAGCACCGGGTTTGAGCCAGACACCGGCCTGCCCATCCCCGGCGCACCAGCCAACCTGGCCCTCATCGCCCTGTCGGTGGTGATGGCGGTCCTGCTGGCCCTGCTGTGCCTGGGCTGCAAGCGGGCCTTCTCCGGTTACGGGCAGGCCTTTCAGGCCCAGGGCAACACCCTGTACGCCACGGCAGGCGTGATTTCCGGCTTCCTGCTGCTGGGCGCGGGCGCCCTGATGGCCGCCGAGCCCGCCATGGGCGGCGAGCTGGTGTACACCCGGCTCATCACCGCGGCTCTGGCTCTGGTGGCCGGAATATGCGTGGTTCTGACGGTCCGGGACAACTTCCGGGGCCTTGCCGACGGCAAGTATAGCTTTAAGCTGCTGATGCCGGCCTACGCCTTCTGCGTGTGGCTTATCGCCGCCTACCAGGTGCGAGCGGGAGACCCGGTGCGGCTGGACTACGTGTACGAGCTGTTCGCCATCATCACCGGCCTGCTGGGCCTGTACGGCGCGGCCAGCTTCTCCTTTGAGCGGGGCAGGAGCTTCCTCACCGCCCTGTTCTCCCTGCTGGGGGTGTACTTCTCCCTGGTTACCCTGGCGGACAGCCACCAGCTGGCCGACATGCTGCTGTACGCCTTCACCATTGTCTATCTGCTGACCAACGCCATTACACTGCTGCACAACGCCGCCCGGCCGGAGCTTCCCGCCCAGGGCGAGCATGATACGGAGGGATCTTCTGATGCCTGAGAACAAGAAATTTTATATCACCACTCCCATCTACTACCCCTCGGACAAACTCCACATCGGCCACACCTACTGCACCGTGGCTACCGACGCCATGGCCCGCTACAAGCGGCTCCAGGGCTATGATGTGATGTTCCTCACCGGCACCGACGAGCACGGCCAGAAGATCGAGGACAAGGCCAAGGAGGCCGGCGTCTCCCCCAAGGAGTTTGTGGACCGCATCGTGGAGGGCCCCCAGGGCGTCAAGGATCTGTGGAAGCTGATGAACATTTCCAACGACCGGTTCATCCGCACCACCGACGACTACCATGTGGCCGCCATCCAGAAGATCTTTAAGAAGATGTATGAGAAGGGCGACATCTACAAGGGCAAGTATGTGGGCAAGTACTGCAAGCCCTGCGAGTCCTTCTGGACCGAGAGCCAGCTGGTGGACGGCAAGTGCCCCGACTGCGGCCGCGAGGTGCAGGACGCGGAGGAGGAGGCCTACTTCTTCCGGCTGAGCAAGTACGCCGACCGCATCCAGGACCTGCTGGAGAACACCGACTTCCTGGAGCCCCGTTCCCGTGTGAACGAGATGGTGAACAACTTCATCAAGCCTGGCCTGGAGGACCTGTGCGTGTCCCGCACCTCCTTCAAGTGGGGCATTCCGGTGGACTTCGATCCCGGCCACGTGGTATATGTGTGGATCGACGCCCTGTTCAACTACACCACCGCCCTGGGCTTCATGAACGACAAGTATGACGACTACGACAAGTTCTGGCCCGCCGATGTGCACTTCATCGGCAAGGAGATCGTGCGTTTCCACTCCATCATCTGGCCCGCCATGCTCATGAGCATGGAGATGCCCCTGCCCAAGAAGGTGTTCGGCCACGGCTGGCTGCTGCTGGACGGCGGCAAGATGAGCAAGTCCAAGGGCAACGTGGTGGACCCCTATCTGCTGGCTGAGCGCTACGGCGTGGATGCCCTGCGGTACTTCCTGCTGCGGGAGTTCCCCTTCGGCACCGACGGTAACTTCTCCAACGAGACCCTGATCGGCCGGATCAACACTGACCTGGCCAACGATCTGGGCAACCTGGTGAGCCGCACCACTGCCATGGTGGGCAAATATTTTGGTGAGCACCTGCCCGAGGGCAGCGGCGTCACCGAGGACGAGCAGGACCTGGCCACCATGCTGGCCCAGGCCAAGGGGAGCATCGACCTGGCCGCCAACTTCCCGGAGGACGACCCCCGCAAGTTTGACGTGGAGCTGATCTCTTTGGCCGCCGTGCTGCGGGACGCCTATGAGGACGCCATGGAGCAGTACGCCTTCCAGAACGCCCTGATGGAGGTCTTCAAGGTCATCGGCCGGGCCAACAAGTATATTGACGAGAACAAGCCCTGGATGCTGGCCAAGGACGAGGCCCAGAAGGGCCGGCTGGCCCACGTGCTCTACAACCTGCTGGAGTGCGTGCGCATCTCCGCCGTGCTGCTCACCCCCTTTATGCCCGACACCTGCGCCAAGATCTTTGATCAGATCGGCGCCAGCGCCGAGCTGCGCACCTGGGATTCCGCCAAGGTCTGGGGCCTGCTGCCCACGGACGCGGCGGTAAACAAGGGTGAAAATCTGTTCCCCCGCATTGATCTGGAAAAGGAGCTGAAAGAGTTGGAAGAGCTGCAGAAGAAGCCCGTTGAGGCCGAGGCCCCCAAGGCTGAGGAGCCCAAGGAGCCCGAGTTCATCACCATCGACGAGTTCAATAAGGTGAAGTTCGTCACCGCCAAGATCCTGGCCTGCGAGGCGGTGCCCAAGTCCACCAAGCTGCTGCGGTTCACCCTGGACTGCGGCGAGGCCTTCCCCCGTCAGATCCTCTCCGGCATCCACGAGTACTATGAGCCCGAGGAGCTGGTGGGCAAGACCGTGGTGGCCTGCACCAACCTG
>CALWXT010000156.1 GCA_944385575.1 uncultured Flavonifractor sp. | reverse complement strand
ATGCACGGCTGCGGGCACGACATCCACACCGCCGTCCTGCTGGGAACCGCCGTTTTGCTGGATAAGCTGCGCCCGGAGCTGCGGGGAATCATCAAACTGATTTTTCAGCCGGGAGAGGAGGCCAACGGCGGCGCCAGGTGTGTGATCCAGGACGGAGTGCTGCAGAACCCCGATGTGCAGGCGGTATTTGCACTCCACGTGCTCCCGGATCTGCCGGCAGGCACCATCGGGGTGAAGGAGGGGTACCTCTCCGCCACAGACGACGAATTGCTCATACGGGTCAACGGGGTATCCGCCCATTCCTCCACACCTCAGGAGGGCGTCAATGCGATCACGGCTGCGGCCCATATTCTTACCGCTTTGGAGAGCATCGAGTCCTGTGCCATCAGCCCCTTTGAGGTGGCAACCTGCTCCATCTGCAAGATCCGGGCCGGGGAGACCAACAACGTCATTCCGGATCGGGCGGAGCTGTGGGGCATGCTGCGCTGCCTGGATAAGAACACGAAGGCCCTGTACCGGGAGCGGATCCAGCGTATTTGCGCCGGTACCGCCCATGCTTTGGGCGCGGAGGCCGAGGTGGAATTTACGACCGGTTTTCCGGCGGTTCACAACGACCCGGAACTGACCAGGCAGGCCGCGGCCGCTGCGGTCCATGTCCTGGGAGGGGAAGATCGGGTGATCTGGCTGCCCAGACCCAATCTGGGCTCAGAGGACTTCTCCTATTTTCAGGAGGAGGTACCTGGCGTAATGTTTGCTTTGGGCTGCGGCAATCAGGAGGGGGTTGGCGGCGGACTTCATGCCGCTGATTTTGCCCCCGATGAAAGCTGTATCCCGGTGGGAATGGCCTGCCATGCCGCTATTGCCCTTTCCCTGTGCGGAGGAGCAGACGAACAAGCCAAGTGAAAACTGCCACAGGAGCGTGCCGCAAGCAGCGGCACGCTCCTATCTTTTTGATAAGGTCAAAATTGCACGAAATGGTAAGAAATTCTTTGTTTGAAAAGAAGAAACTTTTCCCTTTTTTGGGCGTCTAAGTAATAGAGCAAAAATTTAAGTTTTCCTTAAGAACTTGTCATTGCTTTGTAATGCTAAGCAGTCCCGCCTGTGGTAGAATTTGTGTGAACCTTAATGCAAATAAGGAGGATACGGAAATGAGCCAACAGCAGACGCCCGTGATGGATCAGGCCGTTCAGCCTGCCGCCACACCGGCGGCCCCCAAGGGGCCCAAGAAGAAGCGCCGCGGAAAGGGTAAGATGATCGCGGGAATCCTGGTAACCGTCGCAGTGATTATCGCGGTGGCTGTGATCCTGTGGTACTTTGTCTTCCGGGAGACGGAGGAACTGGGCGCGATCATGACGGATACTGTCCAGCTGGGTTCCATTCAGTCTATGGTGGAGGGCTCCGGTATGACCAAGGCCCGCAATTCCGCCAGCGTGACCCCCGGCAGCGGTACGATCCTGGAGCTCTATGTCAAAGAGGGCGACCAGGTCACCGAGGGCCAGCAGCTCTACAAGATGGATGATACCACCGCGCGGGAGGCCGTCAACGCCGCCCAGGAGTCGGTGGATAACGCCCAGAAGGATTTGCAGGCGGTGTATGACAAGATCGCTGAGCTTACCGTCAAGGCACCCCACAGCGGCAACCTGCGGGAAGTGGCTGACCTGAAGGTGGGCGATACGGTCAACGAGGGCGACACCATCGCCACCATCGTCAACGACACCAAGCTGCGGCTGTCCCTTTACTACAGCTACGCCTACGAGAATGAGATCAAGGTGGGGCAGACCGCACAGATCTCTATTCCTTCCATCATGGATTCCCGCACCGGAACGGTGGAGAAGGTCAACAAGGTGCGCTTTGTTTCCCCCGAAGGCGCCACCCACTTTGAGGTGGTCTTCGTGCTGGACAATCCCGGCACCCTGACCGAAGGGATGGAAGCCTCCGCCGGCCTCACCGCCGCTGACGGCACCCCCATCTATGCCTATCAGAACGGCAAGCTGGAGTTCTATGAGACCACCGTGGTGAAGGCCAAGGCCTCCGGCCCGGTGGAGCAGTTCAACCTGCTGGATTACGCCGATGTGAAGGCCGGCCAGGTTATGGTCAAGCTGGGCGCCAAGAATACCGACGAGGAGATCTCCGCCAAGGAGGAGGCCCTGAAGGCCGCCCAGGAGAAGCTGAAGACCGCCAACGAGGAGCTGGCCAAGTACAACGCGGTCTCTCCCATCTCGGGCACCGTCCTCTCCTGCAGCCTGCAGGAGGGCATGGAGGTCCAGAGCGGTCAGGGCATCAGCATCGCCGATACCACCCAGATGGTGGTGGAGATCAACGTGGACGAGCGGAACGCCCGCTACGTCAAGGCTGGCATGATGGTCAACATCGACCAGTACGGCACCCCCTACATGGGCGTTGTGGAGAGCGTCTCCATGACCGCCTCCGGCGAGAACGGCGTGGCCTCCGTACCTGCGGTGGTCACGGTGGATAACTTCGACGGCTCCATGATCCCCGGTACTTATGTCAGCTATTCCTTTGTGGCCAGCCAGTCTGACAACTGTATGACGGTGCCTATTGCCGCCGTTATGTACGTCAGCTTCGCCAACGTCACCCTGCCTGATACGCTGGATGCGGCGCCTCCGGAGGGCGGAGACGGCATGACTGACGGCGAGATGTGGCCTGAGGATGGTATGACCGACGGCGAGATGCTGCCTGAGGACGGCATGACCGACGGTGAGATGCTGCCCGCGGAGGACGGCGACATGACGGTGAGCGACGGCAGCGTGGCGGTGCCTCAGCGCTCCTCCGGCGGCGCCTTTGCCAAGCCCCTGATGGCGGTGGCTATCCCCGGCGGCGGCGTGATCGTAGACGGCGGCGGTTCCATGGGCGGTTCCATGGGCGGAACCGGCGACGATGGTACCGGTACCATCGTATTTGTGGAGGCCGACAAGCCTCCCGTCAACGCCATTCTGGAACCCGACCCCGCCTGGGAGTGCCCCGAGGGCTTCTGGGCCGTGCCGGTGGAGGTGGGTCTGGCCGACACCACCCGGGTGGAGATCAAGCGTGGCCTGAACGTGGGCGACACGGTCTACATCGGACGGGAGACCCAGAGCGCCGACAGTTGGAGTTGATGCTATGCTCATTGATGTAAAAGACCTCTTTAAGATCTATCACGAGGGTGAGGAGAGCGAGGTGCGGGCCCTGGACGGCGTCTCCCTGACCATCGACAGGGGGGAGTTCGTGGCCATCATCGGCCAGTCCGGCTCCGGCAAGTCCACCCTGATGAATATTCTGGGCTGCCTGGACATCCCCACTTACGGGGACTACCACCTGGACGGAGTGGACGTCACCGAGCTTTCCGACCGGCAGCTGGCCCACATCCGCAACAAGCAGATCGGCTTCATCTTCCAGGGGTTTAACCTGATCCCCGCGCTCAACGCCTGGGAGAACGTGGAGCTGCCCCTGATCTACCAGGGAGTGCCCGCCTCCAAACGGGCTGACCGGGTGGAGGCCGCCCTGGAGCGGGTGGGCCTGGCCGACCGGGCGGAGCACAAGCCCACTGAGATGTCCGGCGGCCAGCAGCAGCGTGTGGCCATCGCCCGGGCCATCGCCACCCAGCCCCCCATTATCATGGCCGACGAACCTACCGGCGCCCTGGACTCCAAGACGGGCAGGCATGTGCTGGAGATCCTCCACAGCCTGCACCAGGAGGGCACCACGATTATCCTGATTACCCACGACAACGGCATTGCCGCCACCGCCGAGCGGGTCGTCCGTATTTCCGACGGACACATCCTCTACGACGGGGACAGAGAGGGGGCCTTTTC
>CALWXT010000155.1 GCA_944385575.1 uncultured Flavonifractor sp. | reverse complement strand
CCCATGCCGGTGGCCTCCTTCCTGGAGGAATACGACTTCACCGGCAAGACCATCGTTCCCTTCTGCAGCCATGGCGGCGGCCGGTTCGGCCAGAGCCTGACAGCCATCACCAAGCTGGTGCCGGAGGCGGTGCTGGGCGAAGGTCTGGCCATCTCTTATTCCGGCGGTTCCGGGATGCCTGACGATGTGGCCACCTGGCTGGAGCAAAATCAAATTCCTGTTGTGTAAGGAGGAAACCCCTATGAAAAAGAACATCGGGCCGGTTCTGGCCCTCTATCCTACCCCGCTTGTGGTGGTGGGAACCATGGTGGACGGAAAGCCCAACTGGACCCTGGTGGGACACCTGGGCATTATCGGCCACGACCTGGTGATAGTCAGCATGGCCTCCAACCATTACAGCAACGCTGGCATTCGGAAGATGAACACCCTTTCCATCAACATTGTGGACGAGGCTATGCTGCCCAAGGCGGATTATGTGGGCTGCGTCAGCGGCAGCAAGGTGGATAAAAGCGAGGTGTTCCGCTATTCCATCGGGGAAGGCGGCGCGCCCATTCTCACAGACGCCCCTGTGTCCATGGCCTGCGCTGTGGAGGATATCTATGAGACCCCCGGCTTTGAGTCCTTCATCTGCAAAATTGCCGCCACCTACGCCGAGGAGACAGCGCTCAATGAGGACGGCAAGCTGAACTACCACGCCCTCAAGCCGGTGCTCTTTGAGATGCCCACCTATGAGTACCTCAAAACCGGCGAAGTGCTGGGCAAGTGTATGCACCTGAACAAAGAGTAATTGGAAAGGAGAAAGAAACGATGGAACACAACAAGCAGATGCCTGCTGTGGCTTTGGGTACCTGGTCCTGGGGAACCGGTGCCGTGGGCGGCGACCAGGTCTTCGGCAACCACCTCAGCGCAGAGGACCTGAAGCCCGTATTTGACGCTGCCATGGAGCAGGGCCTCAACCTGTGGGACACTGCCGTGGTGTACGGCATGGGTGCCTCTGAGGATATTCTGGGCGCCTTTGCCAAGGCCAGTCCCCGGGAGCAGATCATTCTCTCCACCAAGTTTACCCCTCAGATCGCCGGTGAGAGCGACGACCCGGTGGATGAGATGTGCCGGAGCAGCCTGGAGCGGCTGGGCACGGACTACATCGACATCTACTGGATTCACAATCCCGCCGATGTGGAACGCTGGACCCCCTTCCTTGCTCCTCTGGTGAAGAGCGGGAAGGTTCGCCGGGTGGGTGTGTCCAACCACAATCTGGCCCAGATCAAGCGGGCACAGGAGATCCTGGCACAGGGCGGCGTAAAGCTCTCCGCCGTGCAGAACCACTACAGCCTCCTGTACCGCTCCTCGGAGCGGGCCTGGATCCTGGACTACTGCCGGGAGCAGGGCATGGACTTCTTTGCCTACATGGTGCTGGAACAGGGGGCCCTCTCCGGCAAGTATGACACCGCCCATCCTCTGCCTCAGGGCAGCCAGCGAGCGGAAACCTACAACCCTCTTCTGCCTCAGCTGGAGAAATTGACGGCGGCCATGGCACAGATGGGCGAGAAATACAGTGCCTCTGTCTCCCAGATCGCCATTGCCTGGGCCATTGCCAAGGGAGCCATTCCTCTGATCGGTGTGACCAAGCCCCGCCATGTGACCGAGGCCGCCGCTGCCACCGGCATTACCCTGACCGTCGATGAGGTCGTCCAGTTGGAGCAGCTGGCCGCGGATGCGGGCGTTGACACCCGCGGCTCCTGGGAAGCCCCTATGGTATGAGCCTATGAGGAACAGGAAACTGATCCTGCGCATGATGGTTGATCTGCTGATGACGGTATGCCTGCTGGGACTGATGTCCTTCATGCTGACCGGTCAGCAGTACCATGAGTGGATCGGCGCCGCCGCGCTGGTACTGTTCATCCTCCACCACATCCTCAATCTCTCCTGGATCCGCCAGTCAGGCCGGGGACGCTATACGCCCTATCGGGTGCTGCAGTCTCTGCTGGTGATATTGGTATTTCTGGCCATTCTGGGCTGTATGGTCAGCGGCATCGTTATGAGCCAGTATGTGTTTGCTTTCCTTCCCATCCAGGGCGGCATGTCTCTTGCAAGGCTTGCCCACATGGTATGCGTCTACTGGAGTTTCATCCTCATGTCGCTCCACCTGGGGCTGCACTGGAATATGATCCTTGGTGTGATCCGAAAGGCGGCAGGAGCGACCGCTCCGTCCGCTATGCGCACCCTTATATTGCGGCTGATGGCTGCTGCTGTGGCAGCTTACGGTATCTATGCTTTTGTAAAGCACCGATTGATCGATTATCTCTTCCTTCGCACCATGTTCGTGTTCTTCGACTACGAGCAGCCGCCCCTTCAGTTCCTGGCGGAATACCTGGCCATGATGGGGCTTTGGATCTTTTTGGCCCACTATGCCAATCAATTCATCAGAAAACATGGAGGAAAATTATGAGAAATCTGAAACGAGTATGGACATTGTTCCTGGCCCTGGCATTGGTGCTGAGCCTATGTGCTCCGGCCTATGCGGCGGTGGAGGATACCGGCTTCTCCGATGTGGAGGCGGACGCCTGGTACGCCGAGTTTGTGGTTTACTGCCGGGACAATGGCCTGATGGCCGGTACCAGCGAAACCACTTTTTCTCCCAACACCCCCACCACTCGTGCCATGATGGCGACCATCCTGTACCGTCTGGCCGGCACCCCCGCTGTCTCCGGCACTGACAGCTACACCGACACCCAGCCCGGCGCCTGGTACTCTGACGCAGTCCTGTGGGCCAGTCAGAATGGGGTGGTCAGCGGGTACGGCAACGGCCTGTTCGGTACAGACGACCCCCTCACCCGGGAACAGATGGCCGTCATGCTGTGGCGGTACTCCGGCAGCCCCTCCGCCAATGCCGGTTCGGATTTTGCCGATGAGAGCAGCATTGCCTCCTGGGCAGACACTGCGGTGGACTGGGTCAGAGAGAACGGCTATATGAGCGGTGTGGGTGCAAATCTTTTCCAGCCTCAGGGCCAGGCCACCCGCGCCCAGATGGCTACCATTCTGACCCGCTATCATCAGGATGCCGAGCCCCCCGTAACCCCCGAGCCCGAACCGGAAGTAGGCAAGACTCTGGTTGCCTATTTCTCCGCCACCGGCAACACAGAGAGCATTGCCCAGCACCTTCAGCCAATTTTGAACGCCGACCTCTATGAGATTGTCCCGGAAGCCCCCTACACCAGCGAGGATCTGAACTACAACAACGACGGTTGCCGGGCCAACCAGGAACAAAACGATCCCAATGCCCGGCCCGCTATTGACCGCAGCGTGGAAAATATGGAGGACTACGATGTGGTATTCCTGGGCTACCCCATCTGGTGGGGCCAGGCGCCCAAGATCATCTACACCTTCCTGGAGAGCTATGACCTTGACGGCGTGACTATCGTGCCCTTCTGCACCTCTGGTTCCAGCGGTATCGGCTCCAGCGCCACCAACCTTCAGTCCCTGGCGCCTAATGCCAACTGGCTGTCCGGCCAGCGCTTCAGCGGCAGCGCGTCCCAGGACACCGTAGCCTCCTGGGTAGAGGGACTGGATCTTCCCGAAGCCTCTGCAGACGCCGAGGATACCCAGACCCAGCTCCGTCTGACCTTTGAGAGCGGCGAGGCAGTCGTTGTCCTGGAGGACAATGCCACCACCCGTGATTTTCTCACCATGCTGCCCACCACCCTCACCTTTGAGGATTATGCAGGCTCTGAGAAGATCAGTTACCTGACGCAGGACCTGTCTACAGCGGATGCTCCCGCAAATTATGATCCTCAGGTGGGTGATGTGACTTTGTACGAGCCCTGGGGCAATCTGGCC
The DNA here is from genome assembly GCA_944385575.1 of uncultured Flavonifractor sp. GTDB lineage: Bacteria > Bacillota > Clostridia > Oscillospirales > Oscillospiraceae > Flavonifractor. Next base: position 74 of record CALWXT010000155.1, on the reverse strand, counting down.
ATTTTCTACGCAGACGCCGGCAGCTCCTCCGGTCTGGTCCCCATGGGACATGTGGAATCCGGGCGGGAGCTTCT
>CALWXT010000154.1 GCA_944385575.1 uncultured Flavonifractor sp. | reverse complement strand
AGGCCGTTCTCCGGCACCCGGTCGGCGAAGGCCCGGAAGGAGTGCTCCACGTCCTCCAGATCCTTGAAGAAGTCCAGATGGTCGGCCTCAATGTTGAGAATCACCGCCACCGTGGGGAAGAAGGACAGGAAGGAGTTGCAGTACTCGCAGCTCTCCAGGATGATGGTGTCTCCGTGCCCCACCCGGTAGCCGGAGCCCAGCAGAGGCAGGGTGCCGCCGATCATCACCGTGGGGTCCAGCTGGGCGGCCATGATGATGTGGGTGCACATGGAGGTGGTAGTGGTCTTACCGTGGGTACCCGAGATGCACAGGGCGTTCTTGTAGCCCCGCATGATGGAGCCCCAGGCCTGGGCACGCTCAAAGACCGGGATGCCCTTTGCGTGGGCGGCGGCGATCTCGGGGTTTTCGTCATGGATGGCGGCGGTGCGGATCACCAGCTCCGCCCCCTCGATATTCTCCGCCCGGTGGCCGATGGCCACCGGAATGCCCAGGGAGCGCAGATGCTCCACCGTGGCGCTTTCGTGCATGTCGGAGCCGGTGATGACCATGCCCATCTTGTGGAGTACTTCCGCCAGAGGGGACATGGATACCCCGCCGATGCCCGCCAGGTGGGCACGGCGTCCGGGAACGATGTAATCATGTATGTTGGCGTTTGCCATGGGGTTTACACACCCTTTACTGTGAATTATAATAATAAAGTTCTGAACACTATATTATAAATCATTATAGGCAAATGGCAAGGGAAAAATACCCTGGGGGGTGTAGAAAATGAGCGGCTGGAATTTGCCTGAGGGGGTGGCCCGCTGTCTGGCTGGCCTGCGGGGGGCAGGCCACGCCGCCCATCCGGTGGGCGGCTGCGTCCGGGATCTGCTGCTGGGCCGTCGGCCGGGGGACTTTGACGTGTGCACCTCCGCCAGGCCGGAGCAGACCATGGCCCTCTTTGACCGCACGGTGCCCACCGGAGTGAAGCACGGTACCGTTACCGTGCTGACGGAGGACGGCCCGGTGGAGGTGACCACCTTCCGCCGGGAGGGAGGCTACGCCGACGGCCGCCACCCGGACGGGGTGTCCTTCGACGTAGGGCTGACAGAGGACCTGGCCCGCCGGGACTTTACCATCAACGCCATGGCCCTGGGGACGGACGGAGCGGTCATCGACCCCTTTGGGGGCCGGGCCGACCTGGCCGCCGGACTGATCCGCTGCGTAGGTGACCCGGATACCCGCTTTGCCGAGGATGCCCTGCGGATGTTCCGCGCCCTCCGATTTGCGGCTCAGCTGGGCTTTGCCATAGAGGAAGACACCCTGGCCGCCATCGGGCGCAACGCACACCGGGCTGCCCTGGTGTCGGGGGAGCGGATCAAGGTCGAACTGGAAAAGACCCTCCTGTCTCCCCGACCGGAGTGGGCGGGGGAGGCCATCCGGCTGGGCCTGCTGGCCCATCTGTGTCCGGCCAGAAACTGCCCCGACCTGTGGGAGCTGCGGGAATTGCCGACGGAGGTTATCCACCGCTGGCGGGGATTTTGTGGAAAAACCGGCTTCCCTCTGGAGAGCCTGCCGGTGGAGCGGGCGCTGCGCCAGGGGGTGCTCCACCCGGAGCGGGAGGCCATCAAAACCCTGGCCCTCTCCGGCGGGGAGCTGGCTGCCCTGGGTCTGCGGGGAAAGGAGATCGGAGACGCACAGAAAAGATTGGCGGAGCACATCCTGGCCCACCCGGAGGACAACCAGCGGGAAAAACTGCTGACGCTGCTCCCCTTTGGACAGGCAAAATAAGCCCCCCTCCCGCATAAGCATGGGAGACAAGGGGGCGAGACCATGGAAGAAAACCGCAGAGGATTGCTGGAAAAGACGGCGGAGGCTCTGGATCTGCCGGGAGAGATCGTGGCCGGACTGCCCCACATCGAGCTGACGGGCAGCCATGAGCTGCGCATGGAGAACCACAAGGGCATCCTGGCCTATGGCAGCGAGGAAATCCACATCTCCGGCGGCAAGCTGATCGTCAAGGTGCGGGGAAGGAATCTGGAACTGCGGGCCATGGACGCCGGGCATCTGCTCATCACCGGCACCATCCAGGGCGTGGACCTGACCTGAGGAGGGCGCCATGCTGAAATGGGTGACCAATGCCCTGCGGGGAAAAGTGTGCCTGGAGGTGGAGGGGGCCTTTCCCGAGCGGTTCCTCAACCTGTGCGCCCAGCGGGGGATTTTGTTCTGGAACGTGGAGTGGCTGGAGGCCACCCGTCTGCGGCTGACTGTCACCCGCCAGGGGGCGGGTGACGCCGTGGAGCTGGGGGAGCGGGTGATGTGTACCGTCACCAAGGCGGGACAGTCGGGGGCGCTGGCCTTTTTGGAGCGGTTCCGACGCCGGTATGCCCTGCTCATCGGCCTGGCCATCTCTCTGACGACAGTGTGCGTCCTGTCCCAGTTCGTGCTGACCATCGAGGTGGAGGGCAACCAGACGGTGCCCACCGCCGTCATCCTCACCGAGCTGCGGCGGCAGGGCCTGCGGCCCGGGGTGTTCGGGCCGGGGCTGGACGAAAAGACCATCCGCACCAAGGCCCTGCTCCAGATCCCGGAGCTGTCCTGGATGAGCGTCAACCTCTATGGTACCCGGGCCCAGGTGCTGGTGCGGGAGGCCACGCCCGAGCCGGAGGTGGTGGACCTGAGCCAGACGGGCAGCGTGGTGTCCCGGGCCTCGGGGATCATTACGAAAATGGACACCCTGTCCGGGGAGGCTCTGGTGGATGTGGGGGACACGGTGCTGGCGGGGGAAACCCTCATCTCTGGCACCGTCCATCTCAAAGCCCCCCAGTACAGCGAGCTGCCCAATCTGGGCACCATTCAGGTCCGGGCGGAGGGAAAGGTGTACGCCCGCACCTGGCGCACCCTGGAGGCGGAGATCCCCCTGGCGAGCCAGGTGAAGACCTATACCGGGGAGGAGAAGGAGCGCTGGTCGGTCACCATTTTGGGCCAGCGGCTTGTTTTTTTCGGAAACAGTGGAATTCCCTTCTCTGAGTATGATAAAATAAGCGAAGTCTGGGAGCTGACTCTCCCCGGCGGCCAGGAGATGCCCCTGACCGTTCAGAAGGAGACCTGCCGGGCCTACACCACCGCCGCTGCGGAGATCGATGCTGATGCCGCACGGTCTCTGCTGGAGAAGCGCCTGCTGGAAGCGCTGAAGGAGACGGTGGGGGCAGGCGAAATCGTCAGCACCGACTATACCGCCCAGGAGGAGGGCGGCGTGCTGCGCGTCACCCTTCAGGCGGAGTGCACCGAGGAGATCGGGCGGTTCGTGCCCGACCAGAACACACAAGAAAACGAGGCCGATCCATGATAGAACAGACCATCAATATCGAGCGGATGGAGGACGTCATTGACGTCTTCGGGTCCTTTGACGAGAATATCAAACTTATTGAGGCTGAGCTGGGCGTGGCGGTGGTGAGCCGGGGCGACCAGCTGAAGATCTCCGGCGAGGCGGAAAACGTCATGTACGCTGTGAAGGCCGTCCAGGGCCTGCTGGGCCTGGCGGGCCGGAAGGAGAGCATCACTGAGCAGAACGTCCGCTATATCATCAACCTGGTGCGGGCGGGCAATGAGGAGCACATCAACGACATCGCCCGGGATGTGCTGTGCGTTACCGCCAAGGGTAAGCCCATCAAGGCCAAGACCTTGGGCCAGAAGCGGTATGTGGACGCCATCAAGAAAAACACCATCACCCTGGGTATCGGCCCGGCGGGCACCGGCAAGACCTACCTTGCGGTGGCCGCCGCCGTGGCCGCCTTCCGGGACAAGCAGGTCAACCGGATCATCCTGACCCGGCCCGCCGTGGAGGCGGGGGAGCGGCTGGGCTTTTTGCCCGGCGACCTCCAGTCCAAGGTTGACCCCTACCTGCGGCCCCTGTACGACGCCCTGTTTGACATGCTGGGCGCCGAGACCTATCAGAAGTATGTGGAGC
>CALWXT010000153.1 GCA_944385575.1 uncultured Flavonifractor sp. | reverse complement strand
GGTCCCGCGCAAGGTCGCCCCGTGAACCGTGTCAGGCGGGGAACCGAGCAGCACTAAGCGGACCGCGATCTGTGCCGTGGGGTTCCCGCTCCTGAGCCGGCTGCCGGGGTAACGGACATAGCGATGTTTCCAAAGGCCGGTGTGCGGTCTTGCCATGTGCCGGACGAAAGTAGGGGAGGGGCGAAGCGACGCGGCTTTCCGCATCCTCCGCCCCTCCTTTTGTTTGCAATCATTCTCCAATGAGGTTTGAGGTGACTGATTTTGTATCAGGCATTGTATCGAAAGTGGCGGCCCAGCACCTTTGACGATGTGGTGGGGCAGGGGCACATCACCGAGACGCTGAAGCGGCAGGTGGCTACAGGCCGGCTCTCCCATGCGTATCTGTTTACCGGGACCAGAGGTACCGGCAAGACCACTTGTGCCAAGATCCTGGCCCGGGCGGTGAACTGTGAGCATCCGGTAAACGGCAACCCGTGCAATCAGTGCCCGTCCTGCCTGGGGATCGAAAACGGCTCCATTCTGGATGTGCTGGAGCTGGACGCCGCGTCCAACAACGGCGTTGACCAGGTGCGGGCCCTGCGGGATGAGGCGGTTTATACGCCTGCCGCCGTCCGGAAACGAGTGTACATCGTGGACGAGGTCCATATGCTGTCCACTGCGGCCTTCAACGCCCTGCTCAAGATTTTGGAGGAGCCGCCCGCCCACCTGATGTTCATTCTGGCTACAACAGAACTGCACAAAGTGCCGGCTACCATTAAATCCAGGTGCCAGCAGTTTTCCTTTAAGCGCATCCTGCCCGGCGACATTGCCGCTCGTCTGGCCTATGTGGCCAGGGAGGAGGGCCTGGAACTGCGGGGAGACGGTGCTGCGCTGCTGGCCCGGCTTGCCGACGGCGGTCTGCGGGATGCCCTGTCCCTTCTGGATCAATGTGCAGTTACAGATCGGCCTATTGGTGAGCAGGAAGTACTGGATGCTCTGGGCTTGGCGGGTAACCTGGAAACCGCAGCCCTGATGGAGCAGATCGGCGGGGGCGATACCGCCGGCGCGCTGGAAACCTTGGGACGGCTGTACGGGGCCGGCAAGGAAGTGGGGAGCCTGCTGGGAGAGCTGGCCTCTTTGACCCGCGATCTGCTGGTGCGCAAGACGGCCCCTCAGGGCGGTGCGGCGCTGCTCACCGGTGGCTACGATGAAAATACTATGCGCAGGCTGTCCAATGTATTTCAGACGGCCCGGCTGGTACAGGTGCTGGGACTGCTCCAGAGCACCATTGCCGACCTGCCCCGCAGCGGTAACCGGCGCACCGACGCAGAACTGTGCCTGATCCGGCTGTGCCAGCCGGCACTGGATGAGAGCCTGACCGGGCTGAATGTGCGGTTGAGCCGGGTGGAAGAACTGCTGGCGGGCGGTGTTCCATCTGTGTGTGCAGTACCCGCCGCACCGTTGAAGCGGAACGTGCCTGAGCAGAAGCCTGCCGGGGTACCGGCTGCGGAGGAGCTCCCGCCCTGGGAGGAGGAACGGCCCCCGCTGCCGGAGGAGCCGCCTGAGGAGCCTGAGCACCCGAGCGCCGCTGTAGAGGAGCCTGCCAAAAATCAGATGCCGCGTGGTGCTGCTCAGAGCAGCGGCGGCGGAGATATCTGGCCGGGGTTGGTGGTGCTGGTACGGAATAAATTTCCCGCGGTCTATCCCTTCCTGAGCAATCCGGCCGCAGTTCAGGGGCGGCTGGAAGACGGCGTGCTTACCCTGTGGGTGGACAATGAATTTACCAAGAACATGGTTGGGGGTGCGCACATTCTGACGGAGCTGGCCAGGCTGGCTTCCGAGCAGACCGGCAGCACGGTGCGCTGTGCGGTGAAAGTGGGGAAGGCGCCTGAGCAGGCGCCCCAGGCTCCGGCGGAGCATGACAATTTGGATGACCTGCTGGCCATGGGCCAGCAATTTGATAACATCATTATTGAAGAATAAAAGGAGTTGCGACCTATGGCAAAGGGATTTAACAGCCGCGGCATGGGCGGTTTCGGCGGCGGCATGAACATGAACATGATGAAGCAGGTCCAGAAGATGCAGCAGGACATGATGAAAATGCAGCAGGAACTGGAGACCAAGACCTACACTGCCGCAGCAGGCGGCGGTGCGGTGTCTGCCACCGTCACCGGTAAGCGGGTGGTGCAGAGCATTGCCATTGATCCCGACGCGGTTGATCCGGACGACGTGGAGATGCTGCAGGACATGATCGTGGCTGCGGTGAACGAGGCGCTGCGGGCTGCGGAGAGCGATTCCGCGTCCTCCATGCAGCAGCTGACCGGGGGCCTGGGCCTTCCGTTTTGATGGATCATGAGACGACCGGGGCGGGCCAGCGGCCCGCCCCGGTCTGTGCGTGAAGGGAAGCGGACAGAGGATATGAAAAAGCAGACATCAGAGAGCTTCCGGCTGGGTGCGCTGCTGGCGATCGCTGGCGGCATTCTGGACGCCTACACCTATTTGGTCAGGGGTGGAGTATTTGCCAACGCCCAGACGGGAAATATTGTATTGCTGGGTGTGCGGCTGATCCAAGGTCAGTGGCTGTTGGCCCTCCACTATCTGATCCCCATTCTGGCCTTTGCGGCAGGGGTTGTGGTGGCAGAGGTGATCAAGCACCGTTTCCGGCAGGGTGGAGGTGTCCACTGGCGGCAGATTACCGTAGGCCTGGAGTTGGTATTACTGGCGGCAGTGGCGTTTCTGCCCTCCAGCCTGGACAGCCTGGCCAACGTGGCAGTGTCTTTTGTGTGTGCGGTGCAGGTGGAGAGCTTCCGAAAAGTGAATGGCAACGCTTTTGCCACCACGATGTGTACCGGAAACCTGCGCAGCGGGACCGAACGGCTTTTCCTCTATTTGAAGACCGGGGAACGGGATCATTGGAGCAGAGCCATCCAGTATTACGGCATCATCCTTTGCTTTACTGCCGGTGCGGCTCTGGGCGCTCTGTGTGCCGGTAAAATGGGTCAGGCGGGTGTGCTGATCAGTCTGCCGCCGCTGATTGCGGGCTTTGTTATGATGTTTGAGCGGAAAAACTCTTGCGGTGAGGAAGAAGCCGGTATAAAATAATGCTTGTCTAACAATTCGATTTTAGGAGGTATATGGGAAATGGAACAGGCGAAGGTTTACTTTTCTGATCTCCGCTGCCAGCCCGGAACCAGTCTGCTGAATAAACTGGAGAAGCTGATCCGCACAGCCGGGATCGGTCAGATTGATTTTGACCGCAAGCTGGTGGCCATCAAAATGCACTTCGGTGAGCCGGGCAATCTGGCGTTTCTGCGCCCCAATTATGCCAAGGTAGTGGCCGATGTGGTCAAGAGCCTGGGCGGCGTACCCTTCCTTACGGACTGCAACACCCTGTACCCGGGCCGCCGGAAGAATGCCCTGGAGCACCTGGATGCGGCCTATGAGAATGGCTTTTCTCCCATGTCCACCGGCTGCCAGATCGTGATTGGCGACGGCCTGCGGGGCAATGATGACGTGGAGGTGCCGGTGGAAGGCGGAGAATACGTCAAGGAGGCCAAGATCGGCAAGGCCATTATGGAGGCTGACGTTATCATCTCTCTGTCCCACTTCAAGGGCCATGAGCAGACCGGCTTCGGCGGTGCCATCAAGAACCTGGGCATGGGCTGCGGCTCCCGCCGGGGCAAGATGGAGCAGCATGCCGAAGGCAAGCCTCAGATCAGCGCCAGCCGCTGCGTGGGCTGCCGGAAGTGTGCCACCCAGTGTGCCCATGACGCGCTTTCCTACGGTGAGGACCGAAAGGCGATCATTGACTGGAACAAGTGCGTGGGCTGCGGCCGCTGCATTGCGGTGTGCAATTTTGACGCTATCCATGCCGGCAGCGACGCTGCTATGGAGCAGCTGAGCTGCCGCATGGCGGAGTATGCTAAGGCAGTGGTGGACGGCCGGCCCCAGTTCCACATCAGCCTGGTCATCGACGTGTCCCCCTACTGCGACTGCCACGGGGAGAA
>CALWXT010000152.1 GCA_944385575.1 uncultured Flavonifractor sp. | reverse complement strand
ACGTCGTGGATCACCAGGCCCACGGTCAGGCCCATGAAGCGGTACACCTTGCCCATCCACTCCGAGTCGCGCTTGGCTAGGTAGTCGTTGACGGTGACGATGTGGACGCCCTCGCCGGTGAGGGCGTTCAGGTAAGCGGGCAGGGTGGCCACCAGGGTCTTGCCTTCACCGGTCTTCATTTCGGCGATACGGCCCTGGTGGAGAATGATGCCGCCGATGAGCTGCACCCGGTAGGGCTTCATGCCCAGCACGCGCCAGGCGGCCTCCCGGCAGGCGGCAAAGGCCTCGGGCAGGATGTCGTCCAGGCTCTCGCCGTTCTGGAGCCGCTCCTTGAATTCAGGGGTCTTGGCCTTGAGCTGCTCGTCCGTCAGCTTGGAATACTCCTCGTCCAGTGCCTCAATTTTATCCACAAGGGGTTTAATGGCCTTGATCTCTTTCTCAGAGCTGGTGCCAAACAGTTTTTTCAGCAGTCCCATGGATCACGTTCACCTTTCTTATTCCTCCCCGGCGCAGAGCGCCCGGGCGTATTCTGCCAATTCGGTTTCTTAGTATATCATATCCACCCCTGATAAAAAAGGGGAAATTGTGAACAAATCACCCGCTTTACCCCTGTTCATCCCGGAGGGACAGGTTGCGGCGGAGGGGGGCGGGGCCTCGCCAGGCGAAGGAACGGTCCCCGTACTTTTCCCGAAAGGTGCGGTTGGTCAATCCCTCCAGATCGGCCACCGACAGACCGTCCACCAGCCCCTCCCGGAACTCTGGCAGGGGGGACAGGGCGGGCTGGGCGTTATAGGGGCACGCCTGCTGGCAGGTGTCGCACCCCCAGATCAGAGGGTGGGCCTTCAGCAGGGCTTCCTCCGCCGCCGTCAGTTCCCCTTTCTTCTGGGTCAGCTCGGACAGGCAGCGGCACACCTCCACGCCGTCTTCCCCCAGGGCGCCCCCGGGGCAGGCGGACAGGCACCTGCCGCAGCCCACGCAGTCGGGCGCAGGGGTGCACTCAGGCAGCTCCAATACCACATCGGTGAGGATGGTACCCAAAAACACATAGGTGCCGTAGGGGGGTACAATCACCAGGCCGTTTTTCCCCCGCAGGCCGATGCCGCACCGCCAGGCGGCCTGCCGCTCGGGCAGGGGCGAATTGTCGGCGCCGGGCAAAAAACGGCTGTTTTTGTATTTTTTAGATAGAAAATTACAGATGGTATTCAATCTGCCGGTGACCACGGTATGATAATCCAGGCCACGGGCATAGAGAGACAGGTTGCCTGCCCGCTCCCCGGCGTAGTAGGGGAAGGCGGCCACCAGCACGGTTTGGGGGTTGGGGCACAGCTCCTCCGCCTTCCGGACGGCCTCAGCCGTCATGTCGGCCGCCAGTTCTGAAAACGGCAAGCCGCCCCAGGCGGCGGCGCCTGCGGCGGCAAAAGCCATATCAAGACCGTTCCCGGTCATACTTTTCCAGGGCATGCTGCGCCAGCACCCCGTCCGGGATGCAGGGCTCAGGGCCGTTTTTCCGCTTCTGGTAGACCTCGCACCCCTTGCCGGCCAGCAGCACCACGGCGGGACGGGGAGCTTCCAGAATGGCGGTCTCCACCGCCTGCTCCCGGTTGGGGATAACGGTGTAGTCCTTGTTCCACTTCTTGAGGAACACCCCGATATCGGCGCAGATGTCCTCCACCTCCTCGGGACCAGGGTCGTCCTCGGTGAGGATGATCCGGTGGGCAAACTCACCGGCGGCGTTGCCCATACCCTCCCGGCGGTCGATGCCCTTGCCGCCGGTGCAGCCAAAGAGCACCGTCAGCTGGCGGTCAGGGTATTCGGTGCGCACGGAGCGCAGGGCGTTGCGCAGGCTCATGCCGTTGTGAGAGTAGTCCACAATGACGGAGATCTGCCCGTCGGCGCTGGTATAGTGCTCCATCCGGCCGGGCACGAAGGCCTTCACCAGGCCCTCCTGCACGATCTCATAGGGGATGCCGTAAGCCTCCGCCACGGTAACGGCGGCCAGGGCGTTTTCCACATTGAACAGGCCGGGGGTGGAAATGGCCAGCTCCCCCTCGTACCGGGGGGTGCGGACGTGGAAGGCGATCTGGTTCCCCTCCTTGCGCACGTCGGTGCCATACACGTCGGCCTCAGGGTGCTTCTGGGAGAAGGTGAGCACCCGCTTGCACTGAGCGGCAGCGGTGGCCACCTCAGCGGCGTGGTCGCAGTCCATGGAGATGCAGGCGGTCTCCGCCTGCTTGAAAATGAGCAGCTTGGACTGGAGGTAGTCCTCCAGATCGGGGTGCTCCACCGGGGAGATATGGTCTTCCCCGATGTTGAGGAACACGGCGCAGTTCAGGTCCACACCGATGACCCGGCCGTATTTCAGCGCCTGGGAGGACACCTCCATGGTGAGATAGTCCGCCCCGGCGGTGACGGCGTTGGACAGGTGGCGCTGGAGATCCAGGGGCTCAGGGGTGGTGAGCTTAGCGGTCTTGCGCTCCAGGCCGTCGTCGGTGACGATGGTGGACAGCAGGGCGCTCTCCCGGTGGCCCCGGGCGGCCAGCCAGGTGTCCACAATGGACTTGATATAGTAGGCCGTGGTGGTCTTGCCCTTGGTGCCGGTGAGGCCGGTGATGGTCAGCTTTCCCGAGGGATGGCCGTAAGCAAAGTCGGCCAGCAGGCCCATGGCCTGCCGGATGTCGGTGACATGCAGGCAGGGCAGGGGGATATTGGGGTAGGCTTTCTCGCTGACGTACACAAAGGCCCCGCTGTCCGTGGCCTGGCGGAGGTAATCCTCCTTGAATTTGGCCCCCTTGCACACAAAAAGGGTGTGAGGAATGACCACCTGGGAGTCGCAGGACACCAGGGCCACGGGGGCGGTCAGGTCGGCGTGGACGGGTCCCTTGTCGGCCAGCAGGTCATGGCGCAGCAGCAGCTGCACGTAATCGCCCAAAGGCAGGCGCGTATTGCTCATTTCAGTTCACCACCATGTGAAAATCTTACACCAGCCGCAGCTTGTAGCCGCAGGCGGTGATGCACCGCTGGGCCAGCACGTCCATGGCGTCCATGTAGTAGTCAGGCAGGCCGTGGTAGGTGCGGTAGACGGACAGCTCGGTGCAGCCCAGAATGGCGCTGTCGCACCCGGTCTGGCGCAGCCAGCGGTCGATGACGGCGAATTTCTCCCGGGAGCCGGTTTCGCCCCGCTTGATCTCGTCGTAAATGATGCTCATGACCAGCTTCTGGATCTCCTCCGGAGGGGAGACGGCCTCAATGCCCCGGGTATCACACTCTTTTTGGTAGATACCGGTCTGGATGGTACCATCCGTGGCCAGGATGCCCACCTTTTTCTTTCCCTCCTCCGCCAGCACACCCACGGTCTCCCGGGGCATGTGGATCAGGCGGAGGGACAGCTGGCTCTGAAGCCGGTCGGCAAAGTAGTGGGAGGTGTTGCATGGAATGGCCAGCACGGTGCAGCCACCCTGTTCCAGCAGCTTGGCTCCCGCCAGCAGCCTCTGGTAGCAGCCCTCCGCATCGCCCCCCAAAATGGCGGCGGTGCGGTCGGGAATGGCGGTATCGCTCCAGATCAGGGTAGGCAGATGCTCCTGGTCACAGGAGGCATCGGTGCGGTCCAGCACCCGCTGATAAAAGTCCTGGGTGGCCTGAGGGCCCATACCGCCCAGAATGCCAAGGCGTTGTTCCATTATCTCACCTTTTCCATGCAGGAGGCGTACCAGCCCACATAGCGGCGCTGACCCTTCAGGATGCGCAGCTTGTGGATCAGGCCGTTGTCCTTGTGGTAGAACAGGGGGTTGACCACGGCGTTGTGGGCCTGCAGAGCCTTCATTTCCTCATGATACTTGGGGTTAACATAATCATATGCCACCTTGGGGGGGATAACCCACCACAGATGGCGGTTCTTGGTAATGGTCAGCTCGCAGCTCTTGCCCTCGATGCGGTCCTCCACCAGGTACTTGGCCAGGTTGTAGCCCGCGCCGGTGACATAGTAGTTGCTCCGGCCCTGGCGGCAGTTGATCTCAAAAGCCTTGAACTTGCCGTCCCGCTGGTCATACTTGATGTCGAAGTTGGAGAAGCCGGTGAAGTGGATGGCCTCCAGGAA
>CALWXT010000151.1 GCA_944385575.1 uncultured Flavonifractor sp. | reverse complement strand
TTGCCGTCCACGGTGATCAGCTTGCGGGGGCACTTCTGGGCACAGATGCCGCAGCCGATGCACTTCTCGTAGTCGATAACGGCCAGGTTGTTGACCATGGTGATAGCTTCCTTGGGGCAGCTCTTGGCGCACAGGGAGCAGCCGATACAGCCGTTGTCGCACACCTTCCGGGCGTCCACACCCTTGTCGTGGGAGGAGCAGGGAATGGTGACGTGACGCTTGGTCTTGTAGGGCTCCAGAGCGATGATGTGCCGGGGGCACACGTCCACGCACTTGCTGCAGGCCTTGCACTTGTCCTCGTCCACCTTGGCCACGCCGTCGACGACGTGGATGGCGTCAAAGGGACAGGCCTTCTCACAGGAACCCAGGCCCAGGCAGCCGTAGGAGCAGCCCAGGTCGCCGCCGCCGGGGAGCTTGGAGGCGGCCACGCAGTCGTGGAGGCCCACATAGTTGTACTGCTTGTAGTTCTGGCCGCAGCCGGTGCAGTGCACCTGAGCGATCTGCTTCACGGTGGCGCCGGCGGCCACGCCCATGATCTCGCCGATCTGCGCGGCCACCGCCTCGCCGCCGGCGGCGCAGGCATTGACAGGGGCGGTGCCCTTTACCACGGCGGCGGCATAGCCGGAGCAGCCGGGGAAGCCGCAGCCGCCGCAGTTGGCGCCGGGCAGGCAGCCCAGAATGGCCTCTTCACGGGGGTCCACCTCCACGGCGAACACCTTGGCGGCGATGGCCAGTACCAGACCGAAGATGGCGCCCAGCACAGCCAGGACCACCACAGCAAAAATAACAGTATTCATTCTCTTCCGCCTCCCTTAACCAAAGACCTTCAGGCCGGAGAAGCCCATGAAGGCCAGGGCCACCAGGCCGGCGGACATCAGAGCGATGGGGAAGCCCTCAAAGGCCTTGGGGCACTCGGAGAACTCCATCCGCTCCCGGATGCTGGCGAAAATCACGATAACCAGCAGGAACCCGATGCCGCCGGTGACGCCGTACACCACGCTCTCGATGAAGTTGTAGCTGTTCTGGGTGTTCTGGAGCACCACGCCCAGCACGGCGCAGTTGGTGGTGATCAGAGGCAGGTACACGCCCAGGGCCTCGTACAGAGAGGGCATGGCCTTCTTCAGGAACATTTCGATGAACTGCACCAGAGAGGCGATAACCAGAATGTAGGTCACAGTCTGCATGAAGCCCAGACCCAGAGGCATCAGGATAAAGGTATTGATGGGCCAGCAGATAGCGGAGGCCAGGCCCATGACGAAGATAACCGCCAGGCCCATGCCGGAGGCCGTCTCAATCTTCTTGGACACGCCCATGAAGGGGCAGATGCCCAGGAACTGGGCCACAATGAAGTTATTGACCAGGACGGCGCCCAGTGCAATGGTAAAAAGATCCTTCCACTCCATTACTTGGCCACCTCCTCAGTCTTCTTCTCGTCCTTCTTGGGCTTGTTCAGGATGTACTGCATGGCAGCGATCACGCAGGCCAGGGTCAAAAAGCCGCCCACGGGGAGAATCATACCCAGAGCGGGGATACCCTCGGGGATGATGCGGATGCCCTCGCCGCCGTTGAGCAGGCCGCCGCCGAAGGTGCCGTTGCCCAGCAGCTCACGGACCACGCACATGATGACCAGCACCATGGTGTAGCCCAGGCCCTGGAAGATACCGTCCAGAGCGGAAGCGGCGGGGCCGTTCTTGTAGGCGAAGGCCTCGGCGCGGCCCAGGATGATACAGTTCACCACGATCAGGGGGATGAACAGGCCCAGGCTGGAGGACAGGTCCGGCAGGAAGGCCTGCAGGCACAGGTCAACGATGGTCACAAAGCCGGCGATGACCACGATAAAGCAGGCAATACGGATATTGTTGGGGATGATCTTGCGCAGGATGGAAATGATAATGTTGGCCAGCGTCAGGATGACCAGCACGGATACGCCCATGCCCAGGCCGTTGAACAGGGTGGTGGTAATAGCCATCACCGAGCACATGCCCAGCAGCTGGACGGTAACGGGGTTCTGGAAGAACAGGCCGTCACGCAGTTGATTCTTTACATTCATCTTCGCTTACCTCCTTAGCCCATGCTGGCCGCGGCGGCGATGGCGCTGGTAACGGCCTCGGCCACGCCGCGGGAGGTGATGGTGGCGCCGGTGATGGCGTTGATCTCGCCGCCGTCCTTGGTCACCTTGACCTCGCCGGTCTTGCCGATGAACTGGTCGGCAAAGGCGGGCTTGCTGGCGTTGGAGCCCAGGCCGGAGGTCTCACCGCTGCTGGTGATGGAGATACCGGTGCAGGCGCCGTCGGCCCCCACGCCCACCATCACGGTCAGGTTGCCGCTGAAGGAGGTGGCGGGCTTGACCTGCACCACATAGCCGGCCTCCCCGGCGTCATAGACATTGAGCACGGTGGGGTCGCCGCCGGTGTACTGGTCGGTAACCTCGGTATAGCTGTCGGCAGGAAGCACGTCGGACATGGCCTTCTCCTGCTTCAGCCGGGCGTTCTCATCAATAAAGGGCTTGGTCACATAGTTGGTCAGGCCCAGCAGCAGGGCCGTCACCGCGCAGATGGCAAACAGCACGATAACCAGAGTGGCCATCCCAGGCTCTTTCTTCTTGGTTGCAGTTTCGCTCATGGTTTAGCCCTCCTTCCCGGCTTTTTTGGCGGCCTTGGCGGCAGCCTTCATTTCCTTGGTCACGCCGTAGCGGTTGGGCTTACCCACCTTGTCGATGAGCCACACGCAGCAGTTCATGATCAGGATGGAGTAGCACACGCCCTCGGGATAGCCGCCGAAGTAGCGGATGAACACGGTCAGCAGACCGCAGCCGATGCCGAAGATGACCTCGCCCTTCTTGGTGACGGGGCTGGTGACATAGTCGGTGGCCATGAAGAAGGCGCCCAGGAACAGGCCGCCGGTGAACAGCTGATAGGCCATCCAGGTCAGCCGGTCGTTGCCGCCCATGGGGAACAGGAAGGTGAGCACCGCCACGGTGGCGATGTAGGCCACAGGGATGCGGGCCCGGATCACGCCCCGGGCGATGAGGTACAGCCCGCCGGCCAGCAGAGCCAGGGCGGAAATCTCACCGATACAGCCGCCCACGTTGCCCACAAAGGCGTCCAGGAGGGAAACCTCGGGCAGCAGGCCGCCGTGCATGAAGTCGGCGCTCAGGGGAGTGGCACCGGTGACCACGTCGGCACCGGCCATGGTGACGGAGCCGGAGAGCAGGCCGGCCCACTTATCAGTGCCGATGCCGGGCACCACCCAGGTGGTCATAGCCACGGGGTAGCACAGCATCAGGAAGGCACGGCCAGCCAGGGCGGGGTTCATGAAGTTCTGGCCCAGGCCGCCGAACAGCTGCTTCACCACCACGATGGCGAAGAAGTCACCGATAATGAGCATCCAGTAAGGCAGGGTGGGCGCGCACACGAAGGCCAGCAGCACGCCGGTGACGGCGGCGGACAGGTCCTTGTTGGCGCAGGACTTGTGCATCAGCTTGCGGTAGCCCCACTCGAAGAACTCGCAGGCCAGCACAGAGATGATGGTGGCGACCAGGGCACGGGGGCCGAAGAACACCACGCCGAACACCAGAGCGGGCACCAGAGCGATCAGCACGTCCCGCATCAGGTTCTGGGTATCAATGGGGGAGGCAACGTGAGGAGACGAAGCCACCGTCAGATTGAGCTTTTTCACTTCGTTCATGCCTTGGCAGCCTCCTTTGCCGCTTTCTCTTTGGCCGCCAGATTGCGCAGCTCACCCTTGGTCACGCGGAAGGACTGGACCAGGTGGATGCGGGCGGGGCAGATGTAGTTGCAGGAACCGCACTCGATGCAGTCCATGACGTTGAGGGCCTCCGCCTCTTTCCACATGCCCTTCTCAGCGTACAGATGCATGTACACGGGAGTCAGGTGCATGGGGCAGACGTTGACGCAGCGGGCGCAGCGCAGGCAGACCTCCTCCTCCACCACAGGAGCAGCTTCCTGCTTGGTGAGGCAGAGGACAGCGTTGGTACCCTTGATGCAGGTAACGTCCAGATCATACTGGGCAATACCCATCATGGGGCCGCCGGTGAGGATGCGCTCAGGCTCCTCCTTGAAGCCCTTGGCCTCGTCGATGAGGTACTG
>CALWXT010000150.1 GCA_944385575.1 uncultured Flavonifractor sp. | reverse complement strand
GTGACGGCGGCGGCCTCCACTCCCTTCTCGTCCACCTTCACCCGGGCGATCTGCTTGGCCTGATCCAGCCACACCGGGTCAATGTCGGTGAGGGGTGTAAAGTCGGCGGCATCGGCGTCAAAGACATCGGTGATGCCCAAGCCCTCCAGGGTTGGCTTCAGATCCAGCTCGGAGTCCACATCGAACTTGGGCACCGACCACTGGACCTCCCCGTAAATTTCGTCCTCAAACTGCGTGACTTCTGTCAGAAAATCAGGATCTTTCAGCAGGTCGGCGGGGGTAACACCTTCGTCGGGAAGCACAAAGGTCATGGTGCCCCCCTTGGTACCCAAGGATGCGGCCTGGTAGCCATTCTGCCGGAGAAAACTCCCGTCCCGTGTGGTATGCATGAAGTCGATCCGGGTCTCGGTGCCGTCGGCAGAGGTGAAGATATCCTCCTCCGTCAGCCTGTCGTTGAACTCGTCGCTCCATCCGGCCTGGAAATACAGGGTGGAGGCCAGCACATTCAGCGTGTCCGACGTGGTCTCCAGCACCTTGCCGTCAGCGCCGATGAGGCCCTTCGTCTGCTCTGCCACCCAGTCGGCCAGGGCCTGGTCCGCCTCGTCGGTACCCATGGGCACCTGGTAGGAGCTGGCGTAGTAGTGCTCCGCCAGGTTTTCCAGCACGTCCTGGTGGAAGGTCACGTTCTCGTTGAGCCAGATGGAATTGCCCAGCAGAGTGGTTGCGGTGCCGTCGTCCTGGTAAAGGGTATGCCACAGAATGTCCGCCCAGTCCCGGAGCTGTTCCAGATCGGAGGCTCCCAAGGCGTCCAGCACCTGCCGCCGGGTCTCCCCTCCGGTGGTCTCGGCCAGCATAGCCAGGGCAAACCAAAGGGACACAGGGGAATAGATCCGGTTGTCCTCCCCCGCCAGGGCCAAGGCGGTACTCTCCCCGGTGAAAGCCGCCAGAGCCTCATCCAGCTCCGGGGTCTTGTACAGCGCCGGCACCTCGTCTCGGTAGTCCCGCCAGGCATTCCAGTAGACGTCGTACTCCTCCTGATACCGTTCCCAGGCCGCCTCGGTGTCGAAGGCAGGCTCGGCAGGATATTGGGGCAGGTCGGGGTACGTGGGCAGAGCGATGGCGTAGGCGCTGCCAGCCAGAGGACCGCCATTATTGCCGCCTGTGCCGGGGATGCCGGTGATCAGTAAAGCCACGGCCACTACTGCCGCCACCCCCGCTGGCACCAGGGCCTTCATGGGTCTGCGCTTTTTCCGCAAAGCCGCGCCGCCCACAGCCCGCTCCACCGCCTCGGGCGTGGGGTGGAGGGCATCGTTCGCTCGTTTATAATGATCCATCATGGAAGATCTTCTCCTTTCAGGGCCTGGGCCAGCTTCTCCCGTCCGCGGGACAGCCAGCTTTTCACCGTCCCCTCCTTCGCACCGGTGAGGGAGGCGATCTCAGAGACCGAGTACCCCTCATAGTAGTGCAGGTGGATGGCGGTACGATAGGTTCGGGGCAGCTCCAGCACCGCCCGGTACACCGCCCGGTCCTCCGGGGCCACGGCCTGGGCCACCGCCTCCTCCAGAGGCAGCCAGCTCCGCCAGCGGGCGGACAGCAGGGTGTTGGTACAGTTCAGGGTGCAGCGGATGAGCCAGGCTTTCCGGTGCTCGTCGCTTTGCAGCTCCCCCTCATGGCGGAAGAACCGGGCGAACACCTCCTGGAACACATCCTCGCTGTCCTGGACGTGCCGGGTGCGGGCCAAAGCCAGCCGCCACACCATGTCCCCCCAGCGGGCCACCTGAGCACGGGCGCTCCTCTCGTCTGTCATGTGCCTCACCTCTCTTTTGGGCATCCAGCGGCGTCCGGCGCTTTACCGCCCATGCCCCGGGGCGGAACAGGCCGGATCGTCTCTGTCATCTATCATACCATGGCAAAGGCCAAAGGGTTGCAGCCACTTCTTAAAGAATCATAAAATTTTGGTCTTTCTCTTTACATCGTGAAAATTTTCGGCTACAATGGGAAACAGATTGATACAGGGAGGTGTATCAGGCATGGAGATGGATTACACCCGTAAATTCAGCCTGCAAAACGACAAAGATCCGGAGATCAAACAGATCCTGTCTTCGGTCTACCAGTCTCTGCAGGAGAAGGGTTACAACCCCATCAACCAGATCGTGGGATACATCCTCTCAGAGGACCCCACCTATATCACCAACTACAACAACGCCCGCGCCCTGATCCGTAAGCTGGATCGGGACGAGCTGCTCCAGGAGCTGGTGAAGCAGTATCTCCGCGACTGAGTGATCTGAACGGACCGCCCATACGGGCGGTTCGTTTTTTTATCCCTTTTGTTGCATAAGCAACATACAGCAGGCGTAATTTCTGCTATGCTGTTTCCATCAAATAAAAAAAAGGAGTTTGCCTGATGAAGCGCAAAATCATTAAAATCAATTCCGAACTGTGCAACGGCTGTGGCCTGTGCGCCGCCGCCTGTCATGAGGGGGCCATCGAAATGGTGGACGGCAAGGCCGTCCTCACTCGGGAGAACTACTGCGACGGGCTGGGCGACTGCCTGCCCGCCTGCCCCACCGGCGCCATCAGCTTTGAGGAGCGGGAGGCGCCCGCCTACGACCACGCGGCAGTCATGGCCGCCAAGGCCGCCAAAGAAAAGGCCGCCGCCCCCCTGCCCTGCGGCTGCCCGGGCAGCATGAGCCAGACCATCTGCCGCCAGGAGGCTCCCGCCGCCTCCACATCCGTCCCCAGCCAGCTGCGCCAGTGGCCGGTGCAGATCAAGCTGGCTCCGGTGAACGCCCCCTATTTCGACGGCTGTCACCTGCTCATCGCAGCCGACTGCACCGCCTACGCCTACGGCAACTTCCACCAGGATTTCATCCGGGGGAAGGTGACCCTCATCGGCTGCCCCAAGCTGGACGACGGGGATTATAGCGAAAAGCTCACCGCTATCCTGGCCCAAAACGACATAAAGAGCGTTACTGTAACACGGATGACCGTCCCCTGCTGCGGCGGTATCCTGCGCGCCGTACAGACCGCTTTGGCCGCCTGCGGCAAGGAGATCCCCCTCCACGTGGCGGTGATTGCCCCCGACGGCAGCCTGGTGTAAATTACCTTCTTTCACAAGGTAATACACGTATTTTTTGCAAAAAGTTGTACAAGCAGACAAAATTCTGTCCGCCCCTTGCAAACACCGTAAAAATCCGATATAGTTTTACTATCTTAACAGGAGGAGGTACGGGGATGGCACCGGTGCTGGTTCGGCGCGCAGGAGTTTGGCTCATCCACGGCACCAACCTGTCCTCCATCAGACAGTGACCAGATCAGGGCACCCGTGCACCGGGTGCCCTGATTTATTTTTTCTTTCCCTTAAAAATTTTTAGCTACACAGGAGGGTCTTATGAGCAAAAAGGTCGCCGTTGTCATGGGCTCCGATTCCGATCTGGACACCATGCGCCCCTGCATCAGCCGTCTCAAGTCCTTCGGCATCCCTGCCGAGGTGCGGATCATCTCCGCTCACCGCACCCCCGCCGCCGCCGAGGCCCTGGCCTCCCACGCCGCGGAAAATGGGTTCGGGGTCATCATCGCCGCCGCCGGCAAGGCCGCCCATCTGGCGGGCGTGCTGGCCGCCTATACCACCCTGCCCGTAATCGGAGTGCCCATCAAGACTTCCATGATGGGCGGACTTGACTCCCTGCTGTCCATGGTGCAGATGCCCAAGGGCATTCCCGTGGCCTGCGTGGCGGTGGACGGCGCCGACAACGCGGCTATCCTGGCCGCCCAGATGCTGGCCCTCAGCGACGAGGCCCTGGCGGACAAGCTGACGGCATTCAAAACGGACATGGCCGCGGAAGTGGAAGCAAAAGATAAAAAGATCCAGATGGAGGAGTTTTGATCATGGCTTACGAGAAGAAAGAGCAGCTGTACGAGGGCAAGGCCAAGAAGGTCTACGCCACAGACGACCCCAACGTGGTCATCGTCTCCTACAAGGACGACGCCACCGCCTTCAACGGCCAGAAGAAGGGCACCATCACCGGCAAGGGCGCCATCAACAACCGCATGACCAACAACCTCATGCGCCGGCTGGAGGCCGCCGGCATCCCCACCCACTATGTGGAGGAGCTCAGCGACCGGGAGACCGCGGTGAAGAAGGTGTCCATCGTCCCCCTGGAGGTCATCATCCGCAACATCTCCGCCGGCTCCTTCGCCAAGCGCTACGGCGTGGAGGAGGGCATCGTGTTTGACGAGCCCACCATCGAGTTCTCCTACAA
>CALWXT010000149.1 GCA_944385575.1 uncultured Flavonifractor sp. | reverse complement strand
CTGGACTTCTTCAAGGATCTGGAGGACGTGGAGCACTCCTTCCGGGCCTTCGCCGACCGGGTGCCGGAGAACGGCCTGATCGTGGCCAACGCCGACGACGCCAACACCATGCACACCCTGGAGGGCGAGACCCGGCCCATCCTCACCTTCGGTCTGGAGCAGGGCGACGTCCATGCCGCCAACCTGACCTGGCACAACGGGCTGCCCGCCTTTGACGTGATCTATCGGGGCGAAGTGTTCACCCATGTGGAGCTCCAGGTGCCCGGCGAGCACAATGTGAAAAACGCCCTGGCCGCCGCTGCGGCCTCCATCGCCCTGGCGGTATCTCCCCAGGCGGTGAGCGAGGGTTTGAACGCCTTCCTGGGCGCCGGCCGCCGGTTCGAGCACAAGGGCACCTTCCACGGTGCGGAGGTATATGACGACTACGCCCACCACCCCGGTGAGCTCCAGGCTCTGCTGTCCGCCGCCCGCACCCTGGGGTATGAGCGGATCATCTGCGCCTTCCAGCCCCACACCTACACCCGCACCAAGGCCCTCTTTGACGAGTTCGTCCAGGTGCTGCGCCAGCCCGACCTGACCATCCTGGCGGAGATCTTTGCCGCCCGGGAGGTCAATGACATCGGCATCTCCTCCAAAGACCTGGCGGATCAGATCCCCGGCAGCGAATATTACGCCACCCTGCCGGAGGTCACTCAGCGGCTGCGGGAGCTGGCCAAGCCCGGCGACCTCATCCTCACGGTGGGCGCCGGCGACATCTACACGGTGGGCGAGGCACTGGTGAAGGATTGACCGCCCTTTGCTTTGGTAAAGCGAAAAAGTGAAATTATAGCATAAATATCCGCTGTTGACAAGCCCCTCAAAGCGACGTACAATGGATGTAGCCTATCTGTTTCCATTTTTGTGCCTATTCACAATATAGTATGAGGAGTGGAATCGACATGGACGAGAAAAAGTATACTTCGATGATCCGCCTGCGCATGTCTGCCAAGGACGCCCATTACGGCGGAAACCTGGTGGATGGCGCCCACATGGTTCACCTGTTCGGTGACGTGGCCACCGAGCTGCTGATCCAGTGTGACGGTGACGAGGGCCTGTTCTGCGCGTACAACAACATTGAGTTCAAGGCTCCCGTCTACGCCGGTGATTTCATCGAGGCGTACGGCGAGATCACCCACATCGGCAACACCTCCCGCAAGATGAAGTTCGAGGCCCGCAAGGTGGCGGTGCCCCGTCCCGACATCAGCGACTCCGCCGCCGATTTCCTGGATGAGCCCATCGTTGTGGCCATCGCCGAAGGCACCTGCGTCACCCCCAAGAAGTGCCAGCGGAAAGAGCACTAAGTCCATACGGATATAAAAAATGTCCCGGAGCTTTCGCTCCGGGACATTTTTAATCATACCGCCGGGCCGCCAGCCCGTTCCGCCAGGATCTTGGGAAAGAAATGGAGGAACAGACAGGTGGTCATGGTGGCGGCCACCACGTCGGCGATGGGCTCGGACAGGAAGGTGGCCTCCGCCGAAATCAGGGCAGGCAGCAGCAGCAGGCAGGCCAGGAATATACTCTTGCGGAACAGTGAGCAGAACAGGGCCAGCCGCACATGGCCCAGGGCGGTGGTCTCATCCACCAGAGGGTATTGGATGGCCAGAGGCAGGATCATGGCAGTAAATACCTTGATGTACCCCACCGACCGGTCCAGTACCTCGGCATTCTGGGTAAACAGCCGGACGAACAGGGGTGAGAGGGTGTGGGTGACAATCATCATAATAGCGCAGAAGGTCAGGCACAGCCCCACGATGGATTTTAATGCAGTTTTGATCCGCTTCCCGTTGCCCGCGCCATAGTTGAAGCTGATGACCGGCTGGGTGCCCAGGGTCAGGCCGCCCATAGGCATGGTGATGAGAAGCAGATAGCTCTGCACAATAGTGGCGCAGGTCACCAGGGTATCGCCCAGCTTGGGGCCGCCGTACCGCTGCAGTACGGTGTTGAGGACGATAAGCAAAATGCTGTCGGTGGCGATGATGAGAAAGGGCGACAGGCCGAAGGCCACAATGCGCATCATGATCCGCCGTTCAAAGCCGCCCCAGCGCAGAGGCACCGGCATACTTTTCCGCAGCAGGGCACACAATACAAAGGTACAGGAGGCCATCTGGGAAATCACCGTGGCGATGGCCGCGCCCGCCACCCCCAGGTCCAGCAGGAAGATGAACACCGGGTCCAGCACGATGTTCAGCAGCGCCCCCAGCATCACCGTAGCCATGCCCAGACCGGAAAAGCCCTGGGCAATCAGAAAGCTGTTCATACCTGTAGCCATCAGAGCAAAGAAGGTACCTGCGGTATAAATGGTGAGATAGGTGTCAGCATAGCCGAAGGTGGCAGGGCTGGCGCCAAACCACATGAGCAAATGCCCCTTCAGCAGCAGGAACAGAGCGGTCAGTACGCCGGAGAGCACCAGCAGCATCAAAAAGCTGTTGGACAGCACCTTCCGGGCCTCCTTCTCGTTCCCCTCTCCCATGCGCATGGCCAGAATGGGAGAGCCGCCCAAGCCCACCAGGGTGGCAAAGGAACCCAGTAGCGTGACGATGGGGCCGCACACCCCTACGCCAGCCAGAGCCAGATCCCCGATCTCAGGGATATTTCCAATATACATGCGATCCACAATGCTATATAGAACGCTGACCATCTGAGCCAGCATGGTGGGGATCGCCAGGCGGCACACCAGAGGGAATACCGGGTCATTGCCCAGGTCGTTGGTCCGTCGCATATACATCCTCCTTCACGGCATCCTGGGCATTATACCTCTTTTTTCAGGCCGCGTAAACCCCCCTTTCGTTTTAGCACTCTTATCGTAAGAGTGCTAATGTTTACAATTTAGACATAATATATTGTATATTTGTTCACAGGCCGGCTCTATAATTGCAGTCAGAAAACGAGATAAGCCCCGGGAATCGGGGCAGAAAGAGGATGAGCGGCATGCAATATTCAAAGTTTTAGCAAAAAGCAAAACAGACTGCTAACACATTCATCCACATATTTTGATAATTAAAGGAGAGATCTTTTATGTTTGGTATGCTTCCTTTTGAGCACAACAACGACAACGTGTTCGATACGTTTGATAACTTCACCCGCAACTTCTTCCAGAGCAGCAACGCCAACCTGCCTGCCTTCCGGACCGACATCCGGGACGCCGGCGATAAGTTTATTTTAGAAGCTGAGCTGCCCGGCTTCAACAAAGAGGACATCAAGCTGGATGTAAAGGACGGCATCCTGACCATCACTGCTGAGCACAAGGAGCACAGTGAGCAGAAGGACGAGAAGGGCTCCTACATCCGCCGGGAGCGGAGATATGGTTCCTTCACCCGTTCCTTCGACATTACCGGCATTGATGAGAGCGGCATCACCGCCGCCTACCAGAACGGCATTCTGGAGCTGAATCTGCCCAAGGCCGTCCCCGTGGTTCCTGAGACCCGTCGGATCGCCATTGATTGACCTGGAAGCGCGGGAGCCGGTCAGCCTTGGCTGACCGGCTCCTTCCCGTTTTCTGTTCCCTCCCAGCGCTCGCAGCCGAAGTCCGGCTCCGGGTGCCGCCGCCAGGGGTGGATGCAATGGCCGTACCACAGAGGAACGTAATATCCCTCCCGGCTGCGGACATAGTGCTGGCGGTAATGAACGCAGGTCCCGCAGACCTGTTTTTCCACCATGTACTTCCGGGGCAATGACATAAAATCACCTCACAGACAGCATACATCTGATAAGGTTTAAGGCCAATACACCCAATCAGATTTATGCTATGGTTTCCCCGAGGTGATGATTATGTATTGCTATCCCAGACTGCGAGATCTGCGGGAAGACCGTGATTTGACCCAGGAAACCATTGGAAAGCTGCTCGGCACCACGCAGCAGCAATACTATAAATATGAAAAGGGGATTCAGGAGATCCCCGCTCACCACTTGATTACGCTGGCCGATTTTTACCAGGTCTCCGTAGACTATTTGCTGGGCCGGGAAAAATCCTGATCCTCTTTATAAGGGAGTGACGCGACATGAACGCGCAGAAATATACGCAGAAGTCTCTGGAAGCGGTGCAGACCGCCCAGAGCCTGGCCACCGAGTACGGCAACCAGCAGATCGAGCAGCCCCACCTGCTGCTGGCCCTGCTGAGCGACGAGGCCGGCCTGATCCCCCAGCTTTTGGGGAACATGGGCATCACTGTGCCCTCCTTTGCCGCCGCCGCCAAGGCGGAGGTGGAAAAGCTGCCCCGTGTGTCCGGCTCCGGCCGGGAGCAGGGCAAGATCTACGTGGCCCAGGACGTGGACAAGTGCCTGAACACCGCCGAG
>CALWXT010000148.1 GCA_944385575.1 uncultured Flavonifractor sp. | reverse complement strand
CAGAAGATGGAACAGCTGGCCGGACAGCTGGAGACCGTCAAGGGCAAGAAGTCCTATGGCTATCTCCCCAAGCCGGTGAAGAAAACCGTGGACGAGATCGTGGATAAGCTGGAGGAACTGCCAGAGGTCCGTGAGTGCTACGACCAGTGGTGCGCTCTCCAAAGTGAGGTGGGCAGCTATTACCACGACAAGCCCAGAGAGAAGAAAAAACTGTCCCAGGAGAAGGAGTTCCGGCAGATCAAGAACGCCGTCAGCCAGGAGGCGGAGCGGATACGGTTGGGGGATATCACCTTCGAGGACGCTGACCTGACCTTTCACGACGAACCGGAGCGGCTGCGGGGAGAGTCCTATGCCTGCTGGGAACTGCGGCAGATCATCCGGGACGAGTACCTTTCTCTGGCAGACCGGGATGGCGCGGTGGAGGAATTGGAGCGGCTGGCGGAGCGAGGCGATTTCAACGCCCAGTACCTGATAGGGCAGCTCTACCGGGACGGCCCTCTGCTGATTCCAGACAGCCGGAAGGCAAAGCACTGGTTCACCCAAGCGGCAGAGCGGGGCCTGCTGGAGGCCCAGTATGCCCTCGGAAAACTACTTCTCTCAGACGATATGGAAGTGCGGGACCCGGACAAAGGCATCCGCTGGCTGAAACAGGCCGCGGAGAGTGGAGACCATTTCGCCGCCTACCGGCTGGGCAAGGAGTATTTGACCGGCGAGGCGCTGACTAAAGATACTTCCAAAGCGGCAAAATGGTTCACCCGGTCAGCAGAGGCGGGCAACCAATATGCCCAGTACATGCTGGGCAAGTTATACCTGACGGGGCAGGTAGTGACTCACGACCGGACCCAGGCGCTGGACTGGTTCAGACGCTCCGCCGCCCAGGGAAACCAGTATGCACAATTCTTCTTGGAACACCAGAATGACCTCCGTCCGCCCTCCATCATGCTGGCGGCCACCCGCCTGCTCTACCACATGAGCCGGATCTTTGAGGATCACTCCCTGCCCTGGTCCTGCACCGGCCTGCACGTTGACCGCAAACTCCGAAGAAAGATCCAGGAGAAGAAGATCGCCATGGGCCACAAGCCGGACGACCACGAGGAGGAGCAGACCCAGGGCGGAATGACTATGAAGGGATGGTGAGTCGCACAAGATCTGGGCCGCAATCCAAAGAAAAAGGCCTCCCGCTGTTGCGGGCGGCCCGGCGGATCACTGCATATGGAATTCCAGCCCCCTGGTGCTTCGGCGTATCTCGTGGAACGAGTTTCATCGGCAGCATTTGCGATGCTGTTGACAAAGATAGGTGTCGGCAGGAATCAAATGATAATTTTCCCTTAACAGTGCGCCGTGCCCCTGGCTATTTCCTGTTCCTGTGGTATTGTGTGTTGCTGATAAAGGAGGCGGCGCACATGAACGACTACATGAAGGCCCTGCACCAGCGGTTCTTCCGGGAACCGGAGTATCCCGACATCCAGAGGAAACTGGACAGTGTTTGCCGGAATCTCCAGAAAGCCCTGCCTCATCGAGACCAGGACCGTCTGCTGGATCTGGAAGACCTGGAGTTCGAACTGCGGGAGGAGGTGTCCCTGGCTGCCTTCACTGCCGGGTTCCGGCTGGGGATGGGCATTGCTGGAGAACTGGAGCCATACAACTTTGAAGATGAGGAAGAGGAGCGGTGCCAGCGCAGGCTGGAGGAGTTCGAACGCAGATCTCTTGCACAGAAAGGAGAGTGAACGATATGGCAAAACGCAGGCCGTCCGGCGACGGCATGGTCCGAAAGCGGGAGGATGGCCGCTGGGAGGGCCGCATCGTCATCGGTCACAAGGAGAACGGCGACTCTATTTTCCGATACATTTATGCAGACACGCAAAAGGAGCTCACCGCTAAGCTGCGTCAGAACATCGACGCCTATCAGGGCGTGGATCTGACTGAGGATGGCCGCTTGACCTTGGCGGAGTGGCTGGATCGCTGGCTGGAACAGATGGCACTTACCATCCGGCCATCCACGCTGGAGAGATACCGCAACGATATGGAGAGGCATGTCAGGCCCTGCCTGGGGCAAAAGCCCCTCACGCAGCTCACGGCATCAGATCTGCGGGATCTCTACCGTGCCCTGTTGGAGCATGGCCGACTCAAACCGCGCCCTGGTCAAAGTCCCGGCCTCTCCCCCACCACCGTCCACAGCATCCACACCACACTCCATCAGGCCCTTCAGGTAGCAGTTGAGCAGAGAATGATTCCGGATAACCCCGCCGCGCAGACGCAACCGCCTAAAATCATCCGCAGAGCGATGAATGTTCTGACTGAAGAACAGATGGAGCACTTTCTGGCGGAGACCAACCGGGACATCATTTGGCGTGACTTCTTCTACACAGAACTTACCACCGGCCTGCGGCTGGGCGAAATCTGCGGACTTCTGTGGAGTGATTTCGATGAGCAGAAGGGTACTCTTCGCGTCAGCCGCACTCTCCATCGCGAGAAGGGCGGTCGGCTGGTGGCAGGAGATACCAAAACCTATGCCGGTACCCGAACGATCTCCTGCCGTCCAGCACGGCGGAGCAGCTGGCGGATCGGAAAAAACGGTCCTACTCTCAATGGATCTTCCCGAACCCTCTACGGCCGGAGGCCCCACTGAATCCCAGTACCGCATACCGCCAGCTGAAAAAAGTTCTGGCCGAGACCGGCCTGCCGGATCTCCGCTTCCACGATTTACGGCACACCTTCGCCACCCACGCCCTGGCCTCCGGCGTGGATGCCAAGACCCTATCCGGCATTCTAGGCCACACCAAGGCCAGCTTCACCCT
Organism: uncultured Flavonifractor sp.; assembly: GCA_944385575.1. Classification (GTDB taxonomy): domain Bacteria; phylum Bacillota; class Clostridia; order Oscillospirales; family Oscillospiraceae; genus Flavonifractor. The sequence continues at coordinate 1,747 of CALWXT010000148.1, read as the reverse complement.
GGACACCTATACCCACACTACCGGGGATCTGCAGAAACGGGCGGCGGAGATCATAGGCGGCTTCCTGACCGACTACTTGGGAGAGGAGATGGCTCCATGGCAAAACGCAGAAAACGGGGCAGTAGCATCCATCTGAGAAAAGACGGCCGCTGGGAGGGCCGGTATGTGGTAGGTCGGGACGGGAGGGGCTTTCCCATCACCAAAAATGTCCTGGCTAAATCGAAGGCGGAATACGCAGCCAAACTGGAGCAGCTGCGGGAAACGCTGGAAATCCCCACCTCGGAACCGCCCAAACCGGGCATCTCCCTGGGCAGCTGGCTGGATCGCTGGTATCAGACCTATAAAAAGGCAAGCCTCCGGCCCAACACCCAGATGTCCTATGAGCGGCGGATCTACCAGCACATCATTCCCGCCCTGGGCAATCTCCCGCTGGACGAGCTGACCACCGGAGACGTCCAGCAATTCTATACTTGCCTTAAGCAGGACGGCAGGCTGCTGCGCAGGGAACTCTATGGAGAGGGTCTCTCTGACCAGACCGTCCGGGGCATCCACACCACCCTCCACGCGGCCCTGGACAAGGCGGTGGAGGAAAAGCTAATCTTTCGCAACCCTGCGGACAGCTGCAAGTTTCCACCCGCCAAATCCAGAGAAATGAAAGTGCTTGCTCCCGAGGAAATCCAGCGGCTGCTGATCCAGGCCAAAGAGGACGGCTGCTATGAGCTTCTGCTGCTGGAGCTGGCCACCGGCCTGCGCCGGGGCGAGATTCTGGCACTCCAATGGGATGACCTCAATTTTAGAACTGGTGCCCTCCGGGTAGAACGTCAAGTTCATCGGGTAAAGGAAGAGCTGGTTGTATCCCCACCCAAAACCAAGGCGGGCAATCGGACCGTGCTCCTCCCTACTCCAGTTCTGAATGTGCTCAAGGCCTACAAGAAAACCGTCCACTCCCGCTGGATGTTCCCCTCCCCTGTCAAGGTGGATTCTCCCATGGACCCCGCAGCCGTCCGAAAGCGGCTCCAGACGGTGCTGGAGCGGGCGGAGTGCAAACGGCTGCGGTTCCATGACCTGCGGCACACCTTCGCCACCGTCTCCCTGGAGCACGGGATGGACATCAAGACGCTGAGCACCATCATCGGCCATGGTTCCAGTACCACCACGCTGAACACATACACCCACATCACCGACGCCGTGCGGCAGAGTGCAGCGGATAAGATTGACCTGGGAATCGGAAAGGCGAAGCCAAAAGCCCACGAGCAGACATCCCCAAAATTGGCACCCAGCACCTTCCAGGCCTACAAGGGGCAGCGGCGCAAGCCAGGCACCGGATGTGTCAGCCAGATCAATGAGCACCTGTGGGAGGGGCGCTATTCCCCGCGGATCAACGGCGGGCGAATGGCACGCAACGTCTACGCCAAAACAGAGGTGGAGTGTGAGGAAAAACTAGCTGCACTCATCCAGGCAATGAAGGCGGAGATCGCCATGGAGAAAGAGCGGCTAAATAGAGCAAATCCGGCAAGTTGAACAAACGGGCCTCCGGGGCAAAACACCCTCGGAGGTCCGATTTTTTTCTGTCTGTGGCTAAATGTGTGGTCAAACGCAAAAGCGGAAATTTGAACTGCTCGAAATTGTTACGAATAGCAAAAGAAAAGACCACTTTTCGACCGAAAAGTGGTCTTTTCCTGGAGCTGCTGGGCGGATTCGAACCGCCGACCTCATCCTTACCAAGCGGCTTTGGAACTTTTTTCTA
>CALWXT010000147.1 GCA_944385575.1 uncultured Flavonifractor sp. | reverse complement strand
CCATGAAGATGAAGAAGCTCCTGGCTCTTGCAGCGGCCTCCGCGCTGTGCCTCAGCCTCGCGGCCTGTGGCGGCGGCGGCACCGAGAACAGCAATGCCCCCGCTGCCTCCGTCGACCCCACCGCTGAACTTACCATTGACCAGGTCTGGCCTTCCGGTACCACCGTTTACATCGATGTTCCCGCCAAGGCCGGCGGCGGCACCGACCTCTACACCCGCTATTTGACCCAGGCCCTGACCGAGCTCTACCAGGGCGTCAACTTTGTGGTCACCAACTACGACACCACCGAAGTTGCCCGTGAGAACGCCAAGAATGCCGATCCCGACGGTACTCACTTCCTGGTTCACCACGCCGGCATGTGTCTGGAATACCTTTCCGGCAGCACCAACGTCAACGCGATGGAGGACTATCAGACCGTAGGCGTTGTGAACCTGGGTGGTCCTCAGGCCATCATTGCCCGGCCCGACGCGCCCTATAAAAACTTTGAGGAGCTGGGTGAGTACATCGCGGCCCACCCCGGCGAGGTCGTCATCGGCTGCTCTCTGGGCGGAGCTTCTCAGGCCGCCATTTACAGCGTGATCGATGGTCTGGATCCCTCCTACGGCGATATGATCAACTGGGTACAGTGCAGCTCCGAGGCCGACAAGCTGACGCAGACCGCCTCTGGCTCCATTGATATTGCCAACTGCTCCATCCCCAATGCCCAGGCCTATGAGGCTGACGGCAAGCTGACCATCTTGGGTACTGTGGGCCCCGAAGTAAGCACTCTGGAGACTATGGACGAACTGCTTGGCACCACCCTGGGAGACCAGTACATGTCCGGCCCTGAGCAGGGCATCGAGGACGCTACTTTCGAGTGCAGCTACTATCTCTGGGCGCCCAAGGATACCCCCGAGAACATCTGCCGGGCCGTCAATGAGGCTATCTGCGCGGCCTGTGATGTTCAGAGCTATATCGATGGCAACAAGGCCATGGCCACCTTCGTGGAGGCGGTGGGCTATGATGAAGCCCAGGAGATTTTCGCCCGAGAGTGGGGCATCATGGAGACCCGCGCCGAGCAGATGGGCATCATGGCCCGCTGATCAAGTCACAGCTTTGAGGGCCCGGCCGGCACCGCCCGCCGGGCCTCTCTTTTCCGGGCGCCGCCCTCTTTCGGAGCGGCCTGCGCCTGAGCCGAGAACGAGTAGAAAAGAGGTCGCACATGAAAAAATTTAACCGCACCTATGTAATGGGCATCGTGTGCCTGCTCTTGGCCGCCTTTGTTTTCTTTGAGACGGGCAACATCACTGAGCGCTTGGTGTCCAATGAGCCCGGCCCCAAATTTTTCCCCTATATTTCCGCGGCGGGCATCGCCCTGTTTGCCATCCTCTCCATGATCTTTGACGGCCCCAAGGAATCCAAGGAGGGAAGCAAGCCCTACCTCGATAAGGCAGGCTGGATCCGCATGGCCGTCATCCTAGTGGAGACGTTGGTCTTCTGCATTATTATGGACTTTTTCGGTTTCTGGATCGCCTCCATTCTGGGCACTTTCGTCTTTACCTGGACCCTGAAGGGGAAGAAGAAGATCAATGTGATTTTTGCCGTTGTCTTCAGCGTGGTCTTGGGTACCGTCTGCTACTTTGGCTTCACCCGAGGCTTCCACATCCCGTTGCCCTCCGGTTCCGTCTGGGACCTGCTTGGGATCAATATGCCGTAAGAGAGGAGGAATACAGAAATGATTGCAGCAATTCCGGAGGCATTGCTTATCCTACTCCAACCCATGAACTTCCTGATGATGCTGGTCTGCGGTGTGGTCGGCTGTATCCTGGGCGCCATTCCCGGCCTCTCCGGCGGCCTGGGCATCACCCTGATCCTGCCCATGACCTTTGCCCTCAACACCGAACTGAGCTTTTCCATGCTGGTGGCCATGTATGTGGGCGGCGTATCCGGCTCCTTCATTGCCGCTGTGCTCATCGGCATCCCCGGCTCCGCCGCCTCCATCGGCACCTGCTATGATGGTTATCCCATGACTAAGAATGGCCAGGCGGCCAAGGCGCTGTCCATCGGCATCATGGGCTCCTTCATCGGCAACATCGTTTCCTGCGTCATCGCCATCCTCTGCTCCGGCGCCATTGCCGACGTGGCCCTGATGCTGGGTCCCTGGGAGTATTTCGCCCTGTGCCTTATGGCCATCACCATGGTGGTTGGTCTGTCCAACGGCTCCGTCTTCAAGGGCCTTCTCTCAGCCTTTATCGGTCTGTTCCTCAGCTGCGTGGGTGGGGATATGGTGACCAACCAGCTCCGCTTCACGTTCGGAAATACCAATCTGTACGGCGGCATCAACGTGGTGGTCCTCCTTATGGGCATCTTTGCCCTCCAGCAGGTGGCCACCGCCTATGCCAAGGGCCAGCAGGAGATGCCCCCTGTAGACACCAAGAGCCTGAGCGGGTTCGGTCTGACCCTCCGGGACTTCACCGACAATATTAAGGTCATCGTGGTCTCGCTGGTCATCGGACTGTTTATCGGCTTCCTGCCCGGCATGGGCTCCGGCATCTCCAACCTCATCGCCTACGGCCAGGCTAAGCGCATGGACAAACATCCCGAGAAGTTCGGTACCGGCTATGATCCCGGTATCTGGGCCACCGAGGTGTCCAACAACGCTGGCGTGGGCGGCGCCATGATCCCCATGATCTCTCTGGGCATTCCGGGAGACGCCACCACGGTGCTCCTCCTGTCTGCCATGACCATTAAGGGCCTCCAGCCTGGCCCCATGTTTATCCAGACCAATCCCTCCTTGGCCGCTCTGATCTATATGATCATGATCGTCAGTTCCATTGCCATTGTCGTGATCGAGCTGCTGACCAAGCGGTGGTTCCCCTACCTGCTGAAGGCCCCCTATCATTACCTGTTCAGCGCCATTCTGGTCATCTGCTTCATGGGCGCCTTCTCCTCCACCACCAGCATGTTCAGCGTCTACCTGGTACTGGGCCTGGGCCTTCTGGGCATTCTGATGGATGTGTTTGGCATGCCCTCCACCCCCCTTATGCTGGCGTTCATTCTGGGCAGCAAGATCGAGAGCTACTTCCGCATGGGCTGCTCTTATGCCAGGGGCGACCTGACCTCCTTCATCACCCGCCCGATCTCCCTGATTTTCATTCTCATCGCTATTTATAGTGTGGTGGGTCCCATTATTCAGAAGCAGCTCAAAAAGAGAAAGGCCGCCAAGGTTGCTTAAGCGCACGCCGAAACGGTATGACCAGAGATGCGGGAGACTGTGCCCCTGAGGGGCAGCAGGTCCTGCCCGCCTTATCTTAATGACATTAGGAGGAAAACGATATGCCTCTGACCCCCGAACTGCGGGCCGTCATCGCCCGCGACATGCAGAGCAACCGCAAATTTGACGGCGATACCGATATTCCCGAGGAGTGTCGCGCGTTCGATCAGCTGGCCGATATGGAGACTGTGGAGATGCCGGCGGTGGACGGCTGGCCCTATAAGATCTACATCTTCAGGGCAAAGAACAAGACGCCCGACTGCCCGCTCCACATCAATGCTCACGGCGGCGGATGGCTCATTGGCCATATGCCAAACGATACCCTCTGGTGCGCATGGCTGGCCGACCAAATCCAAGGCGTGGTAGTGGACATCGATTACACCACCACGGAGTACGCATCCCATCCTGTGGCCCTCCACCAGGGCATGGACGCCGCCCGCTATGCCATTGCGCACTGCGCCGAGTGGGGCTGTGATCCCAAACGAATCTCCATGGGCGGCTATTCCGCCGGTGGCGGGCTGACTATGGGCGCCGCCGTGGCCTCTCGAATGGAGGGAAAGCCGCTGCCCTTCTGCCTGCTGGTAAACGGCTACGCACCCCACGATATCACCTATGACGAGGCGGTCAAGGACATCCCTGAGTACTGGAAGACCCAGGAACACCGGAACGCCGGATTCGGAGTCCTGCTCAGCGATGACAACGCCGCGCTGACCAAAGACCCGGCTATCTTCTTTGTGAACGCCCCAGATGAGGTCCTGGCCTCCCTGCCCCCCACGCTGATTCTGGCCGCTGCCGGCGATCCCTTCCGATTCCAGAACCTGGAGCAAGCTACCAGGCTGGCCAGCCTGGGCGTGGAGGTCACCGTCAAGGTCTACCCCGATACAGTTCACGGCTTCATCCCCCACTTCATGCCCCATTGGAGAGAGGCTGCCGCCCTGATCGTAAAGGCAATCAAGACCACCAGCCTGTAAATAGGGCAGGCCAAATCCAGCCCCATGAGAAAGGAGCGCGGCCAGATGGACGAGCTCAATCAAACAGCGGAAAAACTGTGTCTGTTTTATCAGCTCAACCGATTTGCACCCTTTGCCATGCTCATCCTCTGCGTCATATCGGTCCTCATGGTGACGTGGGGAAAGACGCCCCTTGGGGTGATCCCTTTGGCATTTGGACTGGCCCTGATGGTCGTGGGCCGCTGCATGAACCGGCGCTATACCCGCCGGGCCGCCGCCGCCAACCTGTGCTTCGGGCTGGCCCGGGACCTGGAGGGCTTCGCCTACCGGGCCTCCGGCGGCATGGA
>CALWXT010000146.1 GCA_944385575.1 uncultured Flavonifractor sp. | reverse complement strand
CCGTCCTGGCACCGGCATGGGTTTCCCCGCCTCCGCCGCCCGGCGGCATTTTTTCCGGTACCGCACCACACGAAAGCCGAGAAACAGTTCCAGCATGATCCAGACCAGCAGGAACGTCTGGATGAGCATGGCCCCGTTGGAGAGAAACAGTTCCCACACCCGGGGCCGGTCCCGGAAAAACCGCCCAACGCTCCAGGCTACCCAGTAGATCACCAGATAGAAAAAAGTGTAGGCCTGGTTCCACAGGCTTTTTTTCAGCACCTCTTCCCACTCCAGGCTGCCATCCGTTTGGATGGGCGCGGGCTCGGTGTCCGGCTTGGCCTGGAAGTAAAACATGCCCGCCGCCTCATCCAGCAGATCCCAGCCCGCCTCGTCACACAGGGCCAGATAGTCCGCACGGGCCTGCTCGTCCTTCCGGCGGATAGAGGTCCATCGTGCAGGCTCCACCCAGCACCGGCGGGGACGCTCCGCCCGGCGGAAGGTGGCGGTGAAGATCCCCAGCTCTGCCAGCTCCCAACCCTGATCCGCCAGCTCATCCAGCTCCGCCTGGGCTGCTTTCACGTCCTCGATGGTATATCGGAACCATCGGGTCATTTTGTCTTTCATGCCCTATACTCCTCCAGACGGGTCAGAATTCCGTCCAACCATTTCTCATCCAGCGGCCCCATGTTGGTCTCCACCCACACAACCACGTTACCCCGGCGGATAAGCCACACATCACCTGTGGCTCCCTCCGGGTAGTTGCCCCCGGAAATACCGTATCGCATCAGCCACACGTTCTCATAGCCGGGCAGCTCCTCCTGGTTGGCGGTACCCAGCTCTTTCCGGTACTGCTCCGTCACCCAGTCAGCCAGCCAGTCCCAGGGCAGTGCCCACGCCTCGCTCTCCACCTGGCCATAGGCAAAGCCGCCTTCCATCAGCGGCCCGCCCTCGTACCACTCCGTCCGGGCGGACAACAGGGTAGCGTGGGTTTCCACGGCCTCCACATCGGTTCGCTCCGGCAGAAGCCGCCCGTCCGCCAGGGGCGGCTTAACGCACACCAGCCCTGCTACCCCGCTCAGCGGCAAAACACGCAGCACCAGCAGGACTGCAACGCAGGCCAGCGTACCCTTGGCATACCGGCGCTTTCGCTCACTCTCCGGCAGAGGATCTTTGCCCAATACGATCAGACAGCCTACGGCCATACCGATGATCCATCCCATATTCAGTTCCTTAGCCATGGCATCCAGCAGAAAAGCCAGGATAAGCGGAATCAGGAACAGATAACCCACCAAAGAGAAGATCCTCGCCGCCAGAGCGCTTCCCTGTCCCGGTACCGGGAGGGATTCATCCCGGGCTATGGCCCGCTTCCACTGGCCCAGCCGCAACAGCAGCCGCCCCGACCACAGTACCACACCTGCCAGCAACAGTGGCAGCGCGGTGACAATCACAGCGCCTGTACTGGTATCCGAAAAAATTGTGGCAAAAACGCTCCATCCCAGTACCCCCGGTTTCATCGACACCAGAACACACAGCAGCACCAGAACCGCCAAGCAGATCAGCGGTATCGCCCATCCAATGGCCATCCGCCGCAAGGCTTTTTTCCGGAACCGCCGGTACTCCAATTCTCCATCCGTCTGGATGGGCGGGGTACCTGCCGGTGCCTCATAGATGTTCCAGTAGTTAAACTGTCCCACCCGACGCCAGCCCGCGTCGGCCAGCAGGGTACGGTAATCCATCCCGTCCTCCCGGTTGGGATCGTACCAGTCCAGGCAGTAGCACACCGACTCCTCCTCTGGGACGAAGGAAGCCAGCAGACCCAGCCAGATCTTCTCCAGCCGCCAGCCCTGTTCCGCCAGTCGGTTCAGCATGGCCTCCGCCGCTTTGATGTCCGAAACAGGATAAGTAAACAGCGTCCATTTCCGTTTCATTGTCCTTCCTCCTCCCGCAAGACCGTCTCCATGTCCGCCGCCTGCTGGCGGATCCGCCCATATTCTTCCCGCAGTGCCTTGTCTCCCTCCGGGGTCAGCTTGTAATATTTCCGCTTGTCTTCCATCCGGGTGAATGTGATAAACCCCTCCCCCTCAAACCGTTCCAGCAGGGCGTACAGGGTCCCCGCGCCAATATTGACCCGGCCGTTGGTCAGGGCAGTGATGGCCTGCATGATGCCGTAGCCGTGGCGCTCCTGCCGCAGGGCCAGCAGAACGTAAAACATCTGCTCCGTCAGGGTCTCCAGCTTTTTGCGAGCCATCCTTCTCACCTCCAAATATATATCGATGTTCGCTATAATCATAGTATATCAATATTCGATATATGTCAATAAAAAAAGGAGCCGTTTCCGGCTCCTTTTGATGATTTTATTCCGCCAGCATCTGAAACCACTGGCTTTGAACGCCCGCCGCTTTAAACCCCGTGGAACGGTAAAGGGCGAAGGCGTTTTCATTGTCGGTGGCCACCAGCAGTCTGCACCTCTGATATCCTCTGCCTGCCAGCTCATTCAGTACAGCAGCCAGCAGTTCCCGGCCCAGTCCTTTGCCCCGAAAATCCTTGTGGAGCGCGATACCGTCAATTACCGGCAGCTCCTGGGTCAATTCCAGCTCATAAACTCCCACCGGGATATCCTTCCACTGCACAAAGCCGCAGGCATACTCCGCCGAAAGGGCCCGTTCCAGGTCCTGAGGCCCATAGGTAGCCGAGTTGGGCATCTCGAAAAAGCACTCGTTGTGCAGAGTGATCCAGGCCCCGCCCCGCTCCCTGGCCAGCGGGACCAGCTTCACCGTTCCGGCCGTTTCCGGAAGGGTGCGCAGCTCCCGCTCCATCCACAGCAGATCTCGCACGTGATTCAGGCGGCAGCCTGCCCGGCTTCCTTCCTCCAGCGGCGCAGCGGGATCGGTAGAAGTCACGTAGATTTCCGTGGCGCCCAGGCGCAGCAGTTCCTCCCGGCCCTTCCGCAGCGTCTCATCCACATCTTCTGCCCGGCAGCGGCGCAGCGCCAGATAGGCCTTTCCCTTGGCGCCGATCTCATTGGGATACAGCTGATAGATTGGCTTCATCACGATCTTCCCTTCTCATCTCTCTCATAGCCGTACCGGAACCGGCTCGCCCATGGTCAGGCTGTCCGGGGTAACCACACAGCCCCGGGCCATCACTTGCACGCCGGCTTGCGCCGCCTGCCGCAGCGCCTCGCCAAAGGCCGGGTGGGTCAAGTCGTTGGGTGCAAAATCCGTCATGCCGCCCATCTGGATCACAAAGCATACCGCTGCCTCATAACCCTCAGACTGGCAGCGGATCAGCTCATGCAGATGCTTGACGCCCCGCTCTGTGGGCGCGTCAGGAAAGCAGGCATGGCCGCCATTCTCCAGGGTAACGCCCTTTACTTCCACAAATCCGCGCCGCCCACCCGCTTCCCAGTAGAAGTCAAACCGGGAACTGCCCCACGTGGTTTCGGCCCGCAGGAGGGTGAGCCCCGGCTGAAACCCGCCGCTCTCCGCCCACTCCCGGAATACCTGGTTAGGGGCCTGGGCGTCCATATTCACCAGCAAAGGTCCTTTTTCCACTGCGATCAGATCATATTGGGTCTTCCGGGCGGGATTTGCACTCTTTTCCAAATAGACTGCCGCATTGGGCACCAGCAGTTCCCGACACCGGCCGGTGTTTTTCACATGTACGACTTCCGTCTGCCCTTCCAGCTCCACGTGGGCAATAAAGCGGTTGGGCCGTGCCAAAAAGCGGCCTCGTTTGACATTTTGGTATTGCATTGCCTTGCTCCTGCCTGTATCCTGATAGAGTGAGTATAGCACCGGGCGGCACTCTGCGCAAGCCGCCCGTTAAGGAGGTCATTGCATGCATATTCCATCCGCCGGCACTGCGGAACAGTCCATTTTGCCGTTTGCCCAGGCTCTAGAGCAGGCAAGACAGCCCAACCCCGATTATGACGTGGCCCACTGGCTGTTCGTACCCAACTATTACTGTGACTACCGTTACATTCTGGGTACTGCCGGCGAAAAACCGCTGATCTGTGTGGGAATCAATCCCTCTACCGCCGCGCCCAACGCCCTGGACAATACACTGAAGTCGGTGGAGCGCATTGCTCTGGGCAATGGCTACGACAGCTTTATTATGTTTAATGTGTACGCCCAGCGGGCTACCAGACCTGACGACATGGAAATGGAATGCAATCCCTTCCTCCATCAGGAGAACATGGCTGCCTTCCGCTGGGCCTTGGAGCAGACCCGGTCCGGCGCACCTGCCGTATGGGCTGCCTGGGGGGCCATCATTGAAAAGCGGCCCTACCTGCCCGCCTGTGTTAGCGACATGATCCGCATTGGCAATGAGCTCGGTGCCAACTGGTACTCTGCCGGTGCCCGTTCCAAGAAAGGGCATCCCCACCATCCCCTCTATCTCCGCAAGGACAGCGGGCTGGATCCATTCGATGTATCGGAATATCTGAGGACTTGCTTTCAGCCGTAAAACGGCTGAAAGCAACAAAAAACGGACAGCGTATGCTGTCCGTTTTTTGTGTTGGCGTTACCTATCTTCCCGGCCCGTCTCCAGGCAAGTATTTTCGGCGCAGGCGAGCTTAACTTCCGT
>CALWXT010000145.1 GCA_944385575.1 uncultured Flavonifractor sp. | reverse complement strand
GCCCACCTGCACATGCGGGACGACCAGGGCAAGGGCACCATGGACAAGAACAAGTTCCGTGAGACCGTGGAGCTGCTGCGCACCAACCACCCCGACTGTGACATCATCCTGAACATGACCACCTCCGGCGCCCTCACCGCCAACGATGACGACCGGATGGTCCACCTGCAGGAGCTGCGCCCCGAGCTGGGCACCTACGACTGCGGCTCCATGAACTGGCTGCACACCGGCCTGTTCCTCAATCCTCCCGCCTTCCTGGAGAAGCTGGGCAAGAACATGCAGGAGTGGGGCATCAAGCCCGAGATCGAAGCCTTTGACCCCGGCATGATCGCCAACGCCGCCTACTACCTGAAGAAGGGCGTGCTGAAGGCTCCCCTCCACTTCCAGTTCTGCATGGGCTGCGCCAACGGCATCCCCGGCACCATGAAGAACCTGATCTTCATGAAGGAGACCATGGAGTCCCTGTGCCCCGGCTCCACCTGGAGCTGCTTCGGCGTGGGCCACTCCGCCATGGAGATGCTCTACGGCGCCGTTGCCCTGGGCGGCCACATCCGCGTGGGCATGGAGGACAACGTCATGTACTCCAAGGGCGTGCTGGCTGAGAGCAACGTCCAGTTCGTGGAGCGCGCCCGCCGCGTGATCGAGGAGTATGGCAAGAAGGTCGCCACCCCCGACGAGGCCCGCGAGATCCTCAGCCTGAAGAAGTAATCGTTTCCCAAACAGCAAAAAATCCGCCCTTCGGAAGGCTCCGAAGGGCGGATTCTTTTTGCTTTAGTCTGCGGTTTTCTGCTGACGATTCACCGCGCAGATACCGGCGCATACCAGCACCAGCGCCGCCAGCGTGCGCAGGGAGAGGGCCTGCTCCGCCTCACCCAGGAAGATAGCGGAGAGGAGCACACCGAACAGCGGCGTGAGGAAGGTAAAAATAGCCACCCGGCTCACCGGATTATACTTGAGCAGGATGCCCCACAGGGAATAGGCTACCGCCGAGATCATGCCCATGTAAAGCATCAGCAGCCAGCCCCAGCTTTCGGTAGGAGGCTGGATCTGTCCGCCGGTGAGCAGGCCTACCAGGATCATGATGATGCCGCCCAGCACGAACTGCCAACCGCTGAGCATCACCACGTCGAACCGGCCGGAAAACCGCTTGACCAGGATGCCCGACAGGGCGTAGGACAGCTGGGAGAACAGCACAAAGCCCTCACCCAGCAGGGAAACCTGAAACAGGCTCTCCCCCGCCATGCCGGACAGGTTCATCACCAGGATGCCGCCAAAGCCGGCCACGCAGCCCAGCACCTTGGCCGGCGTGAGCTTTTCATAGTGGAACAGCAGGCTGGCCATCAGGATGGAGAAAAAGCCGCCTGTACCGGAAATAATGGTGCCGTGAACGCCGCTGGTATGGGCCAGGCCCACATAGAAGAACAGGTACTGCACCACGGTCTGGGCCATGGACAGGGCGAAAATGCTGGGCAGCGCCTCCCGCTGGGGGCGGAGAAAACGCTTTTGCAGCAGGCTTTGGAACAGCACCACCAGCAGGCCCGCCGTCAAAAACCGGATGCCCGCAAACAGGATGATGCTCTGGGTGTCCCCGCCGTCGATGCGGAAGACCTGGTAGCCAATCTTAATGGCCGGCGTGGCGCTGCCCCACAAAAAGCAGCACACCATGGCCAGCAGAAGGACCACACGCTTGTCGCTGAGATTTGCTTTCATGTACGCCGATTTCCTCTCTGTTTCTGATCTGTCTTAAATTTCCCGATGCGAAACAGTCTACCACGCTGCCGCCGGCAATGCAACCTGCTGCCGGAATATTTGTTAGTTGACAAACATCTGCCTTGCGCTCATAATTTATATGATATGGACGCAGCACCGTTTCCCATGAAAAAGAGGGTGGAATATGCTTGACTTTAGATATGATACTTTTTTGGAGCTGTGCAGAACAAAAAGCTACACCAAAGCGGCAAAGAATCTGCATGTTTCACAGCCTACCGTAAGCCAGCATATCCACTATCTGGAGGACGTGTACAAGGGCAAGCTCTTTCTCTACGACGGCAAGACCCTGGCCCTCACCAAGCGGGGTGAGCAGCTGCGCCGCTACACCCAGAAGATCGCCGCCGAAAGCCGGTTCATCCAGCAGCGGGTGCTGGCGGCGGACGGGCCGTTTCAGATCTTTCTGGGCGCCACCTGCACCATGGGTGAATTTGTGCTCCCGCCCATTCTGGGCCGCTGCATGGCGGAGGATGAGGCGGTTGGCTTCAGCATGACGGTGGAGTACAAGGATATCCTGCTGCAGCAGCTGCTGGACGGCGATATCCTGCTGGCCTATCTGGACGGCGATTATGACACCGACCTGTATGCCGGGCAGTTCTTCACCCGGGAGCATCTGCTGCCGGTGTGTGGTCCCGGCTCCCCGCTGGCGGGCCGGAAGGTGGCAATGGAGGAGCTGTTCTCCCAAAAGCTGATCCTGCGGGAGGTGGAGATCGACAACCGCGCCTGCCTGGAAAATGCGCTGAAGGAGCGGGGACTGAGCGTCTCCCAGTTCGCCGGAGTGCAGGAGATCTGCAACATCAACGCCATCAAGCATCTGGTGGAGGAGAACATCGGCATCACCTTCCTTTATGAATCCACCGTGCGCAGGGAGCTGGACGCCGGTCTGCTGCACACTGTGGAGGTGGAGGGCTTCTCCGCCGGGCAGGATTTCAACCTGGTCTATCTGCGGGACACCCTCCATGAGGATCTGATCCTCTCAGTTTTTGAGCGGCACAGGGAAAAGTTGCTCCAGGGAAAGTAAACAGGAAAAAAACGCCGCCGGCAGAGCCGGCGGCGTTTTTTGTGTGTACCCGGACCGCTCAGCCCTTGATGCCGCCCCGGGCCATGGCGGTGATGATATACTTGCGGGCAAAGATAAAGAGGATGATCATGGGCAGAACCACGATGCAGGCCGCAGCCATCAGCCGCTCGTAACGGATGCCGGCGTCCTGGACGAAGCTGGTCAGGCCAATGGTCACCGTGCGCATGTTGGGGTCGTTGACGATGAGCATGGGCCACAGGAAGGAGTTCCAGGTGTCGATGCCGTTGAGCAGGGCGATGGTGACCAGGGCGGGCTTGGCCACAGGGATCATGACGCGGGTCAGATACTTGAAGTTGGAGGCCCCGTCGATCCGGGCGGCGTGGTAGAGGGAATTGGGTATGCCCAGGAAGAAGTTGCGCAGGATGTACACATACAGCACGTTGGCCGTATAGGGGAAGATCAGCGCCGCGTAAGAATCCAGGCCGCCCATCTGGACGATGGTGCCGTAGTTGGTGATGGCCACCAGCTCGAAGGGCACCATCATGAAGCCCAGGAAGATGGAGAAGATGAGATCTCTCCCCGGGAAGGACAGTCGGGAGAAGGCAAAGGCCGCCAGGATGGTGATGACCATAGTGCACACCATATTGCACACCGTAACCAGCAGGGAGTTGAAAATATACCGGCCGAAGGCGGCATAGGTCATGGCATACTCAAAGTTATCCAGCCGGAAGGAGGTGGGGAACCACAGCGGCGGCATCTGGGCGATCTGCTCGGGGGTCTTGAAGGCGCTGATAATCATCCAGTAAAAGGGCAGCAGCATGGTCAGCGCGCCAATGATCAGCAGCGCATATATGGCCACACGGGATGCTTTGTGTTTCACAGCCGTTCTCCTCCTTTCACCGGTAATCCCAGCGTCTCTGTACCCCCATCTGCAGCAGGGTCAGGCCAAAGACGATGACAAACAGCACGATGGCCGCCGCGCAGGCGATGGACACATTCCACCGGTTATAGAAATTCTCATAGATGTAGAAGACCATGGTGTACAGCGAATAGGCCGGGCCGGGCTTGCCGTTAAAGAGGGCAAAGACCTCGTTGAACACCTTGGAGGTGTTGATCACGTTGATGATCATGACCAGGGCGATGGTGGGCGAGAGCATGGGGAGGGTGATCCGGCGGAAGATGAGCCCGCTCTTGGCGCCATCCACCCGGGCGGCGGTATAGTACTGCTCGTCTATGGTCTGCAGCCCGGAGAGAAAGAGGATGATGGTAAAGGGCAGCTTGTTCCAGATCCCGTAGATGGTCAGGGCGATGGGGGCCACGTTGGGATCCTCCATCCAGCGCACCGACTCCAGCCCAAGGCAGTTCAGGAAGAAATTGATAATGCCGTAGTCATAGTGGTACATCCACTTCCAGACCACGCCCACCGCGATGAGGGCGGTGACCATCGGCAGGAAGTAGGCGAACTGGAAGAAGGGCTGGAAGCGGATCTTCTGGTTGAGGAGCACCGCGATGAGCAGGGCCAGGGCGGTGGAAATGGGCACCACCGTGGCCACGTAGAAGAAGGTGTTGCGCAGAGAGGCCAGGAAGGTGGGATCGGCAAAGATCTGGCGGAAGTTGTCCAGGCCGTAGCCGGTAAAGGTGCCCTTCAGGTAGTCGTAGTTCTCAAAGAAGGCGCTGGAGAAAATGGTGACGATGGGGTAAATCATAAAGATGGAGATAATCAGGAGGAAGGGCAGCAGGTAGAGCAGCGGCTCGCCAAAGGTGCGGGGCGTAAGCGGATAGCCTCTGTCCTTCCCTTTCTTTTTCAGCATTCCGGGTCCCTCCTTTCCCCTCAGAGCACCACGCCGCT
>CALWXT010000144.1 GCA_944385575.1 uncultured Flavonifractor sp. | reverse complement strand
TGCAAACAATATTTTCTCCTTTTTGCGCAGAATACTTGTGGAGCGGGAAACAGACTTGGAAGTCATATCCCCGGCGGGGGCTTGTAATTCCGGAACAAGACTGGTATAATGACGCACACAATGGCTTTTTCTCCTGAGAACAGTGGAAAAACGCTGAAATGATGTAAAAAAAGGAGGGATCCTCTATGTGCGGGGAGAGCAGGGAAGAAATGGAGCGTATGGAGCTGAGCCACGACGAAATGCACCAACGGGGGATTCCCCATGAGCACAGCGGCGGCCATGTCCACAGCCATCAGCACACCCGCGCGGTGGTCAACCGCCTGGCCAGGGCTATTGGTCATCTGGAACGGGTGAAGGCCATGGTGGAGGAGGGACGGGACTGTTCTGAAGTCCTGATCCAGCTGGCGGCGGTGCGCAGCGCCCTGAACAACACCGGTAAAGTGATATTGAAGGACCACTTGGAGCATTGCATCGTGGAGGCGGTGGAGAACCACGATCATACTACCATCGACGAGCTCAACAAAGCCATTGAGCAGTTTGTCAAGTAGTCCATGCTGGCCTATGGGCCAAATGGAAAGCAGAACGAAAGGATGAAACTGCCGGACAAAATAGCCCTGAATATTGTGCATTCGTACAAAAATTGAAAAACCATGTGGTGGCAAGAGTCGAATCCCCCGGAGGGGGGATTTTTACCCTTGCTTTTTTCTGCGTTTTTTGTTACAATAAACAGGATGCATTGTTAAAATTGTAACGATGCGCATTCAAGAGAAAAATTCCCGAGAGAAAGGAGCAAAGAAAACACAAAGAGAGATTGTGTTTTCCCCATTCCGACCATGAAACTGATCACTGTCGAGCAAATGGAAGCCGCTACCGAAAGACTGCTGGAAACCGGCCGTCAGGTAGGAGCCGACTCCTGGCAGCAGCGTGTCAAGAACCAGACGCCCCACTGCAAGTTCGGCGAGGAGGGTACCTGCTGCCGTATCTGCACCATGGGCCCCTGCCGTATTACGCCCAAGTCCCCCCGGGGTATCTGCGGCTGCGACGTCCACGGCATCGTGGCCCGCAACTACCTGCGCTTTACCGCCGGCGGCTCCGCTACCCACTCTGACCACGGTCGTGAGATCTGCCACACCCTGTACCAGACCCGTGAGGGCGGCAACTACACCGTCAAGGATCCTGAGAAGCTCAAGCGCATCGCTCACGAGTGGGGCGTGGAGACTGAGGGCAAGGATATCTATGATCTGGCCCATGAAGTGGCCGAGATGGCCCTCATGGAGTACGGCAAGCCCTTCGGCACCCAGCGCTTCCTCAGCCGCGCTCCCGAGCATACCCGCAAGCTCTGGCATGATGCCGGCATCGAGCCCCGGGCCATTGACCGCGAGGTTTCCCAGTCCCTGCATATGACCCACATGGGTTGTTCCTCCCTGCCGGAGGCCCTGATCCGTCAGGCTCTGCGCAGCGGCCTGAGCGACGGCTGGGGCGGTTCCATGTGCGGTACCGAGTTCTCCGACGTTATGTTCGGCACTCCCAAGCCCATTGACACCACCGCCAACCTGGGCGTTATGGAGAAGGATATGGTCAACATCGTTGTCCACGGCCATGATCCCTCCCTGTCTGAGATGATCGTCCACTACGCTCAGGATCCCGAGATGATCGCTCTGGCCAAGGAGCAGGGCGCCAAGGGCATCAACATCTGCGGCGTGTGCTGCACCGCCAACGAGGTTGCTATGCGTCACGGCATCCCCATGGCCGGTAACTTCCTCCAGCAGGAGAACGTGGTCCTCACCGGCGCCTGCGAGGCCATCGTGGTGGATGTTCAGTGCATCTTCCCCGCTCTGGGCCCCCTGAGCAAGTGCTTCCACACCAAGTTCATCACCACCTCTCCCGTGGCTCGTATGCCGGACTCCGACTTCATCGAGTTCCACGCTGAGAACGCCGGCGAGAACGCCAAGGCTATCGTTAAGCTGGCTGTGGAGAACTTCAAGAACCGGGATCAGGACCGTGTGTTCATCCCCGATATGAAGATCGAGGCCACTGTGGGTTACTCCGTAGAGGCCATCAAGAAGTGCCTGGACGGCGTCACCAACACCCAGGTGGACGTCACCGGCACCACCAAGCCCCTGGTGGAGTGCGTCAAGTCCGGCGTTCTGCGGGGCGCTGTGGCCATGGTCGGCTGCAACAACCCCAAGGTCCGTCCTGACTACGCTCACATCGAGCTGATGAAGAAGCTCCTTGCCAACGACATCATCCTGGTGGTGTCCGGCTGCTCCGCTCAGGCTGCTGCCAAGGCCGGCCTCATGAGCAAGGAAGCCAAGGAGTTCTGCGGCGACGGCCTCAAGCGCGTGTGCGAGCTGGTGGGCATTCCTCCTGTCCTGCATATGGGCTCCTGCGTGGATATCTCCCGTATGATGATCCTGGCCAGTGACATTGCCAAGGATTCCGGCTGGAACATCTCCCAGATCCCCCTGGTGGGCTGCGCCCCCGAGTGGATGAGTGAGAAGGCCGTGTCCATCGGTAACTACGTGGTGGCCACCGGTATCGATACCTATCTGGGCGTGGATCCCTACACCAAGGGTTCTACCGAGGTAACCGAGCTGCTCCAGGGCGAGCACGGTATCAAGGATTGGGTCGAGGCCAACTTCACCGTGGAGCTGGATATTGAAAAGCTGGGCGACAGGATGATTGAAGCCATCGAGGCCAAGCGCGCTGCCCTCGGCATCTGATAGAACTGCTTCCGGCATGCGCCGGATCCCCTGCCCGCACAAGAATGTGCGGATCGCAAAAGCCATTTTTGCCTGAGCCACAACGAAAGAAGGATTTCCAGACATGAAAGTTGCCATCACCGGCAAGGGCGGCGTGGGTAAGACCACCTTCGCCTCCACGCTGTGCCGGCTGTACGCCGCGGAGGGCCGCACGGTCCTGGCCGCGGATGTGGACCCCGACGCCAACCTGGGCCTGGCCCTGGGCTTCTCTGAGGAGGAGGTCAACGCCATCGTGCCCATCTCCAAGATGCGCAAGCTGGTGGAGGAGCGTACCGGAGCCAACGCCGCCAACAAGTTCTTTAAACTCAACCCCCAGGTCAGTGATATTCCGGATACATATGCCAAGGAGATCAACGGCGTGAAGCTGCTGGTCATGGGCACGGTGGAGACTGGCGGCAGCGGCTGCGTCTGTCCGGAGCACGTGATGCTCAAAGCCATTTTGTCCTCCCTGGTGTTCCGTAAGGACGACGTGGTGGTTATGGACATGGAGGCGGGACTGGAGCACCTGGGAAGAGGTACCGCCAGCATGATGGACCAGTTTGTGGTGGTCATCGAGCCCGGCGCCCGCAGCATCCAGACCTACGGTAAGGTCAAGGAGCTGGCGGCAGACCTGGGGATCACCAAGGTCCGGGTGGTAGCCAACAAGGTGCGCAGCGCTGAGGATGAGGCCTTTATCCGGGAAAGAATTCCCGAGGAGGATCTCCTGGGCTTTATCCACTACAACGCCGAGGTCATCGACGCCGACCGCAACGGGAAGTCTCCCTATGACTTCAGCGCCGCGGCGGTGGAGGAGATCCGTGCGATCAAGGCGAAAATGGACGCCGAAAAATAATTACTTATGCTGAGAGCAATCGTAAGGAGTGAAACGTCAAATGAAGACATTGTTCGAGAGAGTTTTCGCCGGTAACGACGAAATGTATGCTCTTGCGGTCAAGGCCGTTGACGAGGCCGTCGCCAAGCTGGGCGCCGACGCCCCCGCTACCTTTGGCGACACCGCATACAGCCTGCCCTGCCTCTATGCCATGACCGGCAAGAAGGTGGCTACCGTGGGCGAGGCCAAGGAGGCCCTGGAGACCACCATTAAGGATTTCATGACCCGCAACAACCGCACCAAGGATATCTTCACCTCCGGTGTGGCCACCGCTCTGTCCGCTGAGATGATCGAGCTGATGAAGTGGGCCACCCACGGCGGCTGCCCCTATGAGGAGCCTGTCATGGGTCACTTCACCGATGCCCAGGTCCGTGAGCTGGGCGTGCCTCTGGTTACCCGGGACATCCCCGGCGTGGCTGTCATCATCGGCGCTGCCCCCACCGCTGAGGAGGGCGTGGAGCTGGTGAAGGAGTACCAGTCCCAGGGTATCTTTGTCACCCTGGTGGGCGGTATCATTGACCAGTGCATCGAGAAGGGCGTGAAGCTGGGCTTCAACGTCCGCTGCGTGGCCCTGGGCCGTGATCTGAGCAGCGTGGCCCACGTGGTGAGCGTGGCCCTGCGTGCCGCCATTATCTTCGGCAGCACCGAGCCCGGCAACTACGAGGCTATGTGGCGTTACACCATGGACCGTGTGTTCGCCTTTGTCAACGCCTACGCTCCCGTAGACGATATGACCGTGGCCTGCGGCGCCGGTGCCATCCAGCTGGGCTTCCCCGTTATCACCAACGATACCGAGGAGAACAACATGTTCCGCGTGCCCAAGAGCCTCATTATCCAGGAGGATACCAGCAAGTTCAATGCCACCTCCCTGGAGGCCCGCGACATCAAGATCAAGATCACCAAGATCGACATTCCTGTGGCCTTCTCCTCCGCCTTCGAGGGCGAGATCATCCGCCGCGGCGATATGCAGGTGGAGTTCGACGGTTCCCGTGTGGACGCTCTGGAGCTGGTGC
>CALWXT010000143.1 GCA_944385575.1 uncultured Flavonifractor sp. | reverse complement strand
GCCACCAGGCAGCCCAGGATGACCAGGAAGATCAGGATACCGGCGTTGCCGCCGATGTTGCCCACGAAGCCGTTGACCAGGTGGTTAAAGGTCATGACCGGGTCGAAGTTGGCCTGGAGCACGAAGCCCACCAGGATACCGATGAACAGGGACGAATACACTTCCTTGGTGATCAGCGCCAGAACGATAGCCACGATAGGCGGCAGCAGGGACAGAGGCCCGCCATAGAAGTTGCTGACGGCTTCCTCGCCCTCGGCGAAGGCCACGGTGACCATGATGCACGCCAGTGCAAACAGGACCAGCAGCAGCCTTCCGATGCGTTGCATTTTTGCTGACTTCATAATTACCCTCCCTTATAAATTGCGAATCCTAAAAGCCTCCCCAACCCAAGGATTCATACCTAATGATACACTATCATTCACAATTTGGCAATACTTTTTTGTCAAAATTAACAACTCCGTCGGCACTTTACTATGTTGAATTCACATATCAAGCAAAAAACCCTCGTTTGCAAGTGCCTTTTGCACTCTTTGAAAACTTTTTTCGTCCCGACAGCGGATAGTATGCAGATGGATCCCTCCCGTCAGATCTGAAAGCGGACGGGCTCCATCTGTCTCCACACGCCGGACAAATTCCTTTACATCATATCGGCTTGACACGCCTAATATGCCGGTAAGCTGACCATAAACCGGGTGCTCCACGATCACATCCACCACCTCGCCGCCGGCATCCACGATGGCGGTGAGCTCCGCCTCCATCTGCTCCGGTGTGTGGACGCAGGCCACGGTACGCTCCACGCCCTCCGGCCGCCGGTCCATCACATAACCTCTGGGTGTGGCCAGAATCCGGGCACCGCCCGCCCGCAGCAATGCCACGTCCCCTACAATGATCTGCCGGCTGACAGAAAACTGCCGGGCCAGCGCCGCCGCGCTCACCGGGCCTTCCGCCTCCTCCAGCATCCGGGCCACCGCCGCCCGGCGCTCCGCTCCGCTGTGTTCCGTCATGGCCGTCCCTCCTTTTTCTTCAGTATAGCAGTTCCGCCCCGGCGTGTAAATCACCTTGCAATTTCCGCCCTGCCACAGTACAATAAGGTTGGCATTTTACCGTTTGGACCGGAGGGTGAGGTTAGTTACAATGGATCGAGAGGAAGCCTTTGAATTTTTGGACCGGACTGCCCGGGGCATCGCGGAGATGTTCGGCTCCACCTGTGAGACGCTGGTGCACGATATGGGAGACCCCAGCCACCCCATCCTGTCCATCTACAATGGACACGTCTCCGGACGGACGGTGGGCTCCACTATGGATATCCTGGGCACCATCCGTGAACTGGATCAGGATGCCCTGGTCACCGACTTTGTCAATCTGTACGCCACCACCCCTTCCGGCCAGCAGATCAAAAGCAGTACCTTCCATCTGATCGGGGAAGACTATAACCTGGCGCTGGGCATCAACTTCGATTACTCCTCCCTGGTGTATGCCAACCGGATTCTGGTGGACCTGATGAGCGCGGAGGCCGACCTCCAGAGCGCCATGTGGCACGGCGGGGACAAGCAGCTGGGCAACCTGTTTGAGGAGTGCCTGGCCGCGGTAGGCAAGCCGGTGAACGCCCTGAACAAGCGGGACCGGATGAAGATTATCGCCCTGCTGGACCAGAAAAATGCCTTTTCCTTCCGCAAGTCGGTACCTTTTGTGGCCAAACGGCTTCAGGTGTCCCGATACACGGTGTACAAATATCTGGGTGAGCTGGCGGAGGCCGCCGGCGAAGAAGAACCCAGCGAAAGCAATTAAGGAGGACCAGTCCCCATGTACAAGCAGCAGATTGATTCCTATTTTGACGATCCCCGCCGCCGGGCTGAGCTGGTGGAGCATATCTCCCGGCTGGTGCGGGTGCGCAGCGTCCGGGAGGACGCCCGGCCCGGCATGCCCTTCGGTCCCGGTCCCGCCGCCGCCCTGGCTGAGGCGCTGAAGCTGGCCGGCGAGCTGGGCTTTACCGCCAAAAACTACGATAATTATGTGGGCACGGTGGATCTGAGCGATGCGGAGACCGCCCTGCACATCCTCTGCCACCTGGACGTGGTGGGGGAGGGCACCGGCTGGACAGTAACCGAGCCCTATGAGCCCAAAGAGGTGGACGGCATGCTCTACGGCCGGGGCACCGACGACGACAAGGGCCCCGCCTGCGCTGTGCTGATGGCCATGCAGGCGGTGAAAGATCTGGGCGTACCGCTGAAGAAGAATGTGCGGCTCATCCTGGGCACCGACGAGGAGAGCGGATCTGAGGATCTGGCCTACTACTACGCCCGGGAGCCTTACGCCCCCTATACCTTCTCTCCCGACGGAGAGTTCCCCGTCATCAACATCGAGAAGGGCAGCTACAAGCCGGTCTTCACCAAGAGCTGGGACGCCGAGGAGGCCACCCCCCGGGTGAAGGAACTCCACGGCGGCTTCCGCATCAATGTGCTGCCGCCGGAGGCGGAGTGCGTGGTCGCCGGCCTGTCTGCCGAGGCCGCCACGCCCTACTGCGACGATGCGGCGGCGCGCACCGGTGCCGCCTATGAACTGAAGGAGGAGGGGGATAACCTGCGCATCCTCTGCCACGGCAAGGGCGCCCACGCCTCCACCCCGGAGGAGGGCAACAACGCCATCACCGCCCTGCTGGACCTGCTGCGGGCCCTGCCTCTGGCCAAGGTGGGCTCCACCGCCGCCATCCACGCCCTCAGCGCCCTGTTCCCCCATGGGGACTGCGCCGGCAAGGCCCTGGGTATCGCCCAGGCCGACGAGATCTCCGGCCCTCTCACCCTGGCCTTCTCCCTGCTGGAGGTCGGTCCCACCGGCCTGAAGGGGCAGTTTGACAGCCGGGTGCCCATCTGCGCCAATGAGGAAAACTGCAAGGCTGCCGCCGAGGCCGCCTTTGCCAAATTCGGCTTTGGGGCGGAAGGCGGTATGCAGGAGCCCCACCACACGTCCGCCGACACGCCCCTGGTCAAGACCCTGCTGCGCTGCTACGAGCAGTACACCGGCAACAAGGGCGAGTGCCTTGCCATCGGCGGCGGCACCTACGTTCACGACATTCCCGGCGGCGTGGCCTTCGGCTGCGCCATGCCCGGCTTTAACGGTAATATGCACGGCGCCGACGAGCACACCTGCATCGCCGACCAGCTCACCGCCGCCAAGATCTTTACCCAGGCCATCATTGATCTCTGCTCCTGAAGAAAAAGAAATGATGAGAGGATGAGCGACCATGAAAGGAAAGACCACCGCTCTGGCCCTGACCCTGTCTCTGGCGCTGCTGCTCCCCCTGTCCGCCTGCGGAGGCGGCGGCCTGAGCGCCGACGATGCCAAGCTCTACGTTCAGGGTATTCTGGATGAAAACTATCTGGGCAAATCCGAAGCTGACTTCCGGAAGCTGATCGACATTACCGAGGAGGATGTGGAGGAGACCTACGCCGGCAGCCTGGAGACCGAGGCCCAGTTCTTCCTGGATTCCTTTGTGGAGAGTGAGCTGCCCGAGGAGGATCAGGACCGTCTGCTGGAGGAGCTGAGCACCATGTATCGTCAGGTCTATGCTCACTCCAAGTACACAGTGGAATCGGCCTCCCAGGTGGACGACACCACCTTCGGAGTCAAGGTGACGGTGGAACCTATCGACATCTTCCATCAGGTAGCCGATGCGCTCAACAACGGCGCCGCCGACGAGCTCAACAGCAGCTACCCTGACCAGATGACCGACGAGGAATACCTGGCCTACGAAATCGAGTGGGTGGAGCTGTTCATGGATCTGACCTATGAGAAGCTGCCTCAGCTGGGCTATCTGGAGTCTCAGACCCTTCTGGTCCAGGTTGCCCTGGGGGACGACGACTACTGGACCATCCCTGACGAGGATTTTTGGTCGCTGGACGCCCTGATCATCGACTACAACCTGGGCTAAAAAAGAAAAAGCAAGGCCCCGCCGGATTACTCCGGCGGGGCCTTGTTTTTTCCATGTTACGCTTCCTCGTCCTGGTTCTGCTCGGCGGCAGCCACCGCCTCTTCGATGGTGCGGCCCTCCGCCTGCTTGGCATGGCGGTCCACATCCCCCTGGTTCTTGGGAGAGCGGATGAGCTGGGCAGGGCCCTGGACGCAGCCGCCCTCACAGGCCATGCCCTCGATGAAGTTGAAGTCGCCAATGCCCTTGGCCGCCTTCAGAAAGGCCAGCTTGCAGGCTTCCAGCCCGCTGCACGGCATGGGCTTGACCTCAAACTTGCTGCCCCGCTCGGCCAGAGCCTCCTTCACGGCGGCGGTAACGCCGCCGCTGCGGGCAAAGGACCGGCCGAAACCGCTGGCCTGATCCAGATCGGCAAAGTCCAGACTGGACACATCGATGTCACGGGACTCAAACATGGCGTACAGTTCCTCAAAGGTGAGGGCGCTGTCCACCGCCCGCATGGTCTTGCCCAGCTTGACCTCCTTCTTCTTGGCCACGCAGGGGCCGATGAAGATGACCTTGGCGGAGGGGTCCTTTTTCTTGATATTCCGGGCGGCCATGATCATGGGGGAGGGGGTGGAGGAAATCAGGTGGGCCTGATCCGGGAAGTTCTTCTCCACAAAGTCCACAAAGGCCGGGCAGCAGGAGGAGGCCAGCATGCCCTTCTCCTCCAGCTCCACCGCCTCATGCTTGGCGGTCATGTCGGCGCCCAGGGCCACCTC
>CALWXT010000142.1 GCA_944385575.1 uncultured Flavonifractor sp. | reverse complement strand
TTTTACGCTTCGGTGGAGCTGCTGGACTACCCGGAGCTGCGGGATAAGCCGGTGGCGGTGTGCGGCGACCCGGAAAGCCGCCACGGCATCATTCTTGCCAAAAACGAGCCTGCCAAGGCCTTTCAGGTCAAGACTGCGGAGACCATCTGGCAGGCCCGGCGGAAGTGCCCCGACCTGATCCTCCTCCCTGCCCACCACGGCAAGTACCGGGAATACTCCAAGAAGGTCAACGCCGTCTATGAGCGGTACACCGACCTGGTGGAGCCCTTCTCCATCGACGAGAGCTGGCTGGACGTAACGGGTACCCTTCATCTTTTCCACACCGATGGCAAAGGGCTGGCCGACCAGATCCGCCGGGCGGTGCGGGAGGAGCTGGGGCTCACCGTGTCGGTAGGGGTGTCCTTCAACAAGGTCTTTGCCAAAATGGGCAGCGACTACAAAAAGCCGGACGCTACCACCGTCATCACCCGGGACAATTTTCAGCAGCTGCTGTGGCCCCTGCCGGTGACCGACCTGCTGTTTGTGGGCCGGGCGGCGGCCCGGGTCCTGGCGGGCTACGGCGTGCACACCATCGGGGACCTGGCCCGGTTCGACCGGGAGGCCCTGGGTGAGATTCTGGGCAAGGGCGGCTACACCCTCCACGACTACGCCACCGGAGCGGAGCACAGCCCGGTCATTCCCGCCCGGGATATGCCGGGACCAAAGTCAGTGGGCAACGGCCTTACCTTTCCTCGGAACCTGGTGGGGTGGGCGGAGCTGCGCACCGCTCTTTCCGAGCTGGCCGACGAGGTGGCCGCCCGGCTGCGCAAGCATGCGCTCAAGTGCACTACCGTACAGGTCACCATCCGTGACCCTAATTTCAAGGATATTTGCCGCCAGACGCGGCTGACCGCCCCCACCTACGTCTCAAGAGACCTGGTGGAGGCGGCCATGGCGCTGGTTCAGGCGGCGTGGAATGAAAAGGCTCCGGTGCGGGCCCTCACCATCACCGCGCAAAATCTGGTGGAGGAGGGAGACGCGGGGGAACAGATCAATCTGTTCGCCGCCGATGCCGCCCCCCGGCGAGACAAACTGGAAAAGCTGGAAAAGGCCATGGACGGCATACGAGACAAATTCGGCCGGGAGGCCATCTCCTCCGCCTCCAACCTCCGGCGAGGCGACCGTCGGCCTATCCCACCGGGACCACCGGAGGAAATCAAACCGACGGGGTATACACCGGGTCCGTCAAAGTGAGGTTCTGGCCGTCGTAGGCCAGAGTGCAGGTGAGCGTACCCACATAATTGCCCAGGGGTGGACCGTTGACCGGGTCACAGATCCCGATATCCACGGTAAAGAGATCGGGAAAATAGCAGATATAGCCGCAGGAGAGCTCATCCAGCCCCAGTTCCTTCAGCGCGGCCTCTACCCATGCCGTCTCCTCCTCGCCCAGTGTGAAGGTGGCCGCCAGGGTATAGCCGCCATCCTCATCCGGTTCCAGTACATGGAGCGCTTCGAGGCTAGCCCCCGTACCGTGTCCGTCATAGCGGGTAATGACCAGCTCGTCCGTGCCGTCCCCGTCCAGGTCGGCCCAGCCTGGAGTTGCCCAGGCATGCTGGCCGGACAGGAGCATACCTGTGCCAAACCAGGAGGTCACACCGTTTACCCACACCCCCATTTGGCTGGTTTCCGACTCCGGATCATTGCGCACATAGAGGGACACGCCGGTGGTGTCCTCCTCCCGGGCGGGGTCCGGCCACAGACGCACGGTGGTCTCCTCCCCGGCGGCAGGCTGGCCGGGCAATTGCTTCTCCGGCACCGCCCAGAAAGCGCTGCCCCATTGGGTTTTGCTGCCATCGGGCCAGACATACTCTACCGTTACGCCCAGCAGCAGATTTTCACCCTCCCACTGTCTTTTCTCAATGTCCTCCCGGTTCAGTGGAAAGCCGAAAGCGGAACGTACATGCTCCACCTCGTTGTCGCTGCTGCTGCCCCCCACAACGACCTGGTCCAGAACCGTGCCGTCCCCGTCCAGCAGATATAGAGTGGTTTCAGCGGACTGGAAGGGCGTGGAAACATCATTGATGGTAAGAACACCATCAATGGACAGGGTACGCAGATTTCCTTGCGCAATGATGGCGCCAAACTCTGATGCACCGCCCTCATAAACCGGAAGAATGGTGCCGTCAGAGATCATCAGCGGCTCCTCCAACACCTGATCCTCCCAGACGGAAGGCACCAGCAGGCGGAAGGCATAGGTGGCGGAACGGCTGGTAAAGCCTTCTTTCCAGGTGCAAGTAAATATCACACCCCGTTCCTCCGTCCCTGCCCCGGCGGAATCCTCCCGTGGATGGAGGCCGATCGTGTATGACATGGAACCATTGTGTCCTTCCACCCACTGCCCATCCCGGAGCAGATAGTCCGTGTAGGTTCCCTTCCGGGGATGGGGCTGGCCAAAGATCGACAGGCTCACATTGTGAACCCAGAGGTAATCGTCGGTAAACAGCGGTGCGTCCGCCAGCAGCTCCGCCGGATCAGGGGACGTCTCCCCGTCCCAGTCTGCGGCGGTAAGCTGCGCCTCACGACCATCGATGGACAATGTTATGGTGGGTGGCACCTGGGGCAAGCCCGCCCCACCAGTGGAGTCCGCCGCCAGCCACAGACCCACGCCCACCGCGGCAATGACCAGCACTGCTGCCGCGATCACAGCGGGTTTGCGGTAGGCCAGAGCTCCTTTCACCCGGCGGGATACGTCGTGCTCCCCAAAAGCGGCAGGTAGGCGGTGGGCCTCCGGCGCAGCCAGGGTCAGCAGGGCTCTGGCATAACCGGCGCGCTCCTGCTCGGGCAGTTCCCGTAGCACACCCTCGTCGCAGGATGCCTCCAAGTCCCGGCAAAACAGCCGCCAGGCCAACCAAAGCACCGGGTTGAACCAGTGGACCGCCGCTGCCAGGAAAAACAGAGGTTTCCACACAAAATCCCCCCGACGCAGGTGGAGCTTCTCATGAGAGAGCACATAGCTCCGGTCGGGTTCCGTCAGATTTTGGGGCAGATAGATCCTGGGCGTGAAAAAGCCCAGCACGAAGGGCGGGCCGGACTGGTCGCTCTCAAACACGCCGGGTGCTACCCGCACCGCCGTCTCCATCCGCCTTTTCAGCTTCAGATGATGATACAGCCACCATCCCCACAGGAACGCCACGCCTGCCAGCCACAGGAGCGCCAGAGGCAGCATGGGGGAAAGCCGGGCCTCCGGGACCGCCCCGGGCTCCATGGTGGTGATCTCCACCACCGCGTCCTCCGGCAGCGGCTCATCCGGGGAGATGGCAGGGACGCCCTCTGTACCCAGCTGCTGCTCCGGTTCCCGGGTCACCTGTACCTCAGCCGCCGGGGGCAGAGCTTCCTCCACCAGAGCGGCTGCGCTCCATGGGCTGGTAAAGCTGACGGGGCACACCATGCGGAACAGCACCACCGACCACAGCAGCAGGCGCACAAAGGCGGGAGCCTTCAGCCGCACCAGCAGCCACCGCAGGGCAAGGATCACCAGGGCGGTGAGCGCTGCGGTGAGGCTCATATCCCCCACCTTCATCAGCAGCTCAGCCATGGCGCGCCTCGCTTTCGTCAATCAGCCGCCGCAGCTCCTCCGCCTCCTGATGGGACAGCTTTTTTCCACTGAGGAAGGCCGCCACAAAGCTAGGCAGAGAACCGCCGAAGGATTTTTCCACCGCTGCCTCGCTCTCCCGGCGGAGTACCTGCTCCCGCCCCACCAGAGCGGTGACGGTGGCGTTTTCATTTTTCAGGATGCCCCGCTCCCCCAGCTTGCGCACCAGATTGAAGGTGGTGGATTTCTTCCAGCCCAGCACCTCCTGGCACAGCTTGGACAGAGCGGTGGAATTGATGGGCTGGTGCTCCCACACCAGATCCATCAGCCGGTACTCCGCATCAAACAGTCTGAGATCCTCCATTTGTCCCCCGCCTTTCAATTGGTTTGTTTGGAGAAACCCTCTTTCTGAGGCTAGTTTATCAGAACAAACCTGTCCTGTCAAGGCAGAAAAACGGCGCACAGCAAATGCTGTGCGCCGTTTTGGCGTTTGATTGGATTACTGCTCGCCCATCAGCAGGTACATGACTGCCTTCTGGGCGTGGAGGCGGTTCTCCGCCTCATCGAAGATCTCGCCGGCGTGGGCTTCAAACACATCGGCTGTAATCTCCTCGCCCCGGTGGGCAGGCAGGCAGTGCTGCACCATGCAGCCGGCGTTGGTGAGGCCCATCAGCTCGCTGTTGATCTGATAAACGCCCTCAAACACCGCCCGGCGGGCCTGAGACTCGCCCTCCTGGCCCATGGAGGCCCACACGTCGGTGAACATCGCGTCGGCACCGGCAGCCGCCTCCTTGGGGTCCCGGCAGAGGTTGAACTTGCCGCCGCAGTTTTGGGCAAACTCCAGCACCTTGGGGTCGGGGTCATAGCCCTCGGGGCAGGCCACGGACACCTCCATGCCCACCTTCAGGCCGCCCACGATGAGGGAGTTGGCCATGTTGTTACCGTCACCGATGTAGCACATCTTCAGGCCCTCCAGCCGGGACTTGTGCTCCCGGATGGTCATGAGGTCGGCCAGCACCTGGCAGGGGTGGGCAAAGTCGGTGAGGCCGTTGATGACGGGGATGGAGGCATACTTGGCCAGGGTCTCCACCTCGGCCTGGCCGTAGGTGCGGATCATGATGCCGTCGCAGTAGCGGCTGAGCACCCGGGCGGTGTCCTCAATGGGCTCGCCCCGGCCGATCTGGCTCTCCTTGCCGGAGAGGAACAGGGCGTGGCCGCCCAGCTGGAACATGCCGGTCTCAAAGGAGAC
>CALWXT010000141.1 GCA_944385575.1 uncultured Flavonifractor sp. | reverse complement strand
CTTGGCGGCATTCTGCTCCGCCTCTTTTTTGCTGCGGCCCTGGCCCTGGCCGATGGGTGCGCCGTTCAGATCCACCTCTACCGAGAAGATCTTGGCGTGGTCGGGACCTTCCGCCCCGATGAGCCGGTAGCCCAGCACCTGGCCGCTCTCCCGCTGCACCAGCTCCTGGAGGGCGGTCTTGTAGTCTCGGCTGGCGCTCTTTTCCTCCTCACGGTCCAGGATAAACCGCTGGATGATCTTACGGGCCGAGCCGATGCCACCGTCCAGATAAACTGCTGCCAGCACCGCCTCCACCGCGTCAGCCACAATGGAGGGACGTTCCCGGCCGCCGCCGGCGTCCTCGCCCTTGCCCAGCTTCAGATAGGCGCCCAGATCCAGCTGCTGAGCCACCTCCACCAGGCTGCCCTCGCACACCAGGGCCGCGCGGGTACGGGTCAGGTCGCCCTCCGGCAGATCCGGATGGGTGCGGTACAGGTAGTCCGCCGTCACCATGCCCAGCACCGAGTCACCCAAAAATTCCAGTCGCTCGTTGCTCTGTGCTCCCTTAGCCTTGTTCTCGTTGGCATAGGAGCTGTGGGTCAGGGCATTTTCCAGCAGCGCCCGGTTTGTAAAGCGATAGCCCAGCTTTTCCTCCAGCGCTTCCATCGCTGTCCCTTCCTTTCAAAGCGGGAGCCCCGCCGGTGGCGGGGCTCCCCTGTGTTGCGTTCTCTTTAGTCTTCCAGCTTGGACTTCAGATAATTGACCAGGTCACCCACAACGGAGATACCGGACAGGTCGTCCTCGTCCATGTTCTCCAGGCCAAACTCCTCCTCCACAGCCATGGTCAGTTCCACGATGTCCAGGGAGTCGGCGCCCAGGTCCTCAAAGGAGGTGTCCATGGTGATGCTGTCTGCTTCCACTCCGAACTGCTCGGCCAGCAGAGCGGCGATCTTCTCAAAAATCATGTTCATCTACTCCTGTCGCGGCCGTTTTCCAACGGCTTCATTGCATTATGATAATAGGCAAGTTTCTACCGCCTGTCAATAGGTAACTCAAATTTTTTCCATCTGATTGGCAGGCAGCCGCATATGTTCGATATTTTCCACCAGGTCGTCAATCATGCCGGAGGCCGCGAAATCACGGGCCTGACGGATGGCATTCTTGATGGCGTAGTCATTGGAGGAACCGTGGGCCTTGATAACCGGCTTGGAGATACCGATGAGGGCGGTACCGCCCACCTCGCCGGAGTCCATCATCTTCTTGAACTCCTTCAGCCCGCCGGACACCAGCACCGCCGCCAGCTTGGTGAAGATGTTCTTCATGAACATGGCCTTGAGCTGCTTGGCCATGAAACCACCGGTGCCCTCCATGGTTTTCAGGAAGATATTGCCCGAGTAGCCGTCGGACACGATAACGTCCACCTGGCCGAACACCGCCTCCCGGGCCTCCACATTGCCCACGAAATGGATGCGTCCAGCCTTGTCAGCCTCAGTCAGCAGCGCATGGGCCTCCCGCTGGAGATCGGTGCCCTTGGAGGGCTCCGCTCCGATGTTGAGCAGGCCCACCTTGGGCTCGGGGCGCTTGAGCACCCGCTCGGCGTAGTAAGAGCCCATGAAGGCGAATTGCAGCAGATATTCCGGAGTGCATTCGGCAGTAGCACCGCAGTCGATGAGCACCGCGCCACCCGCTCCGGTGGGCACCACGGGAGCCAGAGCAGCCCGGCGGATGCCCCTCACCCGCTTGACCATCAGGGTAGCAGCGGAGAGCAGCGCTCCGGTGCTTCCGGCGGACACAAAGGCGTCCCCGTCCCCGCCCTTGAGCAGGTTCAGGCCCACCGTCAGAGAGGAGTCCTTTTTCTCCCGGAAGGCAGTAGCCGGGTTGTCGCACATCTCCACTACTTCAGAGGCGTGGACGATCTCCAGTCCGGGAGGCAGATCGTCGATGCCGTCCTCCTTCAGGACCTTGAGGATCTCCTCCCCACGGCCCACCAGGATGACCTCCACACCCAGTTCACGGACTGCGGCCAGCGCACCCCGCACATTGGATACCGGCGCGTTGTCGCCGCCCATGGCGTCTACGATGATCTTCATACCGTTCTCTCCTCTACTTTCTCTGTGTCCAGGGTATCCAGGATCTCCAGGGCTCGTTTGGAAAGCTCAGCGTTCTTGTTTCGCTTGCCCTTCACCCGGTAGCCCAGGGGCGGAATGATACCAAAATTCACATTCATGGGCTGGAAGTCGGACACACTCTCGTCGCTGATGTACAGGGCCAGCGCGCCCACGGCGGTCTCTTTGGGGAAGTCCACAGGGGCCTTTCCTTCCAGCCGCCGGGCCAGCTCCACCGCCGCCAGGAAGCCGGAAGCGGTGGACTCCACATAGCCCTCCACGCCGGTGATCTGACCGGCAAAGCAGATGCGTGGGTCCTTCTTCACCCGGTAATACCGGTCCAGCAGCCGGGGAGAATCCAGATAGGTATTGCGGTGCATCACCCCGTAGCGGACGAACTCCGCGTTTTTCAGGGCGGGGATCATAGAAAATACCCGCTTCTGCTCCGGCCACTTCAGGTGGGTCTGGAAGCCCACCAGGTTGTAGATGCTGCCCTCGGCGTTGTCCCGGCGCAGCTGCACCACGGCGAAGGGCTCCTTCCCCGTCTTGGGGTCCCGGAGGCCCCGGGGCTTCAGGGGACCGTAGCACAGGGTCTGCTTGCCCCGGCGGGCCATAACCTCCACCGGCATGCAGCCCTCGAACACGTGCTTGTCCTCAAAACCGTGGACCTCCGCCTCCTGAGCATGGCACAGTTCCTCCCAGAAGGCGTCATACTCCTCCTCAGTCATGGGGCAGTTGACATAATCAGGCGTCCCCTTGTCATACCGGGAGGCAAAAAAGGCACTGTCCATGTCCACGCTCTCAAAGCTGACCAGGGGGGCGGCGGCATCATAGAAGTTCAGGCCGTGGCTCTCGGGGAAAAAGTCCCGGATGGCCTGGGCCAGGGGGTCGGAGGTGAGGGGCCCGGAGGCCACGATCACATTGCCCTCCGCCGGGATGGCGGTGACCTCCCCCTCCTCCACAGTAATCAGAGGATGGCCTTTCACCCGCTCGGTGATGGCCTGAGCAAAGCCGTGGCGGTCCACCGCCAGGGCGCCTCCCGCCTCCACCCGGTGGGCGTCGGCACAGGCCATGATAAGGGAGCCCATCCGCCGCAGCTCCTCCTTCAGCAAACCCACCGCGTTCTCCAGCTGATTGGAGCGCAGAGAGTTGGAGCACACCAGCTCCCCAAACCAGGGAGTGTGGTGGGCGGGGGTCATTTTTTCCGGCTTCATCTCTTTCAAAAGAACGGGGATGCCGCGCTGAGCCAGCTGCCAGGCGGCCTCCGATCCGGCCAGGCCCGCGCCGATGACGATGACAGGTTCCATGGATTCTCCTTTGTTGGATTAGGATTCGTCTTTCTTCTTGGTGGTGGTTTTCTTGGCTGCGGTCTTTTTCGCGGCAGGCTTCTTGGCTGCCGTAGTCTTTTTGGCGGTGGTCGTCTTTTTCGCCGCTGCCTTTTTAGCGGGCTTCTTCTCCTCCTCGGGAGGTGCGCCCTCCGCCGGGGTCTCTGTGGTGGTCTTCTTCTTATAGCCCCGCTGGTCCTCAGGCAGGAAGTTGGGACACTTGGGGTTGATGCAGAAGGGCTTCTTGAAGCCACGGCCCGACTTCTTGAACAGGGTGTGGCCGCAGGAGGGGCAGTTGTCCTTCACAGGCACATCCCAGGTCATGAAGTCGCACTTGCGGGCCTCGTCCTTGTTGGTGTTATTCTCGCAGCCGTAGTAGGCAAAGCCCCGCTTGGAGGTCTTTTTCAGGATCTTGCCGCCGCACTTGGGGCATTTGCCCGGCATCTCCACCACAATGGGCTGGGTATGGTCGCACTCCGGCCAGCCGGGGCAGGCCAGGAAGCGGCCGAACCGGCCGGACTTGAACACCAGATTGCGTCCGCACTTGGGGCAGATCACATCGGACACCTCATCGGGCACCTTGATCCGCTCCCCGTCCAGATCCTGCTCGGCCTGCTTTAGCTCCTTCTCAAAGCCGCCGTAGAACTGGGTGAGCAGGCTCTTCCAGTCCACCTTGCCGGTCTCCACCTCGTCCAGCTGCTCCTCCATGTTGGCGGTAAAGGCAGTGTCCACGATGTCGGTGAATTTGTCCTTCATCAGGCCGGTGACCACCTCACCCAGCGGAGTGGGCCGGAGGGCGCGGCCCTCCTTCACCACATATTCCCGGTCCAGGATGGTGGAAATGGTAGGGGCATAGGTGGACGGGCGGCCAATTCCCTTTTCTTCCAGGGCCTTGATGAGAGTGGCCTCAGTATAGCGGCTGGGAGGCTGGGTAAAGTGCTGGTCGGGCTTGAGGCCCTTCAGCTCCACGCTCTCCCCCTCCTTCAGGTCGGGCAGGGGGGACTGGAAGGTCTCCTCCTCCTCATCCTTGCCCTCCACATACACGGCGGTATAGCCGGAAAATTTGAGAGAGGAGTGGGTGGCCCGGAAGGTATAGCCGGCGCTCTCCACCTCGATGGACACGCTGTCGTACACAGCGGAGGCCATCTGGCAGGCCAGGAAGCGGCTCCAGATCAGCTTGTACAGCTTGTACTGCTCCGCCGTCAGATCCTTTTTCACGTCCTCCGGAGTCAGGTTCACGTTGGAAGGCCGGATGGCCTCGTGGGCGTCCTGAGCACCGGACTTGGTCTTATACACCCGGGTCTTGCCGGGGTAGTAGTTGGCGCCGTACCGAGCCAGAATAAAGTCCCGGGCAGCAGCGGTGGCTTCATCGGACAGGCGCAGGGAGTCGGTACGCATATAGGTGATAAGGCCCACGGTACCTTCGCCGGCGATATCCACGCCTTCATACAGCTGCTGGGCGATGGACATGGTGCGGCGGGGGGTCATGTTCAG
>CALWXT010000140.1 GCA_944385575.1 uncultured Flavonifractor sp. | reverse complement strand
ATGACTGCCGACGACGCCAAGCTGCTGGAGGCTCACGGCATCCATCAGGTCAAGATCCGCTCCGTGCTCACCTGCCGCGCCCGCAGCGGAGTATGCTCCAAGTGCTACGGCATCAACCTGGCTATCGGCGAGCCTGTGGGCGCCGGTGAGGCGGTGGGTATCATCGCCGCCCAGTCCATCGGTGAGCCCGGTACCCAGCTAACCATGCGTACCTTCCACACCGGCGGCGTGGCCGGCGGCGATATCACCCAGGGTCTTCCCCGTGTTGAGGAGCTGTTCGAGTCCCGCAAGCCCAAGAAGATGGCTCAGCTGGCCGAGGTGGGCGGCAAGGTCACTCTGGAGGAGGCCAAGCGCAACTCCATGTGCAACGTGACCATCACCGCCAACGACGGCGAGACCGTCACCTACACCCTGCCCTACTCCGCCGGTCTGCGGGTGAAGGATGGCGACACCGTGGAGAAGGGCTTCGCCCTCACTGAAGGCGCTCTCTATCCTCAGGACGTGCTCCGCATCCGCGGCATCCATGCGGTGTACGACTACCTGATTCAGGAAGTGCAGAAGCCCTACCGTCAGCAGGGCGTTGACATCAACGACAAGCACATCGAGGTCATCTGCCGCCAGATGATGCGCAAGGTCCGTGTGGAGGACGCCGGCGACTCCGACCTGCTCAGCGGTTCCACCATTGAGCTGATCGAGTTCGAGGACGCCAAGGCCGCCGTTCAGGCCCGCATTGACGCCGGCGAGACCAACGACGGTATCGAGCTGCGGCTGCCCACCTGCACCCGCCTGCTCATGGGTATCACCAAGGCCTCTCTGGCCACTGACTCCTTCCTGTCCGCCGCCTCCTTCCAGGAGACCACCAAGGTCCTCACCGAGGCCGCCATCAAGGGCAAGGTGGACCACCTGCTGGGCCTGAAGGAGAACGTCATCATCGGTAAGCTGATCCCCGCCGGTTCTGGCCTGTCCATGTACCGCAAGTACGACAAGATGGACGACGAGGGCACCGCCCAGAGCGATGTCACCGAGGAGCCCGCGGTGGAGGAAGCCGCCGCCGCTGTGACTGACTCCATCGAGATCTGACACCTGACCAGAAGGGCCCGGAGCAAAACTCCGGGCCTTTCTTCTTTGATCGTATCGTGAGGTATCGCTATGAGATCCGTTTCTCCCCGCGCGCTGGTCTGCGGCGGCGCCGGCCTGGCTCTGCTGGCCGTGAGTCTGCTTCCTGTCCTTGTCCTTCCGCTGGGTACGACGGCAGCCAAGGTCTGGATATACCTGCTGTTCCTGGTTCCCGCGCTGCTGGCGCTTCTTGTCCTGAAAAAACAGGGCCGCAGTCAGCTCTTTACCGCCCTGCTCCCTGTGGGTCTGGCTTTTTTCTTCCGGGCTTTGATGCTCCACTACGTCTCGTCCGACTACGAGATCTTTCTGTCCCAATGGGTCCAGACTCTGCGAGCCAACGGCGGCTTCTGGGCCATCAGGCTGCCCATCGGCAACTACAATGCCCCCTACCTCTATTTTCTGGCGGCCATCTCCTATCTCCCCATCCCCGACCTCTATCTCATCAAGCTGTTCTCTATCCTGTTTGATGTGGTTTTGGCTTGGGGCGGCATGCGTCTGGTAAAACACTTTACAGCTAATAGCAGGACTCCGCTGGCCTGCTTCTGCATCCTGCTGATCCTGCCCACCGTTATGCTCAATGGCGCATATTGGGGGCAATGCGATTCCCTTTACAGCGGTTTAGTCCTCCACGCCATGGCCTGCGCGCTGCAGCGCCGTGGGTCGGCGTCAGCTGCCCTTCTGGGCCTCGCCTTTTCCTTCAAGCTGCAGACCGTATTTATCCTGCCCTTGTGGGCAGCCTTCTGGCTGACAGGCCGGATCAAATTCCGCCACCTGTTCCTTTTTCCCGCCGCCTATGCCCTCACCTGCATTCCAGCCCTGCTGCTGGGCAAACCCCTGGCAGATATCCTCAGCGTCTATGTGGGGCAGACAAAGGAGGGCGCGGGCAGCCTGAACTACAACTCCGCTTCCATCTATTCCTTCCTCCCCTACGGCGCTCAGGTAAATGAGTCCGTTTACGCCCGGGCTGGGATCATCGCCGCCTTTCTGCTGGTTCTGATCCTGTTGGTCGTCCTGCTGTGCTGCCGCAAGCGAATCTCAGACACCGCACTGCTTACCGCAGGGTTTATCCTGGCGGCAGGCGTCCCCTTCCTGCTGCCCTATATGCATGACCGCTACTTCTTCCTGGCAGATGTGCTCGCTGTGGCCGTGGCTTGCGCCTTTCCCGACCGTTTTCCTCCGGCGGTTCTGGTGCAGCTGTCCTCCCTCAGCGCCTATCTGATCTATTTCCGTCAGCGATACACGCTGGTTCTGAACCTGGGCGGTAAAACCTACACTATGTTGGTGGAGTCGCTGCTGATCCTTGCCGTCCTAGTCTACGCCTGGTGCCTGCTCTTCCTCGATCTGCGTCCAGGTACCAAAAAGCGGCGTGGGTCATCTTCTTGAGACGTATTCAGTACATTTTCCTGAAAAAAAGCCGAAAAGCGGTTGACTCTTTGGAAACAACGTGTTACAATTTGGTTACAGTTTTTAAAAATCAGTAACAGTCCCATCCCATAAGGAGGTACTATGTCAGCTCAAGCTATCCCTCTGACCTATAAAGGCCATCCTCTGCGCCGGAAAGACAGCCTGATCTACTACGGCAGCATGGCAGAAAAATATATCATCATGCTTCAGATTCTGGATCAGAATAAGGAGAACGATATGGACGTGGCCACCAAGGTTTCCGTCCAGCTCCAGTTCACCGATCCCGACCTGAAAAGCCGGGACCGGGTGGTCAAGAAGACCGAGAAAGACAGCCTGTACGCCGCCATGGACGTCGCTTCCGTCTGGCTGGAGCGTGCATTGGCCAATAAGTAACGAATGCAAAAGGCCCCGTCCCTGCGGCGGGGCACAATTCTGAACGGAGGAATTTACGAATGATACTGCCTGCCAAGCTCATGCGTACCGCACTCCTGACCGTTGCCGTTTCCGCCGTCTGTATTGTTGGTGCTTCCGCCGCCAGCGTGGGTGCCGGCACCGTCAATACCGATGCGCTCCGTCTCCGCGAGGAGGCCAGCACTTCTTCCACCATCCTGGCTACCGCCTCCAAGGGCGACACCGTGGTGGTGCTGGAGGACGCCGGAAACGGCTGGTACAAAGTAGACTACAAGTCTGTTGAGGGCTATATGTCTGCCGACTACGTCACCGTCGCCACCAAGGCGGATGTGACCATCGGCTACGGTCTGGTTCAGACCGGCGGCTCCACCCTGAACGTACGCAGCGGGCCTGGCACCAGCTATGGTAAAGTAACTTCCCTGAACAACGGCGCTGTTGTCACCATCGTGGGCATTGACAACGGCTGGTACAAGATCAAGACCAGCGGCGGCGCCATCGGCTACGTGAGCAGCGACTACATGGTCACCTGCAAGGACTCTGCCGGTTCCCGGGGCGACGGCACCGTTACTCCGGCAGCCAGTAGCCTGGGCCAGCAAGTGGTGGACTATGCCAAGCAGTTCCTGGGCGTGCCCTACGTCTACGGTGGCAACGGCCCCAACAGCTTTGACTGCTCCGGCTTCACCACTTATGTGTACCGTCATTTCGGCTACACCCTGAACCGCACCGCCACCGGCCAGCTCTCCAACGGTGTGTCCGTCTCCAAGAGCGAGCTGCAGCCCGGCGACCTGGTGTTCTTCAAGGACGGCGGCAGCAAGCCTGTTTCCCACGTGGGCATCTACATCGGCGGCGGCCAGTTCATCCACGCCTCCACCAGTACATATGAAGTCCGGATCAACGACCTGACCAGCGGGTACTACAACAACGTATATGTGTATGCCCGCCGCATCCTCTGAGCATTTGTCTGGCAGGCAGATGCAACTCTTTTAACCAACCAACAGCGTGCGCGAACTCCGCGCACGCTGTTTTTTGCGAAAGGATGGTCTGTGTGAAAAATCACCTGGCGCTGGGGCATATCCTGGCTCTGGCAGTATCAGCGGTATGGGGCACCACTTACATCTCTACCAAGGTGCTTCTGACAGCCTTCCACCCGGTGGAGATCCTGATTTTCCGCTTTATCCTGGCCTGGGCCGTCCTCTTTCTCTGCTCCCCCAAACCGCTGCTGCCTAAAAGCCTGAAAAGCGAACTTCCCTTCCTCTGCTGCGGCCTTACCGGGCTCACCTTTTATTCCATTCTGGAAAATTACGCGCTGCAGTTTTCCCTGGCCTCCACGGTCGGGCTCATCATCGCCTCTGCGCCTATGTTTACCGCCCTGCTGCTGTGGCTGTGCCGCCGCTCCGGGCGCCCGGGTGGTGCTTTCTTTATCGGCTTTGTCCTGGCTATGGCCGGGATCGCCCTCATCTCCCTGGCTGAAGGCGAGTCTTTCGACTGCGATCCCATCGGTATTTTTCTCTCCGTGGCCGCTGCCGTCTGCTGGGGCGGCTATAGCGTCTGTCTGGAGTGGGCCCATGCCGACAGCGGCCTGACCGATCTCCAAATCACCCGAAAAATCTTTTTCTGGGGCCTCTTGTTCACCCTCCCCTTCATCTGGATCAATGGCCTGAGCCTGGATCTGACCCGTTTTGCCGATCTCACCCTACTGGGCAATACGGTCTACCTGGGTATCGGCGCTTCTGCATTGTGCTTCCTGCCCTGGAATAAAGCCTCCGCCCTTATCGGTTCCATTGCCACCAATGTCTACCTCTATCTGATGCCGGTCATCACTGTGGTGGCTTCTGTACTCATCCTTAGCGAACCCGTCACCGCCCTTACCCTGGCCGCCATTATCCTGATTCTGTCCGGCCTGATCCTCTCTCAGCGAAAAAGCAATCACGACGCTTGATTGCAATTCAAAATCACGCTGCATAATTTGCCCC
>CALWXT010000139.1 GCA_944385575.1 uncultured Flavonifractor sp. | reverse complement strand
AGAATGTCGGCCAGTACGCCGGACAGCTGGGGGTCCTCCGCCTCCTTGTCGTCGGAGATGAAGCTGACCAGATGGCGCACCAGGGTCTTGGGGATGCCGGCGTTGACGGCGTAGTTGCTCATATGGTCACCGTTGTAGGTGCACCAGCCCAGGGCCAGCTCAGAGAGGTCGCCGGTGCCGATGACCAGGCCGCCGGTCTGGTTGGCGATATCCATGAGCACCTGGGTGCGCTCTCTGGCCTGGCCGTTCTCAAAGGTAACGTCGTGGTCCTCCATGGACTGGCCGATGTCCTCAAAGTGGACCTTCACCGCCCGGCCGATGTCGATGGTCTTGAGGGTGCAGCCCAGCCGCTCAGCCAGCAGCACCGCGTTGGACTTGGTGCGGTCGGTGGTGCCGAAGCAGGGCATGGTGACGGTGATGATATCGGTGGCGGGGCGGTCCAGCATCTCCATGGCCACCGCGGTGATGAGTACCGCCAGGGTGGAGTCCAGCCCCCCGGACAGGCCCACCACCGCCGTCTTGGCGTGGGTGTGCTCCAGCCGCTTCTTCAGGCCCAAGGCGGCAGTATACAAGATCTCGTTGCACCGCTCCGCCCGGTCGGTCTGGTCCTGAGGCACGAAGGGGGTGGAGGACACAGGTCGGGTGAGACGGGTATCAGTCAGGTCCAGATCAAAGCCGGTCCGCCAGATCTCACGGCCGGGCTCCGTCTGATAGGTGTTCATCCGCTGCCGCTCGTAGGTCAGCCGCTCCACGTCGATCTCGCTGAC
The DNA here is from genome assembly GCA_944385575.1 of uncultured Flavonifractor sp. GTDB lineage: Bacteria > Bacillota > Clostridia > Oscillospirales > Oscillospiraceae > Flavonifractor. Next base: position 4,296 of record CALWXT010000139.1, on the reverse strand, counting down.
GGTAAGGCCGGAGGCAAACCGCCGCTCGGCCAAGATGGTCCCGTTCTCGGCGATAATATTGTGGCCGGCAAAGACCAGGTCGGTAGTGGACTCCCCCTCCCCGGCATCAGCATACACATAGCCGCACACCAGCCGCCCGCTCTGGCCGGACACCAGCCCCCGGCGGTAGGCCGCCTTGCCCGCCAGCTCGTTGGAAGCGGACAGATTCAGAATGATGGTAGCCCCGCCCTTGGCCAGCGTAACAGAGGGAGGCTCCGGCGCCCACAGGTCCTCGCACAGCTCCACCCCGATCACCAGCTCCGGCATACTGTCGCAGGCGAAGAGATTGCTGTTGCAGAGAGAAACATCCTGCCCGCACAGCTGGATCATGTCGTCCACCCCGGCCCCCGAGGCAAACCACCGCTGTTCATAAAATTCCCCGTAGTTGGGCAGATATGTCTTGGCTGTCAGTCCCAAAATCTCTCCGCTTTGTATTACAGCAGCGCAGTTATACAATTTGTTTTTCCATTTGTCCCAAACCGGCAGACCGATGGCGGCTACCATGTCCAGGTTTTTGGTGGCCTCCAGGATGGTGGCCAAGCCCTCCTCAGCTCCCTTCAGCAGGGTGGGCTGAAGAAACAGGTCCCCGCAGGTGTAGCCGGTGAGGCAGAGCTCCGGCAGGGCCAGCACTTTGACGCCCTGCTTGTCCGCCTCCCGCATGAGGGTAAAGATCTGTTCGGCATTGTAACGGCAGTCGGCTACCCGGATCTTGGGTGTACCGGCGGCCACTTTCACAAATCCGTCGCGCATATGCAGCGCCTCCTTACTATGTTTCAGCACACTATTCAGTTTATCATACCGCAATTCCCAGCCAAATGCAACGCAGGACACCGAAAAGCCCCGGCCATTGGCCGGGGCTTTTCGGGTGTGTGTGTTGTGTGTGTGTTTGCAAAGGTGTTGGAGAGGGATAAGAGAGGAATTGGTTTGGGAGGATGGTCTTGCTTTGGATTCATCTCTGAATCTGTCTGTATCATACCTGGTAATTAAGACTAAATCGTGTACCCTTTGTGAATAAACTGTTAATTTCACTTTTGTTCCAATTTTCTTTCCTGTTCTCCCCGCTTGACAGCGGCGGCGTTTGGTGATATAGTGCTTTTGCAAAAATGGCATAGACGGAGAAGAACCCGCGCAGCGGCGGACAGAGAGGGGCCCAAATGGTGGAAGGGCCTTACGACACGCGGCGGCTGTACCACTCCCGAGCCGCCCGGGATGACCGGGCCGGGGCTTTCCCGTTACAGGAAGTCACAAGCGGCAAGATGTCACGCTGCGCACCCTCCAAACGGGTGCCTCCGCGCTTCTGGCAAGCAGGGTGGAACCGTGGGACGTTTTTTGCGCCTCACCCCTGACCAATCAGGGGTGAGGCGTTTTTCATACCCTCCGCCCCAATCTGTTAAGGAGGAATCTATTATGTCCGAAGAAATCAAGAACGAATTCAGCTTTGAAAATCCCGAGTACCGCAAGACCTACTGGCACACCTGCTCCCATGTGATGGCCCAGGCTGTGAAGCGGCTGTGGCCTGAGGTTAAGCTGGCCATCGGCCCCTCCATCGACGAGGGCTTCTACTACGATATGGACGCTCCCTTCGCCTTCACTCCCGAGCATTTGGAGCAGATCGAGGGGGAAATGCGGAAAATTTGCAAGGAGAAGCTGAAGCTGGAGCGGTTTGAGCTGCCCCGGGAAGATGCCCTCAAGTTTATGGAGGAGAAGGGCGAGCCCTTCAAGGTGGAGCTGATCCAGGATCTGCCTGAGGACGCTCACATCTCCTTCTACAAGCAGGGCGAATTCACCGATCTTTGTGCCGGCCCCCATCTGGACTCCACCGGCCGCATCAAGGGCAACGCCATCAAGCTGACTGCCTGCAACGCCGCCTACTGGCGGGGCGACTCCAACCGGGAGACCCTGCAGCGCATCTACGGCATCGCCTTCCCCAAGAAGGACGAGCTGGATGCCTACCTGGCACGCATCGAGGAGGCCAAGAAGCGGGACCACCGGAAGTTGGGCAAGGAGCTGGGCCTGTTTATGCTGCGGGACGAGGGCCCCGGCTTCCCCTTCTTCCTGCCTAAGGGCATGGTGCTGCGCAACACGCTGATCGACTACTGGCGCCAGGTTCACAAGCGCTACGGCTATGTAGAGATCTCCACCCCCATCATGCTCAACCGTCAGCTGTGGGAGCGCTCCGGCCACTGGGATCACTACAAGAACAATATGTACACCACCGTCATTGACGATACCGATTTTGCCATCAAGCCCATGAACTGCCCCGGCGGCATGCTGGTCTACTCCAGCGAACCCCACAGCTACCGGGATCTGCCTCTGCGTGTGGGCGAGCTGGGCCTGGTCCACCGGCACGAGCTGTCCGGCGCCCTCCACGGTCTGTTCCGGGTGCGCTGCTTCACCCAGGACGACGCCCACATCTTCATGACCCAGGAGCAGCTGAAGGACGAGATCAAGAACGTGGTCAAGCTGTTTGACGAGGTGTACTCCGTCTTCGGCCTGCCCTATCAGATCGAGCTGTCCACCATGCCTGAGGACCACATTGGTACTGTGGAGCAGTGGGAGCACAACCAGGACATCCTGAAAGAGGCCATTACCGAGATGGGCAAGGATTTCGTGGTCAACGAGGGCGACGGCGCCTTCTACGGCCCCAAGCTGGACTTCCATCTGGCTGATTCCCTGGGCCGCACCTGGCAGTGCGGCACCGTCCAGCTGGACTCCCAGCTGCCTGAGCGCTTCGAGCTGGAATACACCGGTGAGGACGGCCAAAAGCACCGTCCCGTCATGCTCCACCGCGTGGTGTTGGGCTCCATTGAGCGGTTTATCGGCGTGATTACCGAGCACTTTGCCGGCGCCTTCCCCACTTGGTTGGCTCCCGTGCAGGTGAAGGTCCTGCCCATCACTGACCGGGCCGCCGCCTACGCCGACCAGGTGGCCGCCAAGCTGGATGCGCTGGGCTACCGGGTGGAGACCGACCACCGCAACGAGAAGATCGGCAAGAAGATCCGGGACACCCAGCTGGAGAAGGTGCCCTATATGCTGGTAGTGGGCGACAAGGAAGCCGAAACCGGCGATGTGGCCGTCCGTAACCGCCGCGGCGATCAGACCGTCATGTCCTTCGACGCCTTCGTCGCCCAGCTGAAGGAAGAAGTGGACACCAAGGCCCGGGAGCAGAAGTAAATCCCAAACTATCAACCCGGCGGAGGCAATGCCTCCGCCGGGTTTCTTTGTGTCCGCTTGGGGTGGACTTTCCCTGTGGGATATGTTAGAATGTCCTCTGCCGGGCGGCAGTCCGGCTTATTTTTTACATAAAGGATGGATAGCTATGGGCACCACCCTCAGTACCCTCACCAATCTGGCGATCTACATCGCCCTGGTCATCATCGGCGCGTTCATCGGCTCCCGAAAGAGCGTGCGCAGCCGCCCCCTGGTGTGGGTGGGCAAGCTGCAATTTGTGGCTCTGATGATCCTCATTGTCACTCTGGGGGTCAACCTTGGCGCCAATGACGAGGTCATCTCCTCCCTGGGGCAGATCGGCCTGGCCGCCCTGCTCATCACGGTGCTGGCCATGGCGGGCTCCATCCTCTTTCTCTCCCTGCTGCGGCGGTTCGTGCTGAAGCTGGACCGGTACGGCCTGCCCCGTGGCTCGGCCCAGACCGAGGAGCGTGGAAGTCATACCGGCGGCAAGGCGGACAATTCCCTCACACTCTGGATCGTCATTGCCGTGGTGCTGGGCATGCTGGCCGGCCGGTTTGTCCTCCCCGCTTCCGTCACCGCCCACTGCGGCACGGTCATCAGCTTCGGTCTCTACTTGCTGCTGTTCATGGTGGGCATGGACATGGGTAAGCAGGGCACCCTCGTCAGCGACATCAAGGCCGCCGGGTTTCAGGTGCTGCTGGTTCCGGTGGCGGTGTGTGCCGGTACGCTGGTATTCGCCGCCCTGGCCGGGCTGTTCCTCCCCCTGGGGATCAAGGACTCCATGGCTGCCGCCTCGGGCATGGGCTGGTACTCTCTGGCCCCCACCCTGCTGGCTCCCTATTCTCTGTCGGTCTCCGCGGTAGCTTTCCTGTCCAATGTGATGCGGGAGATCTTCTCCATCCTGTTTATTCCCCTGGTGGCCCGGTACATCGGCTATGTGGAGTGCGCCGCCCTGCCCGGCGCCGCCGCCATGGACACGGTGCTCCCCGTGGTGGTGGGCGCCACCCATGAGCGCATCACCATCTACTCCTTTACCTCCGGCGTGGTGCTCTCCCTGGCGGTGCC
>CALWXT010000138.1 GCA_944385575.1 uncultured Flavonifractor sp. | reverse complement strand
AAGATGTGCAACGACTTGCGGCTCATGTCCTCCGGGCCCCGCTGTGGCCTGGGCGAGATCAACCTGCCGCCCCGGCAGAACGGCTCCTCCATTATGCCCGGCAAGGTCAACCCCGTCATCCCGGAGGTGGTCAATCAGGTGGCCTTCAACGTTATGGGCAACGACCTGACCATTACCCTGGCCGCCGAGGCCGGCCAGCTGGAGCTCAATGCTTTTGAGCCCATTATTTTCTGGAACCTGACCCACGCGGTGGAGTTTTTGACCTACGCTGTGAATACCCTTACCGACCACTGCATCGTGGGCATCACCGCCAATGCGGAGCGCTGCAAAGACATGGTGGACCACAGCGTGGGCATCATCACCGCCCTGTGCCCTCATATCGGGTACAGCGCTGCCGCAAAGCTGGCCAAGCGGGCCATTGAGACCGGCGCCTCGGTCAAAAGCCTGATCCTTCAGGAGGGCGTTCTGGACGAGGCGGCTCTGGAACAGATCCTGGACCCATACTCTATGACGGAGCCGGGGATCTCGGCCAAGCATCTGCTGGAGAAGACGTGAGCATATGAAGACACTGGGCATCATTGGCGGAATGGGTCCTCTGGCCTCAGAAGACCTGTTCAGCAAGATCATCCACAATACCAGGGCCCATAGCGATGGGGAGCACCTGCACATTATCCTGGATAACGACACCGATATTCCAGACCGCACCCAGGCCATCCTCCATGAGGGCCGGGACCCCAGGCCGGAGCTGTGCGCCAGCGCCAGACGGCTCCAGGCGGCGGGGGCGGACGTGCTGGCCATTGCCTGCAATACGGCCCACTATTTCTATGACGACGTGGCCGCCGCCGTCACCATCCCCGTGCTCCACATGCCCAGACTTACAGCGGAGCACGTGCGGCAGCTGGGGCTGAGCACGGTGGCTCTGCTGGCCACCGACGGGACGGTGCGCAGCGGAATCTATCAAACGGCATTTGACGGCTCCACCACCCTGCTCCTGCCGGACGAGGCGGGGCAGCGGGCGGTGATGGAGCTGATCTATCAGGGCGTAAAGGGCGGCCGGGCCGATTTTCCCACCGGAGAGATCCGGCAGGTGCTTGCCGGGCTGCGGGAACGGGGGGCACAGGCCTTCATCCTGGGCTGCACGGAGCTGCCTGTGGCCTTCCGCCAGTACAGGCTGGAGGGGGCGGCTATCGACCCCACGCTGGTACTGGCCCGGGCGGCCATCCGCGCTTGCCAGGTGCCGCTTATCGCCTGAGCGCTTTCCAACAGACCGGATTTCCTGTATGATAGGACCTGTATGGACGGACGCCGCAAGCCCGTCCGGCAGAAAGGAGTCTGAAGCACCATGATCCAGCTGATCAAAAACATCAAGGTTTATCGGGACGGGGCCTGGAGGCCCAGCGAGATTCTCATTGCCGGCAGTCAGATCGAGGCCATAGCCGACCACGTCCCCTGTGTGTACGACGGCATGGAAGTACTGGACGGCAGAGGGATGACCGCCATTCCCGGCTATATCGACCAGCACGTCCATGTCACCGGCGGCGGCGGGGAAGGCAGCTTTATCACCCAGGTTCCACCACTGAAATTCAGCGCGCCCGTGCGCGGGGGCGTGACCACGCTGGTGGGCCTGCTGGGAACGGACGGCACCACCCGCAGTGTGGCCAATCTGGTGGCCAAGACCAAAGCTCTGCGGGAGTACGGATTGACGGCCTACTGCCTGACGGGCAATTACAACTATCCCTCCCCCACCCTCACCGGCAGCGTGATGGACGATATCGTTTTCATTGATGAGATCATCGGCGTCAAGATCGCCATATCCGACCACCGCTCCAGCAACATGACCCGGGAATCCCTCATCAAGCTGGCCTCTGACACCCGGGTGGCGGGCATGCTGTCCGGCAAGCCGGGTATCGTGCACCTGCATACCGGCAGCGGCAAGGCCCAGCTCGACATGCTGTTTGACATCGTGGAGCATACCGAGATTCCCATTTGGAACTTCCGGCCCACCCATCTGGCTGCCAAGTACGACGCGGCCATCCGCTTTGCCAAGCTGGGCGGCTACATCGACTTTACCTGTGACCCGGAGGACATGTTCAACCGCACCGCCCTGCTGGTCCGGGCGTTGGAGGAAGCGCCTGAGGGCCTGGTGACCATCAGCACCGACAGCAACGGCAGCCTGCCCATCTGGAACGAGAAGAAGGAGATGATCGGCATTGGCGCCGCCAGCATCCAGGCCCTGCATGCGACGGTGCGCGCCATGGTGCAGATGCAGGGCTGTCCGCTGGAAAAGGCCATCACGCCGGCCACCGAGAACGTGGCCAAAGCGCTGAAGCTCTATCCGGCCAAGGGATGCCTGGCCGCCGGGTCCGATGCGGACATCGTGCTGCTGGACGATGAGCTGAACATCCAGACAGTCTATGCCATGGGCCGGTGTATGCTGCGGGACGGAGAACTGCTGGCCCGGGCCAACTTCGAAGACTGAGCGGCTGCGTTCCCGGTCTCCACAGAAAAGGTATCTTATGCCGGCGCTTTTCCGCCCGGCGTCAGATAGAACCGAAAAAGAGAGGAGAATCGCTATGAGGAAAGAAAAATCCGCCACACTGGAAAAGAAGAAATTTAAAATGCCTGATACCTGGATCGTCGTGTTCTTCATGGTTGTGATCGTGGCCATCCTCAGCTGGATCATCCCCGCCGGTTCTTATGATTACCACGAAGTGGAGATCAACGGAACGATCCGGAACCTGGCCATTGACGGCTCTTACCATGTGATCGACAAGGCGGAAACCTCCCCCACCGGCTTCCTCGGTGTGTTTTCTGCGCTGTACAGCGGCTGTGTGGGGGCGGCCAGCACCATTTTCATGGTCCTGTGCTGCTGCTCCTGTTTCCGCATCATGGTGCGTACCGGTGCCTTCCACGCCGGCATCGGCTCCATCATGAAGCGCCTGGGCAAAAAGGGCCTGGTGATCGTAGTCCTGCTTATGATCATCTTCGGCCTGTGCGGCTCCATGTTTGGTATGCTCAGTGAGCTATTTGGCTTCTATCCCCTCATCGTGGGTCTTGGTGTGGCGCTGGGCTACGATGCCATGTTCGGTTTCGCTATTCTGGCCCTGGGCGAGTACATCGGTTTCACCGCCGGCACCCTGAACCCCTACAATGTGGCTATTTCCCAGGGCATTTCCGAGGTGCCGATGTACTCCAACCTGCCCTATCGCTGGCTGTGCTTTGTGGTGCTGATGGGCATTTCCATGGCCTACCTGCTGTGGTACGGTGCCAAGATCCGGAAGGACCCCACCCGCTCTATCGTCTACGGGCGGCCCTGCATCCACTCCTTCAGTGACGGCGATCTGGACCAGTATAAGATGACCCCCAAGTATGCCCTCATTCTGCTGGACCTGGCTGTGGTGCTGGTCGTGCTTATGGTGGGCCTGCTGAAATACGGCTGGGGCAATGAGCAGCTGTGCGGTCTGTTCATCCTCATGTCCATCATCGGCGCCCTGATCAGCGGCTGGAGCGGACAGAAGTATGTGGATGAGTTTGTAGAAGGTGTCAAGGGCATGGCCTGGGGCGCGCTGATTGCCGGCCTGTCCTACGGCATCATGGTGGTTATGAACAACGCCATGATCACCGACACGATTATTTACTACCTGGCCGAGCTGCTCAAGCATGCGCCTTCCGCCATTTCCGCTCAGATGATTCTGCTGGCCCAGACTGTCATCAACCTGCCCATCTCCTCCGCTACCGGACAGGCGGCCGTTACCATGCCTATCATGGCCCCCCTGGCCGACGCCCTCAACGTGACCCGCGACACCGCCTGCTTGGCCTTCCAGTTCGGCGATGGCCTGTCCAACCTGCTGTGGCCCACCAGCAACATCGTGGTGGTTTGCGGCCTGGCCGACATCCCCTATGAGAAATGGATCAAGTGGTTCCTGCCCCTGTTCTTCCTCCTGCTGGTGGCCCAGATGGTGCTGGTAGGCGGCGCGGTGGTGCTGGGACTGTAAACGGTGGAGGCGATTGTTTGCGTATCAGAACTGAATTTGTGTCTCAGCCGTCAAGCGCCGGTACGCTGTTTCAGCGGGAGATGGAGGCGCGGCATATTCCCGGCGGCACCCTTGCCCTGCTGCGGGGTGGGCAGGTCTGCTGCTGTGAGGCTTTTGGCGTAAAGGACAACACCGGCACGCCCATGAGTGAAGATGTGCTCTTTGAATCCGCCTCCCTCACCAAATCCCTCTTTGGCACGCTGGTCATGCGCCTGTGTCAGGAGGGACGGGTGGAGCTGGACCGGCCCATTATGGATGTGCTGCGGGACGAACCCTGGTCAAACGACCCTCGCTTTTCCAACATTACGCCCCGGCACTGCCTGTGCCATGGCAGCGGCCTGCCCAACTGGCAGGCCCGGCCTATGGACATGCTGTTTGATCCCGGCAGCGCATACAGCTATTCCGGCGAGGGCTACTTCCTGCTGCAGCGCATGGTGGAGCAGATCATGGGTCAGGACCTCAACCAGCTGCTGCACGGGTATTTTCTGGACCGGCTGGGTATGACCCACTCCACCGCCACATGGATCCCTGCGGTGGGACAGGCCTTTTCCCTGGGCTTTGGCGGAGATGGCTCCATTGTCAAGATCAGGGACAGACGCCGAACGGCGGGAAATGCCCCCGAGCCCTGCGCGGCGTGGTCTCTGTACTCCAACTCCTTTGATATGATCAAGTTTCTGGCCTATATCGTCCGGGACCACGGAGGCCTGGAGGACGAAGTGTTCCGGGAGATGACGACCCCTCAGAACCGGACAGGGGAGCCTGTTCCCTGGGGGCTGGGCTGGGGGCTGTGCCGGGCGGAGCCCCATGTGCTGTGGCACTGGGGAGACAACGACGGGTTTAAATCCCTGTCCATCCTGGACTGGGAGACCGGAGACGGGCTCTGCGTCTATACCAACAGCGATAACGGATTCCTCTTTTGGGTGGAGCTGGGCAAGCAGCTGACCGACGGCCTGTTTTTTGACGATATCTGCTCCTTTGTACGCCAGGCGGAGTGATTCCTCTCCTGTTTCTCCCCACGGCGCCCCGCCCAGGCGGGGCGCCCTTTTTGTATCCCAAAACCACTCGCTAGGCGAGTGGTACAAAAAAGCCTATGGCGATAAAGAAGATAGAAAAACTCC
>CALWXT010000137.1 GCA_944385575.1 uncultured Flavonifractor sp. | reverse complement strand
GTACCTTCGCCGGCGATATCCACGCCTTCATACAGCTGCTGGGCGATGGACATGGTGCGGCGGGGGGTCATGTTCAGTTTGCGGCTGGCCTCCTGCTGGAGCGTGGAGGTAATGAAGGGGGGCGCGGGGTTGCGCAGCTTGTCCTGCCGCTTGACCCCGGTAACAGTGAAGGGGGCTTCCTTCACCGCCGCCATGACGGCGTCCACCTCGTCCTTGCTGTGGAGCTCCACCTTCTTCTCCTTGCCGTAGAAGGCCGCCTTGAACTGCCCCAGGTTGGGGGCGATGCGGGCCAGATCGGCGTCCAGAGACCAGTATTCCTGGGGAACAAATGCCTTGATCTCCTCCTCCCGCTCGCACACCAGCCGGGTGGCCACGGACTGCACCCGTCCGGCAGACAGGCCCCGGCGGATCTTTTTCCACAGCAGCGGGGAGATCTGATAACCCACGATGCGGTCCAGCACCCGGCGGGCCTGCTGGGCGTTCACCAGGTCCATGTCGATGGCCCGGGGGTGGGCGATGGAGTCGTTGACCACCTTTTTGGTGATCTCGTTGAAGGTAACACGATAGGTCTTGTCGTCCGGGATGCCCAGCATCTCCTTCAGATGCCAGGAAATGGCCTCGCCCTCCCGGTCCGGGTCGGTGGCGAGGAAGACTTTTTCGCTCTTTTTCGCCGCCTTCTTCAGGTCGGTGATCACTTCTTCCTTGCCTTTGATGGGCTGGTAGTCCACAGTGAAGCCGTTCTCCACATCCACGCCGATCTTGCTCTTGGGCAGATCCCGGACATGGCCCATGGAGGCCTTTACCTCATAGCCGGGGCCCAGATATTTTCCGATGGTCTTGGCCTTCGCCGGAGACTCGACGATCACCAAATTCGATTTTGCCACAGCATGATACTCCTTTATCGGTCTTGGTCGAAACGGACAGCGGCGGTAAACCGCCGGCCCGGTAATTCCTTCAGATAGCCCTGGGCCTGCAGAATGGTCAGGGCGGTGTTCACCCGCCGGGCGGGAATGTCGGTACGGCCTACGATATCGTCAGCGGTAAGCTTGCTTCCGGCCAGCAGGAACAGAACTTCCCGCTGCTCGTCACCCAGGCGAGCCAGCTCGTCGCTGCTGATCTCGGGCAGCGCTTCCTTTTCCGGCTGTTCCGGCTGCGCCTCTCGCTTCGTCCGGCCAGGCTGAGGCGCCAATCGTGCCTCGGCCTCCTCCACAGTGAGGGGCGGTGGGAAGGTCAGCTTCTGGGGATATTGTCCCGCATACTCCGACAGAATATCCCAGCCGGAGCGGATCAGTCTGGCCTCACCCCGGGAAATGAGCTGGTTGGTGCCGCCGCTCATGGGCGCATCCGCCGGGCCAGGGACGGCAAATACATCCCGGCCCTGGTCCAGAGCGTCATGGGCAGTAATAAGAGCGCCGCTGCGCTCCGCGGCCTCCACCACCAGCACGCCCAGGGACAGGCCACTGATGATTCGGTTGCGGATGGGAAACCGCCAGCCCTCCGGACGGGTACCCGGCGGATTTTCTGAAATCAGCGCGCCGGCAGTCTGGATATCCTCATACAGCCAGCGGTTGCAGGCGGGATAGATCACATCCACGCCGCCGGCCAGTACCGAAATGACACGGCCGCCTCCCTGGAGTGCGCCCTTCAGGGCCGCGGCGTCGATCCCCTCCGCCATGCCGGACACCACGACCGCATTGCTGCGGGCCAGGTCCATGGCGATGCGGCCCGCCATGCTCTGCCCATAGGGCGTACATTTCCGGCTGCCCACCATACCGATGGCCACCTCGCCATCTACCCGGGGCAGGGTGCCCTTCACGTAGAGGATCAAAGGATGGTCGTCCAATTGGAGCAGCCGCTCGGGATAGGCGGCGTCCATACAGGTCAGCAGGGAGATCCCCTGCCGGTCGCAGGTCTCCAGGACCCGCTCGACGCCCTCCAGCTTCTTGTCCAGCAGAGAACGGTACAGCCGGGCAGGAAGGGAAAGCAGTTCGTATTCCTTTGCGCCGGCATAGTAGGCCGCCTCTGCCGTGCCGAAATACCGGAGCAGGCCGGCTGCCGCGTCCGGGCGGATGCCGTCACGGGTGGTCAGCCAGATCAGATAGGATATGGCAGCCATGGCACGCTCCTTTCCAGTTCTCAGCGCCAGCCCTCCCACAGCGCCACCGCGGCAGCTACCGCGGCGTTGAGGGACTCACAGCGCTCACTCATGGGAATGCGGACGGTCTGATCGCAGGCAGCCAGCGCCGCCTGGCTCAGGCCTCGGCCCTCGCTGCCGATAAGCAGGACGGCCCGGCTCAGGTCAGCCTGACGCACGTCCACCGTATCTTCCCGCAGGGCGGTGCCCACCAGGGGCAGGCCGGCACCCTTCAGCAGGGGAAGCAGTTCCTCCAGAGTACAGCTCCACACCGGGCGGCGAAAGGCCGCCCCCATGGAGGCCCGGAGGGTTTTGGGGCTGTACAGGTCGGCACAGCCCGTCAGCAGAAACAGCCCGTCGGCCTCAAAGGCGTCGGCGGTGCGCAGGATCGTACCCACATTGCCCGGGTCCTGCACCCCTTCCAGGGCCAGGTACCGCTTTCCTGTCAGCTCGCCGGGCAGACCGGCGGAAGGCCGCCGGGCGGAAAAGAGCAGGCCCTGGGGGGTCTCCATGGGGCTGATATATTCCATCAGACCCCGGGGCACCTCCACCGCCCGCACACCTGCGGGCAGCTGGGGCAGCTCGCTCCCCTGGGTACACACCACCGCAGTCAGCTCCGCCCCCCACCGGATGGCCTCCTGGAGCAGCTTGCCGCTGTCCCCCAGGTACTCCCCGGTCTTGGCCCGGTAGCTGTGGGAGGAGCCCAGCTTCCGCAGGTGGGTCATCAGGGGATTGGAACGGCTGGTGATCTGCTCCATACCGTCCTCCCTCACAGATCCTGGAGCCGGTTGACGTCCTCGGTGCAGCCCAGGACCACCACCGCGTCTCCCGCTTCCATCCGTGTCTCAGGGCCGGGAGTGACGTTGAAGGCTTCCTCTCCCCGCTTACGCACAGCGATGATGTTCACCTTATACTTGGCGCGGACATTCAGCTCCAGAATGGTCTTTCCCTGCCATTCACGGGGTACGGCGGTCTCCACGATGCCAAAATCGTCGCTCAGTTCAATGAAGTTGAGCACGTTGGAGCTGGACAGGCCCTGAGCCAGCTTAACGCCCATTTCGTGCTCAGGGAACACCACCCGGTCGGCGCCGATCTTCTCCAGCACCTTCCGGTGGACGTGGCTCTGGGCCTTGCAGATGACCTGCCGCACACCCAGCTCCTTCAGGTTCAGGGTCACCAGGGCGGAGGTGCCCACATCCACACCTACCGCCACGATGGCGCAGTCGTAGTTGCGCACGCCCAGGGCGCGGAGCACCGCCGGGTCGCGGGCGTCACCGGTTACCGCGTGGGTGACCTTGTCCGCCACCTTCTCTACATTTTCCTCGGAGTCGTCCAGGGCCAGCACCTCATGACCCAGGGAGCTGAGCTCCATGGCCACGGCACTGCCGAACCGGCCCAGACCGATGACAACGAAGGTCTTCAATCCTTACACGTCCTTCCGAAACAGATCTCTTATCCGATCATTACATTCATTTCAGGGTACCTGATCTTGGCCGCGTTCCCTCTCCGGGTCATCAGCGCGATGGAGAAGGAGAGCACGCCCACCCGCCCGGTGTACATCAGCAGGATAATCAGCGTCTGGGAGAAGGGGCTGAGGGTGGGGGTAATGCCGGTGGTCAACCCCACGGTACCCATTGCGGAAGCCACCTCAAAGGCGCAGTCCAGATAGGGCAGGCCCTCCACGGTGGAAATCACCATAGAGCCCACCAGGAACAAAAACAGCATCACCAGCGCCAGGGTCATGGCATTGAGCACCCGGCGGTAGGGGATGGTGCGGCCCCGGAAGGTAACCTGCTCCCGCCCGGCCAAACCGGAGCGGAGGGCCAGCAGCAGCACCGCCACAGTGGCCGTTTTCAGGCCGCCGGCGGTGGAGCCGGAGGAGCCGCCAATGAGCATCAGGATGCAGGAAAAGGCCTTGCTGGTATCGCTCAGGCCGCCCTGACCCACCGCGTCGAAGCCGGCGGTGCGCAGGGTGATGGACTGGAACAGCGCGTTATAGATTTTCTGCCCCAGGGGCATATCCCCCAAAATAGCGGGATTGCTGTATTCCTCCGCAAAGAAGAAGGCCGCGCCGCCCAGAATCAGCAGGGCGGTCATCAGCAGCACCATCTTGCTGTACACCGACAGGCGGCGGATGGAGCGGTTTTTCAGGATGTCCTCCCACACAAAAAAGCCCAGGCCGCCCACCACGATCAGGGCGCCGATGGTAAGGAGCACCACCGGATTGTCATTGTACCCGGCCAGGCTGGAATAGGCGCCGAACCTGCCGCCCAGCAGATCGAAGCCCGCGTTGCAGAAGGCGGACACGGCGTGGAAGATCCCCCGCCAGATCCCGCCCAGCAGGCCAAACTCAGGGATCATACAGGCCGCCAGGATCACCGCCCCGATCCCCTCTATCAGGAAGGTGCCCATCAGGGCGTGGCGCACCATGCGCACTACGCCGTCCAGGTCGTTCAGGTTCAGGGTGGACACCATGATGAGCCGCTCAGACAGGCCGATGCGGCGGTGGAGGGCAAAGGAAACCAGGGTAATGACCGTCATAAAGCCCAGCCCGCCCAGCTGGATCATAGCCAGAATGACCAGCTGGCCAAACAGCGACCACTGCACCCAGGTGTCCACCAGAATCAGCCCGGTGACGCAGGTGGCAGAGGTGGCGGTGAACAGTCCGGTAAAAAAGCCGGCGCTCTGCCCGTCCCGGGACGCGATGGGCAGGGTAAGCAGCAGCGCCCCCACCAGAATAATAACTGCGAAGGAACACGCCACCACGCGGGTGGCATTCAGGCTCCGGTTACGGATGAACACGTCACGCATCCAGAGCGCGATTTTTTTGATCACAATGGGACCTCCCGGCGCGGATTATAGTATGCCGCGCACCTGTGTTTTACGCAGAAAAGCATACCGAAGGAATCAAATTCCTCCGGTATGCCAGTTTCTGATCAGTCCAGGGGCTTCATGGTGGGGAACAGAAAACCGGTGCTCTGTATCCCCCCGCAAGTTCCCATATCTTCAGCATTGCCCGGAAGCTGGGCCAT
>CALWXT010000136.1 GCA_944385575.1 uncultured Flavonifractor sp. | reverse complement strand
TGCTTCCAAAGACATTCCATCACCGCCTTTCAGATGCAGTTGATCCCATCTGCTGGAATCCTGCCCCAGAATACTTACCATCATACACGGTTTTGCCGCCAAAATCAACTCAAAAACGCCGACCACTTCTGATATTGGTGGGACCACTTGAAAAAATTTTGGAGAGCTCGCACAAGAAAACGTTCCTGCGGAGCCCTCCAAATGGACAAATATACTGTAAATGCAGAAATAAACTGGTTGAACGCCCAGAATATGGGATAAATATTTTTTTACCCTGACAAAAGATAGGCAGGAGCCGAAAAGGGCGGGGCGGGGTGGCACGGAAATTGCTTTTCCGTCAGGCCCACAGGGCCCAGCTCTGGTCGGCGGCGCCGGCCTGGGCGGAGAGGGAGACCAGACCGGTCCGGGGATCGTCCAGCCCGGCCTGGGAGAGCAGCTCAGCGCAGGCGTCCCGGTCCTCCCCCAGGTCCCACACCCAGATCCGGTCCAGGTCGGCGGCCATGGCGGCGGTCTGGCCTCCGGCGCTCTGACCGCCGGAGGTGAGGGCGGTGGGGTCGGCCACCACCGACAGGCGGACGTCGGGATAGGCGGCCTTCAGGGCGGCGGCGGTGTCGGCGTAGAAGGTGAGGACCACGTCGGTGAGGCCGGCGGGGTCGTAGGCGGCGCCGGTGAGGATGCCGTCCAGGTTCCCGGTGAGGGGGAAGGCGGCGTAGTCCAGCAAAATCTCGTCAAAGCCCAGCCCGGCCAGCTCCAGGCACAGGTCGGCGATATACTGCCGGTTTTCCTGATAGGCAGGGGAGAGCCAGCGGATGCCGTCCCCGTCCCGCCAGTTCCCCAGGGAGGAGCGGAGGGCCAGGTCGTTGCGCTGCCGGGGCAGGGCGTTGTCCCGGAAGCAGGAGAGCCGGGCCACGGTGTAGAGGCCCTCCTGGGCGTTGAGGGCGGCAATGGCCTCGTTGGCGCCGGCGGCGGCGTTGACCCCGGCGCTGACGGCCAGCGGGGAGGCCGAGACGAAGGCCAGGGTGCCGTCGTCGGCCTTCATGTCAAAGAGGGCGGCATTGCCGCCGGTCTGGTCCACCAGGGCCCGGGCGGTGCCGTCGGAGAGGGCGGAGCGGGGGAGGAGCACCGCGTGGAGGGGGTCCTCCGCCACAGGCTCCGGGGTGATGACCACCAGGGGCTGGGAGGGGGTGGGAACGGTCTGGACGGGGGTCTCCTCCGGCTCCTGGACCCAGGGCAGGTAGAGGCGGCCGCCGTCGGCGGAGTAGACCCAGTAGGGCTCCAGGAAGAAGAGGGCGGCCACCGCCAGGACCAGCAGCGCCGCCAGCAGCAGGGCGATGACCTTCAGCGGGGTGCTGAAGGGGGAGCGGCCCCGGTAGTGGCTGTAGCCGCCCCGGCCGTAAGCACGGTTTCGTCTCATCTCAGCCCTCCTGTCCGCCCTCATCCGGACAGAGCCCGTCGGCCTTCTCCTTGGCCAGCAGGGCCTCGTCCAGCCGGAGGAGGGCCTGGGCCACCATGTCCCGGTCCTGGGGCGGCATGGTGGAGAGGACCGAGGCAAAGTACCCGGCCACGTTGGCCTCCGCCTTCTCCCGCAGGGCCTGATATTTGTCGGTCACCGCCACATAGATGATCCGCCGGTCCTTGCCGGAGCGGTCCCGGCGGGCCAGGTCCAGCTTTTCCAGCCGGTCCACGATGCCGGAGACGGTGGAGTTGGCGCTGCCCGTCCGCTCGGCCAGGACGCTGATGGGCATGGGGCCCTCCTCGCCCAGCACGTTGAGGACCAGGGCCTGGGGGAAGGTCAGCTGGAGCCGGCCAAAGTGGCAGCGGAACAGCCGGGACATATGCTGTGACACCCGCAGATAGGTCATCAGAACGTCGTCAGAACCGTACATGGCCAGATGCTCCTTTCCTTGTTGGGCAGTATCTTTATGATGCCAACAAAGCATATCGCGTTCCTGACGCTTCGTCAATTCTTCCGGGGAAAGTTTCATGAATTGTTTATACTTTCCCGCCCGGAGAGGGTCTTACTTACCTTATAATATATTCCTCTGACGGTCGAAAAAGGAGGAAAGCCGGCGGGATGGGTGAGAGGCACAGAAAAACCTTGGGAATACAGCGATTTTTGTGTGATTTGTGCTTGACATCGGCAGGCATCTGTTATATCATAATCAAGCGCCTGTTTGGGCGCAGTCTGCGATGATGTAGGAGATTGCTCAGAAATGAGGTAACTTCTACGGAGTATGTCCGTTGATCGGGCGGCTGAGAAATCCCGTGCGCTTGGCGTATATCGCCGCGCTTGGATGGGACCGGCCGGCTTTTGGCGTGCCGGTCTTGTTTATGCCTCGGAGTGATACGCACGAGAGAGTGTATAAAAGATTTCTCACCGTACGGAGCGGCAAGGCAAGCAGAAACCACTTCGTATGTTTTCAAGGAGGAACAAACCATGGCAGCTCAGAAGGAAATGATCCGCATCCGTCTCAAGGCTTACGATCACCAGCTCATCGACCAGAGCGCTGAGAAGATCGTGGAGACCGCCAAGCGCACCGGCGCCGCCGTGTCCGGTCCCGTGCCCCTTCCCACCAAGAAGGAGGTCGTCACCATCCTGCGCGCCGTCCACAAGTACAAGGACTCCCGTGAGCAGTTCGAGCGGCGCACCCACAAGCGCCTCATCGACGTCATCAAGCCCTCCCCCAAGACCGTGGAGGCCCTGATGGCCCTGGAGCTCCCCGCCGGCGTCGAGATCGAGATCAAGCTCTGATCCCGCCGAAATCCCCCGTCCTGCCAAATCAAAGCCCAGCGAAGCGGGTTTGATTTGGAGACGAGGAACAAGGTAGCGCAGCGCAGTTTTCGCCGCAGGCGGAAACGGAGCAAAGCGGACTTTGTGACGAAGTCAGCACCGCAGTCCGCCGCGTTTTGAGGCGGACGGGTCAAGTCGGCAGAGCAATGTGAGCCCAATGCACACCTCTCCCGACCAATAACCTTATAAGGAGGAAGTCACACTATGGAAAAGGCGATCATCGGCAAGAAAGTGGGCATGACCCAGATCTTCGATGAAGCCGGCCACGTCATCCCCGTTACCGTCATCGAGGCGGGGCCCTGCACCGTGGTGCAGAAGAAGACCGCTGAGAAGGACGGCTACGAGGCCGTGCAGCTGGGCTTCGAGGACGTTGCCGAGAAGAAACTCACCAAGCCCGAGCTGGGCCACCTGAAGAAGGCTGGCGACGCCCGGAAGAAGTACCTCAAGGAGTTCAAGCTCTCCAACAGCGCCGAGCTCAATGTGGGTGACGAGATCAAGGCCGACGCCTTCGCTGAGGGCGACCGGGTGGACGTCACCGGCATCAGCAAAGGTAAGGGCTACGCCGGCGTCATCAAGCGCTACGGCGCCGGCCGCACCCCCACCACCCACGGCGGCGGCCCCGTGCACCGCCACGCCGGCTCCATGGGCCCCGCCACCGATCCCTCCCGGATCTTCAAGGGCAAGATCGGCGCCGGCCACATGGGCGACGAGCAGGTCACCGTCCTGAACCTGGACGTGGTCAAGGTGGACAATGAGCTGGGCATCATCGCTGTCCGCGGCGCCATCCCCGGCCCCAAGGGCGGCATCGTGTATCTGCGCAACTCCGTGATCAACGTCAAGGAGAAGGGCGCCGCCGCCAACGCCAGCGTCAACCCGCAGAAGGCCTCCGCCCGCGTCAATCCCCAGAAGGCTTCCGCCCGTAACAAGTAAGAAAGGAGAGAGACCAAATGCCTAAGGCAATCGTTGTTAACATGACCGGCGCTCAGATCGGCGAAGTGGAGCTCTCCGAAGCTGTGTTCGGGATCGAGCCCAACGAGACCGTCGTCCACGCCGTTGTGAAGAATCACCTGGCCAACTGCCGCCAGGGCACCCAGTCCGCCCTCACCCGCGCCGAGGTCTCCGGCGGCGGCATCAAGCCCTACCGTCAGAAGGGCACCGGCCGCGCCCGTCAGGGCTCCACCCGGGCTCCCCAGTGGACCCACGGCGGCATCGTGTTCGCCCCCAAGCCCCGGTCCTACCGCTACACCCTCAACAAGAAGGTGCGCCGGCTGGCCCTGAAGTCCGTCCTCTCCGCCAAGGCCGCTGAGGGCAACGTGATCGTGGTGGACGGCCTGACCGTCCCCGAGATCAAGACCAAGACCGTCCAGAGCTTCCTCAACGCCGTGAACGCCGGCAAGGCCGTGCTGGTCACCCCTGAGGTGGACATGAACGTGGTCAAGTCCGCCCGGAACATCCCCGGCGTGTCCGCCACCACCGCCAAGCTCATCAACGTCTATGACATCCTGAATGCCAAGCAGCTCATCGTGGACAAGGCTGCGCTGGCCGTCATCGAGGAGGTGTTCGCGTAATGACTAAGGCTTATGACATCATCAAGCGCCCCATCATCACCGAGAAGTCCATGTCGATGACCGAGGACAAGCGCTACACCTTTGAGGTCGCCAAGGACGCCAACAAGATCGAGATCGCCAAGGCGGTGGAGGAGATCTTCGGCGTGAAGGTGGCCAAGGTCAACACCATCAACATGTATGGCAAGGAGAAGCGCCTGGGCCGGTATCCCAGCGGCCGCCGCGCCTCCTGGAAGAAGGCCATGGTCACTCTGACCGCCGACTCCAAGGCCATCGAGTTCTTTGAGGCGTAAGGAGGAGAAGAGGAATGGCAATCAAGACTTATAAGCCCACGACGCCCTCCCGCCGCCACATGACCGTGTCGGCCTTCGAGGGCATCGACAAGAAGGCCAAGCCCGAGCGCAGCCTGATCGAGAACCTGAAGAAGCACGCCGGCCGCAACAGCTACGGCCGCATCACCGTCCGCCACCGCGGCGGCGGCAACAAGCGCAAGTACCGCATCATCGACTTCAAGCGCCAGAAGGACGGCGTCGAGGCCACCGTGATCCGCCTGGAGTACGATCCCAACCGCTCCGCCAACATCGCCCTCATCCAGTACACCGACGGCGAGAAGGCCTATATCCTGGCTCCCGTGGGCCTGAAGCCCGGCCACAAGATCGTCTCCGGCCCCGAGGCCGACATCCTGCCCGGCAACTGCCTGCCCATCGCCAACATCCCCGTGGGCGAGCTCATCCACAACATCGAGCTCTACCCCGGCAAGGGCGCCCAGCTGGTGCGCTCCGCCGGTGTGGCCGGCCAGCTGATGGCCAAGGAGAACGGCATGGCTCAGGTCCGTCTGCCCTCCGGCGAGGTCCGCTATATCCGTGAGGAGTGCAAGGCCTGCATCGGTCAGGTGGGCAACACCGACCACGCCAACATCCAGATCGGTAAGGCCGGCCGTAAGCGCCACATGGGCTGGCGGCCCACCGTCCGCGGCTCCGTCATGAACCCCAATGACCACCCCCACGGCGGCGGCGAGGGCAAGAGCCCCGT
>CALWXT010000135.1 GCA_944385575.1 uncultured Flavonifractor sp. | reverse complement strand
GCCATCGGCGTGCAGGTGGCCAACATCGCCACCAAGCTGGGCATGACCGTGTTCGGCTACGACCCCTTCCTCAGCGTGGACGCCGCCCTGTCCCTGTCCCGCCTGGTGCACCGCGCCATGGACCTGGACACCATTTATAAGAACTGCGACTACATCACCATCCACGTGCCCCAGACCCCCGAGACCAAGGGTATGATCAACGAGGGCGCCATCCACATGATGAAGGGCGGCGTGCGCATCCTGAATCTGGCCCGGGGCACCCTGGTGAACGACGACGACATGCTGGCCGCTCTGGAGTCCGGCAAGGTGGCCGCCTATGTCACCGACTTCCCCAACAACAAGATCCTCCAGGGCAAGAACGTCATCGCCATCCCCCACCTGGGCGCCTCCACCCCCGAGAGCGAGGAGAACTGCGCCGTCATGGCCGCCCAGGAGCTGCGTGACTATCTGGAGAACGGCAACATCAAGAACTCCGTCAACCTGCCCACTCTGGTGCAGGAGTGGAGCGGCGTGTCCCGTCTGTGCATCATCCACCGGAACATCCCCGGCGCCATCGCCAACATCACCGGCATCCTGTCCAAGGACGGGGTCAACGTGGAGAACATGACCAACAAGTCCAAGAAGGACTACGCTTACACCATCGTGGACGTGGGCAGCCGCGTCAATGACAACGTGGCCAACGAGATCCGCGCCCTGGACGGCGTGCTTCGCGTCCGTCTGCTGAATCATTAAGTTCAATACAAATAAAAAGGGACGCCGCTTGATGCGGCGTCCCTTTTGTTGTGCAATTGATTACGCAGCAGCGGGAGTCTGCTCAGCCAGGAACCCATCGAAGTTCATCAGCAGCTGGGCGAACTCAGCGCGGCTCAGCTGGCTGGTGGGCATCAGCTCGTGGTTCTGATTGCCGGTCATCAGTCCGGCATAGTAGCAGAAGGTCATGCCGTCCAGATCCTCAGCAGGGATGGAGGCGTAGTCAGGCACCTTATCCTTCATGGAGCCGTCGTCGGCAGGGGCCTTGACGCCCTTCCAGGAGGAGTAGTCGGCGAAGATGGTCGCCACCTGAGCGCGGGTAGCAGCGCTGTCGCCGGTAAAGGCGGTCTCGGCGTCATACAGGCCCTGCTCAGCAGCCCAGTTGATGCAGTCGGCGTACCACTGGCCCTCAGTACCGGCGACAGTGGCCTTCTCCACAGCGGGCTTGCCCTCCATGTTGTAGAGCATCTGGTAGACGCTGGCCACAGTGACGTTGGCGGCGGGGCTGAAGCTGGAGCCGTTGGTGGTGCTCATCAGGCCCTCAGAGGTAACATAGCGGACAGCCTCGGCATACCAGGCGGTGAAATCGGTGTCGGCGTACAGCACCTTGATGCGGCCGTCGCCTCTGGGATTGGCGTACTGCTCACCCACGACGCCGCCCAGCTCGTCCTTGATGTAGTTGATCAGGACCTCGTTGTCCACCATGACCTCGTCCTTCAGGATCTTGACGTTGTCCGCGCCGAACATAGCGTAGCCATCGCCGCCGTCCTTCAGCATGTAGTTGTGGGAGGCCAGGGTGTAGGTAGCCTTGGGATCAATGGCGGTGTAGGTACCGGTCTCGCTGTCCAGGATCTGCACGTCCTTGACCCGGCGATCACCGGCCACCTTCACGAAGTTGCCGGCGTCATCCAGCTCCACGGTGGAGGGGATGGAGGTGTCAATGGTATACTTCAGACCGGAGACCTGGAGGAAGCCGCCGCTCTCGGACACGCCGGCCTGCATGGAGCCCAGCTCCAGGGCGTCCAGGATCTGCTGGCCGCTGACTTCCACCAGGCAGGCCAGGTTGCCGAAGGGATGCACGGCAATGATATCACCATAGGTGATGTCGCCGGCAGCAATGTTGTCGCGGACGCCGCCGCCGTTGACGAAGGCCACGTCAGCCTCCAGCAGGGTACGGTAAGCGTCGGCGCACAGGTCGCCCAGGTTGGTCTCGGCGGAGCGGACCGCCCGCTTGCCGGTGGCGGGGTCGTTGATGGTCAGGTCCACGGAGGAGGTAGCCACCACCTCGTCGGCCTTGGCCTTGTACTCGTTCTGGATGCCCTCGATGAAGGTCTTGGCATCGGTGTAAGCCTGAGAAGTGGTGTCCACATCAGCCAGGGCCACCAGCTCGGTGGTCATGGTGCCGTCGGGAGCGATGACCAGCTTACCGATGGACTCAGCCTTGGTACCGGTCTGGCTCAGCAGCACGTCCTTGCCGTCGGCGTTCTTCACGGTCTTGGAGGGCTCCACAGTGTGGGAGTGGCCGTCCAGCACTACGTCAATGCCGGTGGTGTTGGCAATGACCTCGGTGGACATCCAGGGAGAGCTCTGGGCGTCCTCGCCCAGATGGGACAGAGCCACCACGTACTCGGCGCCAGCCTCGCGGGCGGCGTCCACGGTAGCCTGCACCTGCTTGTACAGGTCCTTGCCGTCATTGCCCTGGCAGAAGCCGTAGATGTACTCGCCCTTCTCATTCTGGAAGTAAGCGGGGGCGGACTTGGTCAGGGTCTCGGGGGTGGAGATGCCCACATAGGCCACATCCACGTCGCCGTAGGTGACCATCTTGTAGGCGTCCAGCACGGCCTTGCCGTCGGCGTCCACGAAGTTGCAGCTCAGATAGGTGTACTCAGCCTGGTTCTTGGCAATGTCCAGGAAGGTGTCCATCTTGAAGTCAAACTCATGGTTGCCGGGGATGGCCAGATCGTAGCCCACCTCGTTCATGATGTCCACGATCCAGCTGCCGTTGGACATAGAACCCAGCACGCCGCCCTGGATCGCGTCACCGTTATCCACCAGGGTCACGTTATCGGCACCGTAAGTCTGCTCCATCTGGGCCTTGTAGCCGGCGATGGACGCATAGGACATGCCGTCGTCGCTGGTACAATGCACGTCGTTGGTGTACAGCACCACAATACCGTCCTTAGTCTCCTCTGCCGCAGAAGCGGGCAGCGCCATAGCGCACACCATCGCTGCCGCCAGCAGCAGAGACAGGAACTTGCCTGCCTTTTTCTTCATCATTCGTACCGCCTTTCCTTTCATATTTTGGGGTCTGCTTGACTCGTGTTAATGGTAACAAATTGTAACCAAAATTACAAGCGCTTCCAATGAAAAGATGGCGTAAATTTGTATAGATTCTGCAAAGAAAAAGAGAGGGAGCCGCCTATTTTTGTAGCAGCTCCCTCACATTTCCATTTTTTATTTTTCCGCCCAGTTTCCGGTGGCCTCTGCCTTCAGATAGGCGTTGATGAAGCCATCCAGATCACCGTCCATAACACCGTTGACGTTGCTGGTCTCATATCCGGTCCGGTTGTCCTTCACCAGCTGGTAGGGCATGAATACATAAGAGCGGATCTGGCTGCCCCACTCGATCTTCAGCTGGACGCCCTTGATGTCGGAGATCTTCTCCGCATGCTGCTGCATCTTCAGCTCCACCAGCTTGGCACGCAGCATCCGCAGACAGGTGTCCTTGTTCTGGAACTGGCTGCGCTCGGTCTGGCAGGACACCACGATGCCGGTTGCATGGTGGATCAGGCGGACAGCGGAGGAGGTCTTGTTGATGTGCTGGCCGCCGGCGCCGGAGGAACGGAACACCTGCATCTCGTAGTCCTCAGGCCGGATCTCCACATCCGCGTCCTCGGGCAGGTCAGGCATCACCTCAATGGCGGCAAAAGAGGTCTGCCGCCGGGCGTTGGCGTCAAAGGGGGACACACGCACCAGCCGGTGCACGCCGTGCTCGCTGCGCAGGTGCCCGTAAGCGTTCTCACCTTCAATGAGGATGGTGGCGCTCTTCAGACCGGCCTCGTCCCCGTCCAGATAATCCAGGGTCTTGCAGGTAAAGCCATGACGCTCCGCCCAGCGGGTGTACATGCGGAACAGCATCTGGGCCCAGTCCTGGGCCTCGGTGCCGCCGGCACCGGCGTGGAAGGTCAGAATGGCGTTGGAGTTATCATATTCGCCGGTGAACAGAGTGGACAGCTTGGCCTCCTCAATGGCGGCCGCCAGCTTGGCAAAGCCCTCCTCCACCTCGGGCACCAGGCTCTCATCTTCCATCTCATTGCCCAGCTCGCACAGGGTCATCAGATCCTCCCACTGGGTCTTGCGCTTTTCCTGGCCCTCAATCTTGTCCCGCAGGTTCTTCACCCGCTGCTGCACCTTCTGAGCCTTCTCCAGATTGTCCCAGAAGCCGTCGGAGGCACTCTCCGACTCCAGCATCTCGGCCTCCTGCCGGGCGGCATCCAGCCCCAGGGCCTGCTCCAGCTCATCCAGCTCCGGCCGCAGATTGTTGAGCTTTACCTTATATTCATCGAACTGTAACATAGATCCACTCTCATTTCCATAAAATAGCCCTATTATTATATCCAACACCGGGGGCAATGTAAAGAGAGGGCATCAAAAAACCGCCGGCCGGCGGCGGTTTTTATCGCTGGCTGACCGACCAGTCGGGGCCGGCGCAGAAGATCAGGTCGTCAACGTCTCCTTTGGGCTCGGTGCGGGGGGTAGTCTCGTCATAATGGTTACCTCTCATAGGGGGTCCTCCTTCCTGCGTGATGTACATACCAGTATATTCCAGTCCCTAGGGAAGATGTGCACGATTCCCGTCGGCAAAAAATTAGAAATTATATCTTGACAAGTGCAATCCCATGTGGTATTCTAGTTGAGCACTTACGAGACTGGAAGCCCTCCATGCCGGAGTGGCGGAATTGGCAGACGCCCGGGACTTAAAATCCCGTGGGAGTAATCCCGTGCCGGTTCGATCCCGGTCTCCGGCACCATATCGCGGGATAGAGCAGCTTGGTAGCTCGTCGGGCTCATAACCCGGAGGTCGGAGGTTCAAATCCTCCTCCCGCAACCATAAAGCCACACCAATCTGGATATTTTAGGCGGAACGCCTAGAGTCCCAGGGGGTGTGGCTTTTCTATTTTCCCTAAAAATGACTTGAGCAAAAAAAGATATTTTCGAGGCATTCAGAGGTATGGGAAGGGTTTGAACCCCAGATCCCTCCACAAAATACCGTGTGGCCCGTTTTAGCGCCCTATTTGAGGGCAAATAGGGCGCTAAAATCCGAAAAATGATATACAAAAAACAGTGCGCCGGTTTGTTGGTTTCGTCAACCATCAGACCGGCGCTTTTTTGTTGCCCGGCAAAGTCAAAAAGGGCGCTTTTATTTTCCACCTGGAGGTGCGTGGCCGCGCGGCCCGGCCTTATCGCTGCTGCCAAAAAGGGCACACACTTTTTCGTCCCATTTGCTGAATCGATTTTCCGTGGATAAGATGGCTTGATGGGAGTCCCAAGCGGGTGACAAAAACGATAATTGAAATAGGGCGCTAAGCCCAAGGAGGAAACGAACATGACCAAAGAAGCCTATTTTGAGAAACTGTCCTATGCCCTGCGGCGGCGGGAGCTGCTGCCC
>CALWXT010000134.1 GCA_944385575.1 uncultured Flavonifractor sp. | reverse complement strand
AAGTCCATCTCGCCGTGGAAGTCCTCCACGCCCTGGATGTCGATGAAGGTCTGGAAGGAGCCGTCGTCGTCCTGGATCAGGCCGCAGGAGATGCCGGCCACGGGGGCGGAGATGGGCACGCCGGCGTCCATCAGGGCCAGGGTGGAGCCGCAGATGGAGCCCTGGGAGGTGGAGCCGTTGGAGGAGAGCACCTCGCTCACCACGCGGATGGCGTAGGGGAAGTCCTCCACGGAGGGGATAACAGGCTCCAGAGCCCGCTCGGCCAGAGCACCGTGACCCTTCTCACGACGGTTGGTGGAACGGGCGGCACGGGCCTCGCCGGTGGAGTAGGCGGGGAAGTTGTAGTGGTGCATGTACCGCTTCTCCTCCTCCTCCCAGATGGTGTCCAGCTTCTGGGCGGCGGAGAGGGTGTTCAGGGTGCAGATGGAGAGGACCTGGGTCTGGCCGCGGGTGAACAGGCCGGAGCCGTGAACCCGGGGCAGGACGCCCACCTCGGCGGCCAGGGGGCGGATCTCGTTCTTCTGGCGGCCGTCCACACGGTGGCCCTCCAGCAGCCAGGCCTTGACGATCTTCTTCTGGAACTTGTAGGTGATCTCCTCCAGGTACTTGTCCATCTCGGGATAGTCCTCCAGGAAGAGCTCATGCCAGTGCTCGATGAGGGCGTTCCACCGCTCCTCCCGGATGTTCTTGTCGTCGGTGTCCATGGCGGCCTTGGCCTCGTCCATGGTGGCCTCCACGATCTTGTCGAACAGCTCCTGATCGAAGTCGGCGTGGTCGTAGGTCATCTTCTCCTTGCCGATCTCAGCCACGATCTGGTTGATGAAGGCCACCTGGGCGCGGATCTCCTCGTGGGCCTTGACGATGGCGTCATACATGATGTCGTCGGGCAGCTCCTTGGCGCCGGCCTCGATCATGATGACCTTCTTGTCGGTGGCGGCCACGGTCAGGTCCAGCTGGGAGTTGTGCTTCTGCTCGTTGGTGGGGTTCATGACGATCTGGCCGTCCACATAGCCCACCTCCAGGCAGCCGATGGGGCCGGCCCAGGGAATGGGGGAGAAGGCCAGGCAGGCGGACACGCCGATCATGGCGGTAACCTCGGGAGAGCAGTCCCGGTCCACGCTCATGACGGTGGCGGTAACCACCACGTCGTTGCGGAAGTCATAGGGGAACAGAGGCCGGATGGATCGGTCGATCACGCGGCTGGCCAGCACGGCGGGCAGAGAGGGCTGGCCCTCACGGCGCATGAAGGAGCCGGGAATGCGGCCCACAGCGTACAGCTTCTCCTCAAAGTCCACGCTCAGGGGGAAGAAGTCCACACCGTCCCGGGGACGGGGAGACACGGTGACGGCCACCAGCACGGTGGTCTCGCCGTAGGTCACCATGGCGGACGCGGTGGCCAGCTCAGCCACCTTGCCCACGTCGATGGTCAGGGGACGGCCGGCAACCTCGGTCTTGTACACCTTGCGGTTGTTGAATTCCTTGTGCTTGATAATGGTTGACATGCGGGTTGTTCCTCCTTTTCATTGGTGTTTCCCACACATCAGAGCCAGGCTCTTTTTAGCACTTGAACCCACGTCCGGCCCTCCGGGCCCAGGTTCAACTGCTAAAAAGCGTGCTCTGACGGATGGGAAGAAGGGGTGGCACGGTGTCCCGCGCCACCCCTATTCAATACAACATTACTTACGGATGCCCAGCTTGGCGATGATGGCACGATAGCGCTCGATGTCCTTGGCCATCAGGTAGTCCAGCATCTTGCGGCGCTTACCGACCATCTTCAGCAGGCCGCGGCGGCTGTGGTTGTCGTGCTTGTGCACCTTCAGGTGCTCGGTCAGCTCCTGGATGCGGGCGGTCAGAATAGCGATCTGCACCTCGGGAGAGCCGGTGTCAGTGGGATGAGTGCGGTTGGCTTCGATAACAGCGGTCTTTTCGTCCTTACGGATCATGGTTAGGTTCCACCTTTCATGAAATGTGCCCGCGGGCTGCGTGACCGGCCGGTGTAAGCCGGGAGACGAAGTCCGGGGTAGGGCCTGCATTACACAGGCTATGATAGACTATCACATTTTTCCCGCATTGTAAAGTCTCATACGGAAATTTCAGCGCATTTTTCCGAATTCAGCGCACGTAATACACGTAATTGGCCTTCCGGGGGGCGGGAGCAGGCACCGCATCGGCGCGATAGCCCAGCACACAATGGCCGATGCCCTCATAGTCGCCCTGAACACCCCACTGCTCCAGCATGGCCTTGCCTTCGGCGGATTCAAACTCCTCCTTGGCCCGGTGAATCCAGCAGGCGCCCAGGCCCACCGCCTGGGCGGCGTTGAGCAGATTATCCATCACGCAGCTTCCGTCATACAGGTAGGTGGGGCGGCTCTTGTCCGCCAGCACGATGAGTACGGTAGGGGCACCATAGAAAGGGTCGGCCTCCGGGTTGCCCAGGATGGAAGCGTTCATGTTCCGCAGGGTCTCAATGGTGTCCGGGTCCTGCACCACCACAATGACGGGGGCCTGAGCGCCCCGTCCGGTGGGGGCATACATGCCGGCCTCCAGCACCTGCTGCAATTCCTCCTCCGTAATCTGCCGGGGCTGGTAGCTGCGGCAGCTGCGGCGGTTTTTCAGATCATCCAGTGTATTTGCCATAATGGTTCCTCCTGTGTATTGCGGACTGTGTCAGTTCTCCTTGCTCTTTTCCTCCTCGTCGGGTCGGACCACCA
This sequence comes from uncultured Flavonifractor sp., assembly GCA_944385575.1. GTDB lineage: Bacteria > Bacillota > Clostridia > Oscillospirales > Oscillospiraceae > Flavonifractor. Next base: position 2,783 of record CALWXT010000134.1, on the reverse strand, counting down.
CGCGAATCTCCAGCACGCGGCGGTGATCCACCTTGGTGACGGTGACATCCAGGCCGTCGGAGGTAAACTGGTCACCCTCTTCGGGAATACGGCCGATCTGCTCCATCACCCAGCCGGAGATGGTGTTGGCGTCGCACTCGCCCTTGATGGAGAACAGGTCGAACAGGTCGGTCAGGTCAGCGGAACAGGAGATGATGTAACTGCCGTCCTCCTGCTTCCGGAATTCCTCAATCACCTCGTCGTGCTCATCCCAGATCTCGCCCACCAGTTCCTCCACGATATCCTCCAGAGTGACCAGGCCCTCGGTGCCGCCGTACTCGTCCACCACCACTACCATGTGGGCCTTCTCCCGCTGGAGAATGCGCAGCAGTTCGGAGATCTTGGTGTTTCCGGTGGTATAGAGCATGGGGCCCATGATGGCCTTCACGTCCTCCATACCCCGGTAGCGGGCGGCGTGGAAGTCTTTCTCATGGATGACGCCTACAATGTTATCAATGTCCTCATGGTACACCGGCAGGCGGGAATAGCCGCTCTCGGCAAAGGCCTGGGCAATGTCGTCCATGGAGTCGGTGTCCTCTACCGCCACAATGTCCACACGGGGGGTGAGGATCTCATCCACCTCCAGATCGTTGAACTCGATGGCGGAGCGGATGAGCTTGCTCTCGTGCTGATCCAGGCCACCCTCGCTCTCCGCCTGGTCCACCATGGTCACCAGCTCCTCCTCGGTGATGCCGCTGTCATCCGACTTGTGGAACACCTTGGACAGCAGCCGCTTCCACAGGCTGAACAGGAAGTTCAGCGGGGTAAGGAGCACCTCAAACATACGCAGCAGAGGCGCGGAAAACATGGCGAACCGCTCAGGGGATTCCTTGGCCAGGCTCTTGGGGGAGACCTCGCCAAAAATCAGGATGACCACTGTCAGCACTATAGCGGACACCGTGGGGCCCCGCACATCGTCGATCAGACGAATGAACAACACCGCACCGATAGTAGTGGCCACGTTGTTGACAATATTATTGCCGATCAGGATGGTGGACAGCAGCTTGTCATAATCCTCCGCCAACGCCAGAGTCCGCGCGGCACGCCGGTCCCCAGCGTCTGCCCGGCTTTTCAGTCGGACCCGGTTGAGTGAGGTAAAGGCGGTCTCCGTGGCGGAAAAATACCCCGACATGGCGACCAGGAACACCAAAGCAACGATCATCCCTATACTGGCACTGTCTAACATAAACTTACAATCAACTCCAACACTTGTTTTTGATGGGAACGCGCAAAAGGACACCCCTATCCCAGTGGGATAGAGCTGTCCTGGTTGCTTTTTCTTTTGCAATTGTGACTAGGCGGAGGTTCGTCCACGAGGGCTCACCGTCTCCTTTATCAGTTATTGGAATGTAGTATATCACAGCCCCCGGGAAAATGCAAGGAGAGATTGGGTGCTTTCCGCTCACCAGTCCCGCAGAGGGACCCCCTGAGCATCGGTATTGATGACGCTGGCCAAAATCAGAATGCCTTCAATCAGGCCCCAGATAGCACCGATGCCAAAGCAGAAGGACAGCAGGATCTGAGCAATCCCCTTACCCACATAGCCCAGGTAGAAGCTGTGGACTCCCAGGCCGCCCAGGAAAATGCCAAACAGGCCGGCAGCCAGTCTGGATTTCTGGCCGGGTATGTACTGGCTGTTCCCCTGGTTCAGCGGGGCGCCGCAGTTGGAGCAGAAGGAGGCCCGGTCATCTGCCTGATGTCCGCAATTGGGGCAATACATAGCAATCATTCCTCTCTCTTTTCGTTGCGCTTAACAGGTGCGCAGCAGCACGGCGGCATAATGGGCCAAAAAGCCCAGAGCCAGTACGGCATGGATGGCGATATTGAGCCGCCGGCAGCCGGTCAGCCGTCCGTTTTTCCAGATGGACAGCACCAATACCGGCAGGGACCAGAACATGGGATGCAGCCGGAAGGCTTGGCCAAAGTGCAGAGACGCCGCTGCCGCCAGCGCACGGCGCATACCGCAGCCGGGACAGGGTATACCCAGCCACGCGGTAAACAGACAGGGTACATTCAGCAGGAGCATGGCCCCATAGGCCAGGCAGACCAGCACCAACAGCAGCAGCTTGCCATCCAGCCTATACGCCTTCCGGCTCATGTCCGCCCTCCCCTTCCCTGTCTGTTCTGTTGTCTGCATTATAAAATGCCCGGTCTTTTCTGTCAAGCAGGGTCGAAAAGCGCAAAAAAAGGATGTGCCACAGGCACATCCTTTTTTATGATTACACCAGCTGGACAATGGCCATCTCGGCGGCGTCGCCGCGGCGAGGACCGATCTTCACGACCCGGGTGTAGCCGCCGTTGCGGGTGGCGTACTTGGGGCCGATCTCGTCGAACAGCTTCTTGGCCACGTCCTCCTTGGTCAGGTAGGACAGGGCCTTACGGTAGTTGGCCAGGCTGGGGTTCTTGGCCAGGGTGATCATCTTCTCGGCCACGGGAGCCACTTCCTTGGCGCGGGAAACGGTGGTCTTGATCTGGCCGTTCTCCAGCAGGTAGGTGGTCATGGCGCGCAGCATAGCGATACGCTGATCGGTGGGCTTGCCCAGTTTACGATAATGAGACATAATTTCCAACTCCTATGGCGATCAAGATTCGTCCGGAGGGAGCGTTATGCTCCCCGGAAACAGGCGCCTGACGGCCGGCGGGTCCGGGAGGGGACGTTACGTGCCCCCGGACCGCCCGTTTCCTCTCTGGCCTCAGTTTTCCTCGTCGGCCAGGTGCAGGCCCATCATGGCCAGCTTGTTGAT